>CALUIE010000034.1 GCA_944320605.1 uncultured Phocaeicola sp. | reverse complement strand
CCTTTCAACCCTGCATTGGTTGGACGTATCTTCCTGCTTATCTCTTTCCCTGTACAGATGACTTCATGGCCGGTAGCAGGTCAGTGGGCGTCTTATACAGATGCTGAAACAGCAGCTACTCCGCTTGCCTTGATGAAAATGGCTGTAAAGGGTGATGTTACTGCACTTGAACAACTTCCTTCAACTTTTGATTTGTTCATTGGAAACAATCATGGATGTATTGGTGAAATTAGTGCTCTTGCATTGTTGATAGGTCTCGTTTATATGTTGTGGAAGAAAATCATCACATGGCATATCCCGGTATCAATCATCGCTACAGTATTCGTATTCGCTACACTGCTGAATTTGATTGATCCTGTAAAATATGCAGACGGACTTACTCATCTGTTCACAGGTGGTCTTATGCTTGGTGCCATCTTCATGGCTACAGACTATGTTACATCGCCTATGAACCACAAAGGCATGATTATCTACGGTATTGCCATAGGTTTCCTTACAGTACTTATCCGTACTTTCGGTGCCTATCCGGAAGGTATGTCGTTCGCAATCTTCATTATGAACGCATTCACTCCGCTTATCAATACTTATTGCAAACCTAAAAGATTCGGGGAGGTAGTAAAGAAATGAAAAAGTTAGAATCATCATTGAAGAATATGGCTCTCGCCCTGACAGGTTTCTCTGTAGTGGCCGGAGCAATATTGGGCTGGGTGAACAAGGTGACTGCCGAACCTATAGCGCAGGCCAATGCTAAGACTTTGAGCGACGCTATAGCAGTGGTAGTTCCGGGTTTCGACAATAACCCTGCCGAAGCTCCTGAAACAATTGATGTTGACGGTGTTTCATATAAGATTTACAAGGCTACAAAAGGTGGCGAGTTTATCGGTGCTGCTGTAGAATCTGTATCCATGGGATTTGGTGGAGAACTGAAAGTTCTTGTTGGTTTCGATGTAGAAGGCAACATCATCGACTATTCATTGTTGAGCCACGCAGAAACTCCGGGATTGGGTTCCAAGGCTGCTGACTGGTTCAAGAAAGGTGCCAAAGGTGATATAACAGGTAAGAATCCTGGCAATGCTCCTTTGACAGTATCTAAAGATGGTGGCGAGATAGATGCAATTACTGCTTCTACCATAACAAGCCGTGCTTTCCTTGCAGCAGTGAACAGCGCATATGGAGCTTATAAGAACCAGCATGTTGACGGCACAAGTGGTGCTACTCAGCAGGCTTCAGATAATAACAAATAAATAGGAGGGGAGTAAGATTATGAATAATTTTAAAGTATTGATGAACGGAATCGTTAAGGAAAATCCTACTTTCGTTCTCCTTTTGGGTATGTGTCCTACTTTGGGTACAACATCTTCTGCCATCAACGGTATGGGTATGGGACTTGCTACAATGTTCGTGCTTATCTGCTCAAACATTGTAATCTCTTCTATCAAGAAACTTGTTCCTGACATGGTACGTATTCCTATCTTCATCGTGGTCATAGCATCATTCGTGACAGTTCTGCAGATGGTTATGCAGGCATACGTTCCTGCGCTTTATGCTACTTTGGGTTTGTTTATTCCACTTATCGTGGTTAACTGTATCCTTCTTGGTCGTGCAGAGGCTTTTGCTGCAAAGAATAATCCTGTAGCTTCATTCTTCGACGGACTTGGTATGGGACTTGGTTTCACTATCGCCTTGACATTGCTCGGTGGAGTACGTGAATTCCTCGGAACAGGCAAGATATTTAATATCACAATTATGCCGGAACAGTATGGTATGCTGATATTCGTTCTTGCACCGGGTGCCTTCATTGTTTTGGGCTATCTGATTGCTATTGTAAACCGCTTGAAGAAAGCATAACCCTTAAATGACTTTTTATATGGAATATATATTGATATTTATTACAGCTATATTTGTGAACAACATCGTGTTGTCACAGTTCCTTGGTATCTGCCCGTTCTTAGGAGTATCAAAGAAAGTTGAAACAGCTATGGGTATGGGTGCGGCAGTAGCATTCGTGTTGGTTCTTGCGACTATCGTTACTTACGTTATCCAGAAGTTTGTCCTTGATGCTTTCGGTTTGGAGTATCTTCAGACCATTGCGTTCATCCTGGTCATCGCAGCATTGGTGCAGATGGTTGAGATTATTCTTAAGAAAGTTTCTCCATCGCTTTATCAGGCATTGGGAGTTTTCCTTCCACTTATCACAACTAACTGCTGTATCCTCGGTGTTACAATCCTCGTTATCCAGAACGATTTCGATTTGCTTACAGGTGTTGTTTATGCTTTTGCCACAGCTCTTGGTTTTGCGCTTGCACTTATCGTATTTGCCGGAATCCGCGAACAGCTTAGTATGGTAAACATTCCTAAAGGTATGCAGGGGATGTCAATTGCTCTTGTCACAGCTGGTCTGTTGGCTATGGCATTTATGGGATTCTCAGGTGTTGACAAAGGTCTTGCAGCATTGTTTGGAATATAATAAATGAAATATAAATTTATTTCTTGAAAATCCGGTATCGACTGATATCGGATTTTTTTGTGTAATTTCTATTAATTTGATTGAATTTTGAATTTTATTTATTATATTTGCTCGAAATAAATCTAAAACTTTATTATACACAAAAATATAAAAACCTTTAATTATGAAAAAAAGAATTCTGGTTGCCGGTGGTACAGGCTACATCGGTTCTCACACAGTTGTAGAATTGCAGAACAGCGGTTATGAAGTAATTATCGTAGATAATCTTTCTAATTCAAGAGCAGATGTAGTTGACAGCATCGAACAGATTACAGGAATTCGTCCTGCTTTCGAAAAAGTAGATTGCCTTGACTATGAAGGTATGGACGCTGTTTTTACAAAATATCCCGGTATAGAAGGTATTATTCATTTTGCAGCAAGTAAGGCTGTTGGTGAATCAGTACAGAAGCCTTTGCTTTATTACCGCAATAACCTTGTATCATTGATTAATATTCTCGAGCTGATGCCTAAGCATGGTGTAAAGGGAATTATCTTCTCTTCATCTTGTACAGTTTACGGTCAGCCTGACGTATTGCCTGTAACAGAGGCAGCTCCAATCAAGAAAGCTGAATCTCCTTACGGAAATACAAAACAGATTAACGAAGAAATCATCGACGATACTATCGCTTCAGGTTCTCCTATCAAGGCTATCAAGCTTCGTTATTTCAACCCTATAGGTGCACATCCATCTGCACTTATCGGTGAGTTGCCAAACGGTGTTCCTCAGAATCTTGTTCCATTCCTCACACAGACAGCTATGGGTATCCGTGAGAAACTGAGTGTATTCGGTGATGACTATGACACTCCTGACGGTTCTTGTATCCGTGACTATATCTATGTAGTTGACTTGGCTAAGGCTCACGTTATAGCTATGAACCGTATCCTTGAAGGCAAGCAGAAGCAGGCATCTGAAGTATTTAACGTTGGTACAGGACGCGGTTTATCTGTTCTTGAGCTTATCAAAGCGTTTGAATCATCTACAGGCGTGAAACTTAACTATCAGATTGCACCTCGCCGTGCAGGTGATATCGTTAAGGTATGGGCTGATCCTTCGTATGCAAACAATGAATTGGGCTGGAAGGCTGATACTTCAATCGAAGACACACTACGTTCTGCATGGAACTGGCAGGTACATTTGCGTGAAAAAGGTATCATGTAATTAAATTGCAAATATTGATAGAACTTAATGATAAATAAAACTATCTGAATTGCATGACTGTATGCGAATATATTCGTGCAAGTCTGTGTAAATCACAGATATAGTAGTTTTGTCGTGTTTTATTTTGTGTTTGTGTTGTGGCTGTTCTTCGACGTGAGTCGAAGGACAGCTTTTTTTTAGTTTCTAAACTTAATTAACAGATAGATATGGATATAGTATTGATTATTTTTTCGATATTGTTTATGATTGTCGGCCTTTTAGGCTGTATCCTTCCGGCTCTTCCCGGTCCACCTGTTTCGTACATAGGTTTTCTGTTGCTTCACTTTACAGATAAGGTACAGTTTACCACTACTCAAATCGTAGTGTTGCTTCTACTGGTTGTTGTGGCTCAGGTTATAGACTATTTTATTCCGGTACTTGGCAGTAAATACAGTGGAGGAACCAAATGGGGAAGCTGGGGAGCCTTTATAGGTTCGGTAGTAGGATTATTTTTTCTTCCCTGGGGATTGGTTTTAGGTCCTTTTCTTGGAGCCGTAGCAGGCGAACTTATGGGAGATGCTGATATTAAATCGGCGTTACGTTCCGGAACAGGAGCTCTTGTTGGTTTTCTTCTTGGAACTGTATTGAAGTTGGCATTATGTATGTATTTTATAGTTCTTTTAATACGTGCCCTTGTTTAAAATTATATCTTTACCGTTATCGCACACGACGTTTTTATATCCAATAAATGATA
Source organism: uncultured Phocaeicola sp. (assembly GCA_944320605.1). GTDB lineage: Bacteria > Bacteroidota > Bacteroidia > Bacteroidales > Bacteroidaceae > Phocaeicola. Next base: position 22,787 of record CALUIE010000034.1, on the reverse strand, counting down.
TAAATCAAGAAAAATGGCTTTTTAGTTAAAAATATGTTCTTCAACATTGTTTTTATCAATTTTACCCTTATCTTTGCATCGTGGTTGTGAAACCAGTAAGACTTATTAAACTATAAGTGACACAAAAATATTAAGGTATTAGATTAGACTTAAGGTAATTATTTAAGGTATTAGGTTAAAAAGTTATTAGTTTAAAGGTAAAGAGGTTTTTCAAGGGATTAGTTTTTAAGGTTAAGGTTAAGAGAGAGATTTTTAGTTTTCAGGATTTAGGTTTTAATAGGTTTTAGGATTAGTTTTAGGTAAAAAGCAAGAAGAAGGATAACGTAAGACTTGAAAAACAAGAAGATGAAAAGAACCCTTAATTGGGGGGTTCTTTAGATGGCCGGCGGCATTCATGGGTAACTGGATGACGCCTTTTTTATGTCCGTATATTTCTGTTTTAAAAATAAATCGCTATATTTATATAATATAGGATGCGGTTCGGCATAGCCAAATCTGAAAAAACATGTTTTTTCGTTTGTCTATGTTCTCACCTTTCGCTATATTTGGAGAAAAGCGATCAAACTTAAAATCATATTCTTATGGAAACAGGATTATTTTGGATAGTGCCTGTAGCCTCAGTCTTGGCTTTGGTACTTGCCTGGTATTTCTACAGGCAGATGATGAAAGAAAGTGAAGGAACACCACAGATGCAGAAAATTGCGTTGCATGTACGTCAAGGTGCGATGTCGTATCTCAAGCAGCAGTACAAGGTTGTCACTATAGTTTTCATCGCCCTGGTGATATTATTCTCCATTATGGCTTATGGGTTCAATCTTCAGAATCATTGGGTTCCTGTAGCTTTTCTTACAGGAGGTTTCTTTTCCGGACTTTCAGGCTATTTGGGAATGAAAACAGCCACATACGCTTCTGCACGTACAGCAAATGCCGCACGTACATCTCTGAACAGAGGACTTAGAGTAGCCTTCCGCAGCGGTGCTGTCATGGGACTTGTGGTTGTCGGTCTTGGTCTGTTCGACATTTCTTTCTGGTATATTCTTCTTGACAGGGTTATTGATGCCGACTCTGCCAATCCAACTGCGAAACTCTGTATGATTACCACTACTATGCTTACATTCGGTATGGGAGCTTCTACGCAAGCTCTGTTTGCCAGAGTAGGAGGAGGTATATACACAAAGGCTGCCGATGTGGGAGCCGACCTTGTTGGTAAGATAGAAGTAGGAATACCGGAAGACGACCCTCGTAATCCTGCAACCATAGCCGATAATGTAGGTGACAATGTGGGCGATGTAGCCGGTATGGGTGCCGACCTATACGAATCATACTGCGGTTCCATCCTTGCTACTGCTGCCTTAGGTGCAGCGGCATTTATCGGTACCGGCGACACAGAAATGCAGTTTAAGGCTGTGATTGCTCCGATGCTGATAGCTGCAGTAGGTATCATCTTGTCCATAATAGGTATTTTTGCCGTCCGCACGCGCGAGGATGCCGGAATGAAGGACTTGCTCAAATCCCTTTCCGTTGGGACAAATCTCAGTTCGATACTCATTGTCGTAGCCACTTTCATTATTCTCTGGCTTCTCGATATGAAAAACTGGGTAAACATCTCGTTTGCCGTTGTTGTAGGTCTGATAGTCGGTATAATCATCGGACGCTCCACTGAATATTACACATCCCAATCGTATAAGCCTACCCAGAAACTTTCTGAAAGTGGAAAGACCGGTCCGGCTACAGTAATCATCTCCGGTATAGGGCTTGGAATGGTTTCTACCACAATCCCCGTAATAGCAGTAGTGGCCGGTATTATTCTGTCCTACTGGTTTGCATCAGGTTTCGACCTCTCCAATATCGGAATGGGATTGTACGGAATAGGTATAGCAGCAGTAGGAATGCTTTCAACACTCGGAATAACGCTTGCCACAGATGCATACGGACCGATAGCCGATAATGCCGGAGGAAATGCCGAGATGAGCGGCCTTGGTGCAGAAGTCCGCAAACGTACGGATGCCCTCGACTCGCTTGGCAACACTACAGCAGCCACAGGTAAAGGATTTGCCATAGGTTCTGCCGCGCTTACCGGACTGGCACTTCTTGCATCCTATATAGAAGAAATCCGAATCGGTCTTGAGCGAATAGGCAATACGGTGCTTGAACTGCCTAACGGTATTAGTGTAGCCATACACGAAGCTACTTTCACCGATTTCATGATATACTATGATGTAACTCTTATGAACCCGAAAGTCCTTTCCGGAATGTTCATAGGCAGTATGATGGCCTTCCTGTTCTGCGGTCTTACAATGAATGCCGTTGGGCGTGCGGCGGCCCATATGGTAGAAGAAGTACGTCGTCAGTTCCGTGAGATTAAAGGCATACTCGAAGGTAAGGCTGAACCCGACTATGCCCGCTGTGTGCAGATATCTACCAAGGGAGCACAGCGCGAGATGGTATTCCCTTCAGTGCTTGCCATCGTAGCTCCTGTAGTTACCGGCTTGTTGTTCGGAGTATCAGGAGTCATAGGTCTTCTCATCGGAGGATTGTCTTCAGGTTTTGTTCTCGCTGTATTTATGGCAAATGCCGGAGGAGCGTGGGATAATGCTAAGAAATACGTAGAGGAAGGTAATTTCGGAGGAAAAGGCGGTGAAGTTCACCGTGCCACAGTAGTGGGCGATACAGTGGGCGACCCGTTTAAAGATACATCCGGACCGAGCCTTAACATTCTTATAAAGCTTATGAGTATGGTAGCCATAGTCATGGCAGGACTTACAGTGGCATGGAGTTTGTTATAGAATAGTCAACGTATATATTAAATTTATAAACTATGATTTCAGAAAAACTACAGAACGCAATCAATGCGCAGATTACTGCCGAAATGTGGTCAGCTAATCTTTATCTTTCAATGTCTTTCTATCTCCAGAAAGAAGGTTACGACGGATTTGCTTCATGGATGAAAAAACAGTCACAGGAAGAACTTGACCATGCATACAATTTGGCTGATTACCTGATGAAACGTGGTGGTGAAGCTAAGGTTGACAAGATAGATGTTGTTCCTCAGGGTTGGGGTAGTCCACTCGAGGTTTTCGAACACGTTTACAAACATGAGTGCCATGTGTCACAACTCATTGACGAACTTGTAAATATCGCTTCAGAAGTGAAAGACAAGGCTTCACAGGATTTCTTGTGGGGATATGTCCGCGAACAGGTGGAAGAAGAAGCTACAGCACAGGGTATAGTAGATAAACTGAAACGCTGCGGCGACCATTCCGGTATCCTTTATTTGGATGATAAATTAGGCCAGCGCAAGTAAAACTGTCGCATAGATGACTTTTGGGTGCTGCAATTTTGTCATTATGACAAAATTGCAGCACTTTTTTTATTCTCCTACAATATTTTTAAAGTTCTTCCAGACGGCAGCGTCTTTATATTTTTCTAGTGAAGCTGTCGGTACATATAATGTCGCTGTTTCTTCTATGCCTAAGGCTCCGGAGCATAATGGCGGTTCAGGGTTCTGGTAGTGTATCTTTGTAAGATTAGTACAGTTTCTAAATATATATTCTCCTAAAGTATTGACATTTGCTGGAAGAGTAATTTCTTTCAGGCTTGTGCAATTTGAGAAAGCATGGTCTTTAATTGTTTCTAAACAATCGGGTAAGATTATCTCTTTTAAATTGCTGCACCAAGAAAATGCTCCATATTCAATAGCTTTTACTTTATTAGGAATATTTATCGTGACTAATTGATTACATCTATAAAATGCATATCTTGATATTGTCGTTATTTCATCTGGTAACTTAATACTTTCTATGTTGGTACAACCGCTAAACATATATCCAGAAATTGCTTTTACACCTTCTGGAATTTCAATTTGGGTTAAATTTATACAATTAGTAAAAATATATGAGTCATCCCATCCACTTGTAGATAAATCGATTTTTAAATTATGAGGTAATTTTATAGATTGAATATTAATGCAGTCTTTAAATATATAATCTCCTATATTTGTTACAGAATTAGGTAGTTCAATAGAATTTAAATTTAATCCACTGAACATATAATAATCTATACAGTTTGTTAATGATATAAAATCGGACATATAAGGTTTACCTCCATATTTTATATTCACATTAGAAATGTCTAAATTTACTAATACTCCATTTGTCATATTGTTAGCGTAGTCTTTCCCTGCCATTTCACGAATGTAGCGTATATCATCACTGTTTATGTCTCCTGTTATAGTAAGATCAGTAATTTGAAATTTTTCTTCAGGAGTTAATAGCTTGTGTAAATTCCCTGCTGTAGATACATTTATTAGTTTAGATTTTTTATCTCCAATTTGTTTAATAAATATTGTATCAATATTATTGTAACCTTTGTAAGATGTTTTAATTGCAATCTTTGCATATCTGTCTATATTGGTCTTATTAGGATCTATTTTATAATAATCAATTTTTTGGTCATAGTTGTATGTATCAAAATAATGATTTGTTGTGTGAATCCAGTCTGCATCTGTTCTAATGTCAGTTTTAGTATAGAGATAATTTGAGAATTTATAAGGAAAGGCACCACCTGCATAACTAACATGTATATTATGATTTTCAACCAAAGAAACGCTTTGTATTATTGTTCCATTATAATCCACTTTATCTCCGTTTTTATTCTCTGAAGATATATTGATTGTAGATGTTAAAGGTGTACTGCCTATGTTTTTATTCGTTTTAAAACGGATAGTATATGGATTTTTACTTCCTATTCCTTTTATGTATAATTCATTATTATTTTGGGTAATTTCTGTATTTGTTTCGTCATCTATTGATATGGTTAACCATGCTGCTTCTTGTAAGTTGATTTTTATAGACCAATCTAACTCTGAAATAAAGGACAATGTTTTTTCCTCAGCATTGTGTGTAAAGTTGATAGTCAGTTTCTTATCTGATAAATACGATTCACTTTCATTAATAAATGATATAGAAGGTTTAATCTCGTTTTCTATATCATCTTCATCTTTATCTTCATTTTCGTTTTTGCTCCCATTTTCGTTTTCATCTTTGTCTGGAACATTGTCTTCAATAATAGATGGATTTTTTATTTCCTCTTCGCCACATCCATAAAAACAATAACTGATAATAGCCATAAGGCAATAAAGTAAAATCCGGTTTAAATTTTTCATATCCCAATAATTTTTAAAAGTGAAACAATTATATCAAAATAAAAAAGCGTTTGCTATTGAATATTACCCTTCTTGAGGCTCTGGACTGCCCATCTGCAAGTAATAAACAATAGCTCACGCTTATGGATATAATGTCTCCTCTGTATATAAGGGATACATATATACGCAAAACGTGAGCACCTTTGTCTATTATCCTATGCAGATTGAAATTGTCCAGATTTCAAGAAAAGGATAATACCGTAATGCTCTATATTTTTATAGTATGTCTGTACGTAATTATACTATTTATATATAACTACGTATATCAAGAGACAAAAGTATATAAAACTTTCGTACTAAACAAATATTAACTTAGATTATTATTGTTATATAAAGAATTTAAGAGTTTACTATAGTTTTTGAATGAAAATTTAATGAAAGACTGTGATTGGTAAATCATATTTTCGTTTTCTCTCTTGCAAGGTTAACACTTTTGTTATATATTTCTACGATATTTCTTTTAAATCAGTTAGATACAATTTTGTCTTATTGCTTTAAATAAAAAAAACGGTTAATACAGGAACGACCTTTGAAAAGATCAGATATTTTTTATGTGAGTTATAATTTTAGGTTTTTATGTATAATAAGTCAGATATAAACTTCATAGCGATAGACTTTGAAACAGCTACTTCAAAGCGTACTTCAATATGTGAGGTAGGTATATGCGTGGTAAGAAACGGAGAAATTACTGAAAAACGTTCATGGCTGGTACGTCCGGAAGACAACTTTTATCACTACTGGAATATAAAAGTGCATGGTATCCGTCCTCAGGATACGGAGAATGCCCCTGATTTTCGTCAGGTATGGGAAGAAATAGAACGTACATATCTTGATGAGTTTGATACCTTTGTGGCTCATAACGTACCATTCGACAGAAGCTGCTTGCAGCATTCTGCTGAGTTTTACCGTATTCATCTCCCTAAGTTGAACTGGATATGCTCTTTGCAGACAGCACGCAAGGTTTATTCTTTTACATGCAATTCTCTTGATTATTTGTGTGAACAGTTGGATATACCAAGGGGAACTCACCATCGTGCAGGAGATGATGCAGAAATGTGTGCCAGGCTGTATTTAAGGGAAATAGAGGACATATATTAATTCTCCCCAACAAATATTATCTTTATATAGATATTGTTATTACCTTTGCCCCCCGTAATTTAAATCTATAAAAATTTAATACAATAAAAACTATAATTATGGAATTGATTGAAAACCTGTTTATGGGTTATCCCAATTTGTGGGGAGGGGGAGTGGCGCACTCCGTGCTTATTCTGTCATTAGTAATAACGTTAGGTATCGCGCTTGGTAAGGTAAAGGTTGCAGGTGTGTCTTTGGGAATTACATGGATACTTTTCGTTGGAATTATCTTCGGACATTTCAATATGAATCTCGACGAGCATTTGCTTCATTTCCTTAAGGAGTTCGGACTAATTCTGTTTGTCTATTCTATAGGACTCCAGGTTGGTCCGGGTTTCTTCTCGGCATTCAAGAAAGGAGGTCTCACCCTCAATATGGTGGCGATGACCGTTGTCTTTTCAGGGGTGATTCTGGCGATAGTCCTTCATTTTGTTTCCGGTGTGCCTATCACAACTATGGTTGGTATCCTTTCCGGTGCCGTAACTAATACACCGGGTCTCGGTGCCGCACAGCAGGCAAACAGTGACCTCAATGGTGTCGATGCCCCTGAGATAGCACTTGGTTATGCGGTGGCATATCCTCTTGGTGTGATAGGTTGTATTATCTCTCTGTGGGGACTGAGATACGTTCTTCGTGTAAAACTTGACACTGAAGAAACTGCGGCAAAACGCGGTTTGGGACATCTTCAGGAACTTACTGTCCGACCTGTTACCATAGAGATACATAATGAATCCGTCATAGGAAAGAAACTCCGTGACATTCATCCTTTGGTGAAAAGATATTTCGTGGTCTCACATATTTATCATGCCTCTACAGGAATGGTGGAGATGGCGGATGCTGATACCGTTTTAAACCTTAACGATAAGATCCTGCTTACATCAGCTCCGGTAGATATAGACGCTATCACAGTTTTTTTAGGTTGTCAGGCAGAAATGAACTGGGAAAATGAGGAGACAGACCTTGTGACAAGAAGCGTTGTCATTACAAGATCGGAAGTAAACGGCAAGATGCTTTCACAGCTCAAGATTAGAAACAGTTTTGGAGCCAACGTAATCAGGGTAAACCGTTCGGGTGTTGATCTTGTGGCTTCACCGAATCTCCAGCTTCAGATTGGCGACCGTGTAGTTATTGTAGGTACAGAGTTAGCTGTGGGACAAACAGAGAAAGTTCTTGGTAACTCTCTTAAACAGCTTAACCATCCTAATCTTATTCCTATATTCTTGGGAATTGCTTTGGGATGCATCCTCGGTAGTATTCCATTCGTATTTCCCGGCATTCCTCAACCTGTGAAACTTGGTCTTGCCGGCGGTCCGCTCATTGTTTCTATATTGATAAGCCGTTTTGGTCCGCAATATAAACTTATCACATATACCACCATGAGTGCCAATCTGATGGTGCGCGAAATAGGTCTTTCACTCTTCCTTGCCTGTGTAGGACTTGGTGCCGGTGCCGGATTTGTCGATACTATAGTTCATCACGGAGGATATGTATGGATAGGATACGGAGTCGTTATTACTGTTGTTCCTTTGATTATAGCCGGAATAGTGGGACGTTATGCCTTCAAGCTCAATTATTTTACGCTTATAGGAGTCCTTTCCGGAGCTACAACCAATCCGCCTGCGCTTGCATATTCCAATGACCAGACATCATGCGATGCGCCTGCAGTAGGTTATGCTACGGTATATCCTCTTACGATGTTCCTTCGTGTACTCACGGCGCAATTGCTGATTTTATCGTTGGCATAAATGTATATTTGTTTCCAAAATGCGGGAAAATGTGTATCTTTGCATCGTTTTTTTGAAAAATGATAAATAAATATACATAAAATGACACAACAGGTAAAGAAAAAGTTAAATGATTCGTGGGGTATGCGTTGGGGTGCCCTGGCTATTGTGGCTTTCACAATGATGGCCGCTTATTATGTGAACGATGTGGTGGCACCGCTAAAAAGTATGCTTGAGGCTGCTCCTGCCGACAACGGTTTGGGATGGACAAGCAGTGATTACGGAATATACACAGGAGCCTACAGTTTTCTGAACGTATTTTGCCTTATGCTGATATGGGGAGGATTGATTCTCGACCGTTTCGGCATACGTTTCACAGGAAAATTGGCTACCATACTCATGGTGGTAGGTACAGGGCTTGAATATTATGCGATGACAAGTATGGTGGGAACAGCCGATACGATTCTTGGCTATAAGGCTGATGTTTTTGTGGCTTCTGCCGGATACTCAGTGTTCGGGGTTGGAGCTGAAGTCGCAGGTATCACCGTAACGAAGATGATAGCCAAATGGTTCCGTGGCAAGGAAATGGCTACAGCCATGGGGGTACAGGTTGCCCTTGCCCGTGTAGGTTCTCAGGCAGCATACGCCGTGGCTATCCCTGTGGCACGTTCCTTTGAGCTTACAACACCGGTTCTTATCGGTCTCGTCTGCCTTATAGGCGGAATGATAGCGTTCTTCTCGTTCTCTGTTCTCGACAAGAAACTCGACACTCAGATGGAAGAAATCAAGGACGAATCATCTGACGACGAAAAGTTCTCTTTCAAAGACGTTGCAACAATTCTTTCAAATCCGGGCTTCTGGCTTATAGCGTTGCTTTGCGTGTTGTTCTACTCTTGCGTATTCCCGTTCCAGAAATTCGCTTCTGAGCTGATGATTACCAAATATGGCATCGACGAAAACGTAGCCGGATTTTTTGCCGGTCTTCCGGCATTGGGAGCCTTGATTCTGACACCTGTGTTCGGAGGTATGGTCGATAAGCGTGGTAAGGCAGCGTCCATAATGATGTTTGGAGCCGCAATGCTTATATTTGTACATTTCGTATATGCTTTGCCTTTCATTACCGGTGCATATATAGCCATTCTCCTGATGATAATCTTAGGTATAGCATTCTCGCTTGTGCCGTCGGCCATGTGGCCTTCTGTAGCGAAGATATTCCCTGCGCATCAGCTTGGAACAGCATACGCTCTTATCTTCTTTATCCAGAACATAGGTCTTTGGGGAGTTCCTACTCTTATCGGTTTTGTTCTTGACAATTATTGTATTACCGGCAAGACTGCCGCAGGAACAAATCTTTATGATTATACACTGCCTATGTGCATTTTTACAGGTTTTGCCGTACTTTCTCTCCTTGTGGCGTTTGCCCTGAAGATAGCCGACAAGAAGTTCGGATATAAACTTGAAGAATCGAATATCAAATAATTTTCAATACGTTCCCTGAACGTTTTACATAATAAAATCCTGTTTCCTGGTTCTTTCAGAAGAAAGCTGCCGGAAGCAGGATTTTCAGTTTTTAGTGGCATGATGTCATACCACAGAGTTTAATTTAATTTTTATTTATAGTGGGGATTCTTTTATTTGATTTCTATGTTGCAAGAGTCAAAATAGCATAATGTCATTTCTCCGTCCGCCGTACGGTCATTCTGTACTGTAGGAACAGATTTATATCTTCTCACTGTCAGTTTGTATTTGCCTTTTTCCGGCAGTGTTTTGAATACAAAGCCCTTTCCGTCGTCAGTTGTCTCTCCGAAATACTGGGCATACTGCCTTTTGTCACTCTTTTCAAGCATTATTTCCATCGTCTCGTCGTCAGCTTTGGCTGCACCGTTCCAGTTTACGGCTTTCCCGGCTTCAAGACCGCTTAATCCGTCAGGTAGAGACAGAAAAAGCGAATTGTCTTTCACGAGCTTGTTCTTTATCGTCTTGTCCTTGAAACGGACGAATTCGAATTCTGCCTCATTGGTGTTGTCCTCTAATTTAAGCGAATAAATGTATGCCACAGAATGATAGTTGTCTAATCTGTTGTAATTCATCGCTTTGCCGTTGACAGATATTTTCTGCTCTCCGGTCATCTTAACAGGTTTCAGAAAATCGTTTCTTTCTTTTGAAAAAGCCGCGTATGCCACAGTCTCACCATTCTTGCCCACTGCCAACATATATCTCTGGAAAAGCGGGGCATCGCCAAGATCCTTTGATTCTTCCTGATCGCACGAAGTCATATAAAGACCGGTTGCGGTAAACAGACACAGCATCATAAAAGAGCTGAAAAGTTTTTTTGCGAATAATTTCTTCATAATTAAAAATAGTTTGGTTAAGTATAGTTTAGTCCGATATTATTATTTATCCGTTTCGTTTTCCCGTTCCAGTTCCAAATTCACTATGGTATTTTCCCATTTGAACATCTTTCCGGTGCCTAAGTCAACGAAAAATCCGGGCCAGAAAAGAATGTTCCATAACGTTGAGGCATTGAATTCCGTTTCCAATATGAATGGAGTAGGAGCAAAACCCTCTTTGCGGGCTATCAGCTGTTTGTCCGAAAGTTTTTTCTTTATTTTTGTGGTCACCATATTGTCCTTTTCCACTTCGGCTATCTTTATGTTAGTCTCTACATCATATATTTTTGTTCCGTTTGGAGCCATGAAAGTAATGTTTTGTCTTGATGCTGTAAACACAGTGCAGCATGACGAAAGTGTTACAGCCGCGATAACAGTGAATAATACTTTTTCCATAATCAGTTAATGTTTTGTTTCCGACTGCAAATATATGCGGTTTTTATGTCGTGACAATAAAATATAGATGTACATCACTGTGGTGTAACTCGCTGTATTACAGATGATTGATGGTTTTGATGATGTACAAGACAGAAAAAGCTCATTGATTCAGTCCTCCTCACGCCCTGAAACCGATGGGGCGTGGCGAGGAAATCTTGTTGGTTTTCAAATCAAGGAAATTGTGCTCGGCTTCAATAATGTCCGCTTCCTCTATGTTGCATAGAAGGTTGATGTCTATGTTGTTGCCTGTATTTGAAGATGACATAACCCTTCTTGCCATACTTTTTATGATACCCTGGTTTATAAGGTTATGTATCCAGCGTCCGTTGCCGAAATATTTGTCCCTTTGTGCCGACGCTTTTTCTATCAGTACTGACAGACGCTTGTGTGCGTTGTCGGTCAGTCTGTAGTTTCCGGCTTTGAGCGAACGGCAAGCCATCTCCATAAGTTCCGTGGCCGAATAGTCGTCAAAATGGAATGTCAGCGGAAACCGGTCCTTCAGCCCCGGATTAGTTTTAAGCATGTCCGCCATCTTGTCCTCATAACCGGCGAAGATGACAATCATGTCCGGTTCAGGTTCGGACAACACAGTTAGCAAAGCGTTAAGTACCTCTTTGCCGAAATCTTTGGTGTCGCTTTCATGGCTTATCAGCGTATATGCCTCGTCAATGAACAACACACCGCCCCGTGCCTCCTCTATGGCGTCAAGTGTTTTCTTTTCCGTCATTCCGATATATTCGCCGACTAATTTCGAGCGGTTTGTCTCCACCGTATGTCCTTTGCTCAGCAGTCCCATGTTGTGGTACATCTCGCCGACAAGTCTTGCCACAGTGGTTTTTCCTGTACCCGGATTTCCGAGAAACAGCATGTGGTTTCTTTGCTCACCATCCGTCTGGAGACACATTTCAGCCCTTTTCCTGTTGAACATCGACATCATTCTTGCCTCCCGCATGTCGTCTTTTACCCTTTGCAGTCCCACCATGGCCTCAAGTTTTCTCTCCGCATTGCCGCATGAAGCCTTATTCTCGGAACAAGGAGCACCAGAGCCATATTTGTCATCTAAGATACCCTCTACCATTTTAAGGAAATCCTCTGCTTCTTCATCATATTCATATTCCATTCCGACAGACCTGTCCGACGACAGCCTGAAAGTGGTATCCTCGGTGAATAATCCCTTCATCAGTACACATTTCTCCATCATCATGGCGATATCCTTGTCCTTTCCGTGCAGCACGAAAGTGGTTTCTCTGAATGCGTCATAACGTATCATGCTCGCCATCAGGTTTACTATGTTCACGGTGTGCGCATTATAGTTCAGTTCTGAAACTTCCACAATCACCGCCTTTGCTTTTGCCACTTCGTTCTCCATGTTTTTCCAGCCGTATGCCCCTGTGGTAATTTCCGCGAGCGACAGGTTGTATCTTTTTGAAATATCGTCATCGGTGATAAACCCGCCTAAAATCATTGATGCCAACGCCTTTGCTCCCGTACTGTCTCCGTCGCTTGTCACAAGCAGGTGAGGGATTTTCTCTGTTTTTCTGTGTTCCATGTCATTGCTGAACTGGAGCAGTCTTTCTGTGAGCAGACGTATGAGAGGTTCTTTGAAGCGTCCGCAATGCAGTTTGTTCCACCAGTCCGTTATGGCGAGTTTTCGGGCAAAGAACATTTCCTGCGGATATTCTTCAATAGGTTTCATGGCATTTCGTGTCCACTTTTCCGATGACAGTGGCAGGTCAGTCTCGCAGAAATATTTTGGATTTCCGTTTATATATAAGTATGCGCGATACAGGCCTTCTTCCCACCAGTCGTCGTTGGCTATATCGAAAGAAACCTTCTTCATTATCCTCTCCGGATTGAGCAAGGTACATTCACTACCCATCAGTCTGTATGAAACGGAGTAGATACGTACCGACATTTCTTTTATACCCTTAATACCATTTGGCGCGGAGATTTCCACGTCGAGGTGATTGTCGGCATATTCAGGTGCAAAATTATTTGAATTTGAATCGAGATTGCGTTTTACGCGTAAGAATAAATTTTCCATAAACAACGTGATTTTTTAAGTTAGTTACCAGTTTTTTTAGTTGACGGGTTGACAAGGCTTTTAAAATAAAAAATGAATATTGAAAAATTAATAATGAGTAGTTGCATATCACTCTTAATTATTAATTTCTTCTGCCTTGTCACCTCTATAAAAAGAACCCCCTCTTCCCCGTTGAAGAGTCGGGTATGAACCCGGAAGTCAAAGAGCACAGCATTCCCTGCCACATCAATTTTCTTTGCAGCCTTGGAAACAGATTTTAGTTTGATGAATGATTTGTTTTAATCCATAAACCTGCTGTTTTGCATCTTCGACATTGTTTTTTGTTGTTTATGAAATGAATAATAGATCAGGCGGTACGTTTTGCACAATACCGCATTATGCCGGCAAAGATATATTCTGTAGTTGTAATTTCCAAATAAAAATGCAGAAAATTTGCATCTGGAAAACGCCCTGTCATTTTAATTGAAACGCCTTGTCATTCAATCTTAAACGACAAAGCGTTTTGTGGCTAATATATAGTTAATTGAAGTGTACTGTTAATTTATATATTGATGTTAACTTAATAAAATAGCTAAATGTTAATTCTATTTTAATGTTTTGTAATCATCATAATGTTCACTGTGCTCACTTTTCTCTTATGAACATCTTTATCGGAAAGTTGAATTTCTTTCTTTTTTATAAAGTCTTGAATAATAAGTTTTTATCGTGAATAGGAAGAGATAGTGTAGAAACGTGTTTATTCCGGTTTTGCAGAACATAGATTCTTTTGATAATAATAATATGTTTTATGTAAGAGCAAAATAACTGTATAATTTGTTAACTATTTCTCTGTTGAAAAGTGAGACTATTGTGGGTTGAGACGACTTAATTTTTTCTCAGAAAACCTTATATATTATAATATCTGATTTTAATTAATATTGTATAAGTTTTAAATAAATGTAAAGCACGTTTATATAGAGTAAAATATAAAATAATATATTTGATTTTATTATAAGATTTAGCTGTTACCTCGTGCGAATATTTTAAGTAGAATTTCTACTATATCTGTAAATGCTTGGAATATAGCTGTATATGGAAAAATATCATGTAAATAGTGTCCATAAGGAGAAAATGAGCACAGTGAGCACTGGCTAATTGATAAATCATTTGTTATTTTGGTGAAAAATGATATTTTGTAGTAATAAGAATTACCATATGAATGATAATCGGTATGGTTAAAATGAGTTAATATTGCTCTTCTTGTTGGAATTCGTTATCTTTGTGATAATTCTATGTATAATTAGGATTACGATAAAATAAAATATATTTCTATTAAGTAATTAATAATTACAACTTATTATGAATGACAAAACAGATTCCGATTTGCGGAGATTTATAGACGCACAGTCGGAAGACTATGCCCGTGCTCTTTCCGAAATTCGTGCCGGAAGAAAACGCTCGCACTGGATATGGTACATCTTCCCACAGATTAAAGGTCTTGGTTTCAGCTATTACTCACAGTATTATGGTATTTCGTCATTGCAGGAGGCGAAGGACTATCTTGAAAATGAATTGCTCCGGAATAGACTTTTTGAGATAACAGAAAGTCTTCTGCTGCACAAAGGTGAAGATATAGAGAATATTATGGGCGAAATTGATGCCTTGAAACTGAAATCAAGCATGACACTGTTCGACGCCGTCCTTCCCGGCAGCGTTTTTGCCGATGTCCTTGATGAGTTCTATGCAGGGGAGAGGTGCGGAAGAACGCTGGAGTTTTTAGGGAGAAAATGAAGTATCGAAAATTCCGGTTGTAACTTGGACAAAGTCACCGACATTCAGGGTGTCGGAGATACTTATTTGCCGCAAAACTTATAAAAACTATGGATTTATTGCACGAATGATAATTTTATTTGTACTTTTGTGTTATCGTAACCGTTGTTACGGTAATGTGTATTACGATAAAACTTGTAGATATGAGATTTTTTGATAGAGAACAAGAGTTTGAAAAGCTTAGAGAAATTGAGAAAATGTCTCATGAGGTAGCCCAATTTACCATCATTACGGGAAGACGTCGTATTGGTAAGACTGAGATGGTCAAGAAGTTTTATGAGAACAAGACAATGCTATACTTTTTTGTTGCTCGTAAAGCCGAAGCCGATCTATGCAATATATTCGTTGATGAGATACGCACAAAACTCAATATACCAATGCTTGACAGCAAGGGAATGTCTTTTGCTGCCGTATTCAAATTCATCATGGAGTTGTCTCAGACTCAGCATATCAACCTTTTTATTGATGAGTTCCAGGATTTCTATAGGGTAAATCAATCTATATATTCCGATATGCAAAACATATGGGATAGCTATAAAAATAAGGCTCACATCAACCTAATTGTGGCAGGATCTGTGAACACCTTGATGAATAAGATTTTCAAGGATAAGAAGCAACCACTTTTTGGAAGACAGACAGAAACAATGCATGTTAGATCTTTTAAGCCCTCAGTCCTAAAAGAAATCATGTCTGAATATTGCCCTGACTATAAAAAGTCTGACTTGTTGGCTCTTTATACGCTGACTGGCGGTGTAGCTAAGTATGTTGAGTTGTTTATCGACAGAAAAAAGTTTACCGAAAAGAAAATGATGGATATGTTTTTTGAGCGAGACTCATACTTTCTGCCTGAAGGTAAGAATATGCTTGTAGAGGAGTTTGGAAAAGATTACGGTATCTATTTCTCAATACTGACACTTATAGCTCAAGGCAAAAATACACGTTCAGAGATAGAAAATGCTCTCAATATAAAAGAGCTATCAGGATACTTAAAAAATCTAAATGAGGAGTATGGTTTGATAAGTAAGATGCAACCTATTTATGAGAAGTCAAGCAACAAGAATGTACATTATGCCATCAACGACCAGTTCTTGAAATTCTGGTTCCGATTCATATATAAATATACGCATATCATCGAAGCTGGCGGTAATGATAAATTAAAAGCGATAGCAGAACGTGATTTTATAACAGTCAGTGGAAAGTCTCTTGAAAGCTACTTTAATGAAGTGCTGAAAGAATCGGGAACGTACACTCGCCTTGGATATTGGCATGACCGAAAAGGCGAAAACGAGATTGATATTATTGCCGAGGACGAGTTGGATAACAAGATTGAATTTATAGAGGTTAAGCGACAAGCGAAAAACTTTGATGAAAACGTTTTGAAGTCCAAGTCTGAATTGTTCTTCAAAGCTGTCGGCACATTTAAAGGGTACGAGATTATTTATAGAGGACTATCTATAGATGATATGTAATTCGGTAAAAACTATTTGTACTAACATAGAAATAGAGTTTCATTCCATAGCAGGAGTGGAACTCTTTTTTGTGATACATTGCGATGAATTGGAGCAAATCACAAGACATCAACTCCATTGTAGAATTGAACGATTGGGGTTCTCTCATTATGAGAGCCCAAGAGATAAAGATAACTAACAGCCAGTCAATTACATAAGGGTCACTTTTTTCTTATGAACCCTTTTACCTGTAATTTTATATGAACTTTGGCATAAAAGTATTGACTATAGTATCATAAATAAACTTATTTATGCTTTTCTTAAAAATTAAATGAGGTTAATAGATCTTGCCTGCTACGCCATCCGGTTTTATTCCTTTTGTACCCTATGAATAACATTTTTACTGTCGTTTACAATATGTTTTTTCTTTAATTTCATGTATATTCATCAAATGTAGCCACTCTGTTTTTGGGGGTATATAAACTCTTTTTTGCCTTTATTAATCTATGGGATAATCATGCTTGCACATACATATTGTTGTCTCTCGTTTATTGTGTAACCATAATAAAGAATGTTTATTTTGTGTTTTTCTTGAATAGTTGACCCTAAAATTCAAAAATTGACCCCTGTATTTATTCTTCACTTGTTTAATGCTTGATTATGCTAATCAAACTGTTTCCTTCTATTAGAAAAGATTAAAGTGATAGTAAATAGGGTTGATTAAAAGAGTTAGTTAAATAGATAACTTCCTAATAATAATTATTATCAGAAGTTTTAATTTGTAAGGATAAGGTAAATTATATAAATTTGCTTGGTAATTAATATTTTACCCTAAGATTAATTAAAATCAACTGAAAGTAGAACCTGTAGATAAGTGAAGTACAAAAATATTGGGGTAATTCTGTTGAATATTATTGAATAAACTTAATGAGAAGGCCAATAAATATAATATTGATTAGGAGAAATGATTTATTTATAGCTATAAACCATAATCGCATATTGCCATGAATGTAAATAAGAAAGAACTGAAAGAACAGGAAATACGTACTATGTTCATTACTCCTGCACTTCAACAAAAAGGGTGGGCGGTAAGTGTAAACATGCGTGAAGAATACTATTTTACTGATGGTCGTGTGCTTGTAGTAGGCAATCAACATTCTGTGGCAGAAGGTAAAAAAGCAGATTATCTGTTATATCACAATGGAAAACCTATAGCTGTTGTTGAGGCTAAAGATAACAAACATGCTGTAGGAGGTGGTATGCAGCAAGCTATTGATTATGCTATGATTTTAGACTTGAAGTTTGCATATTCCAGTAATGGCGATGCTTTCTTGGAACATGATTTTATAACAGGTAAAGAAACCGAAATAAAATTAGAGGATTTCCCGACAGAAGATGAACTTTATAGTCGTTACCTTGCATATAAAAACTATACCCCTGATGAACTAAGTATAATTGAAACTCCTTTTTATTATGACGCTCATAGTCATGAACCAAGGTATTATCAGCGTATAGCTGTTGACCGTACAGTAGAAGCAATAGCAAAAGGACAACAACGAGTGTTAGTTGTAATGGCTACAGGCACAGGTAAAACTTTTACTGCATTTCAGATTATTCATCGACTTCATAAAAGCGGAGCAAAGAAGAAAATTCTTTATTTAGCTGACCGTAATATTCTAATTGATCAAACAATGGCTCAGGATTTTAAGCCATTCAAAAAGTTTATGACTAAAATAACGTCGGTTGGCGATGGGGAAGAAAAGATTGATTCTTCGTATGAGGTGTATATGGCATTATATCATCAACTGGTAGGGAAAGAAGGTAAACCTGATCCGTTTCTGGAAGTTCAACCCAACTTCTTTGATTTAATTATAGTTGACGAATGTCATAGGGGAAGCGCAAAGGATGACTCGGCATGGCGTAAAGTTCTGGAATATTTTAAAACAGCTACACAAATCGGTATGACTGCTACTCCTAAAGCAGATGAAGGTGCGAATAATCTTGATTATTTCGGAGAACCGGTGTACACATACTCTCTTCTTCAGGGTATTAATGATGGCTTTTTGGCTCCATATAGAGTGACTGCAGATTTCATTAATGTTGACTTGCAAGGATGGACTCCTGAAGAAGGTGAAATAGATTTATTAGGTAAGGAAATAGAGCAAAAGTTATATCAAAGGCAAAATATAGGTCGTGATCTTGCCATTAAGCTAAGGCGTAAGGTGGTAGCAAACAGAATTACCCAGATGTTGCATGATATTGGTCGTATGACAAAAACGATTGTATTTTGCCCTGATATAGAGGAGGCTGCAGAGATGCGTACTTTACTTATCAATATGAATAGTGATTTGTGTAAAAAATCACCTTATTATGTAACTCGTATTGTAGGTGAAGATAAAGAGGGTAAGAAGCAGTTGGATAACTTTATCAGTGTTGATGAACCTTATCCTGTCATTGTAACTACATCTGAACTTCTTTCAACAGGTGTGGACTGTAAAACTTGTGGCTTAATAGTTATAGATAAAGAAATCGGTTCTATGACTGAGTTTAAGCAAATTATAGGACGTGGAACACGACTTAGAAAGGATAAAGGAAAATGGCATCTGGAGATTCTTGATTTCCGTAATGCAACTGCAAAATTTAAAGATCCGGCGTTTGATGGCGATCCTGAACCTCCTAAAGGAGGTGGAAAAAAGCCTAAACCATATCCACACGTTGATCCGGTGCCTACTCCAGTTTCTGCCTCCAGCGAAAAATACCTCATCAATGGTAAAGATATTCGTATTGCCCATGAGATAGTATCGGTTTTGGGTGAGGATGGTAAGACAATGAGAACAGAAAGTATTCAATCGTTTGCAAGAAAACAATTATTACGTCATTACCAGACATTGGATGATTTTATACAGACTTGGACTGAGGCAGAACGTAAACAAGCTATTATGGATGAGTTAAAAGAATATGCCATTCTGATAGACGCAGTACGCGAAGCAAATCCTGCATTAAAGGATGCGGATATATTCGATGTGATTTGCCATGTTGCGTTTGATCAACCTCCATTGACAAGAAAAGAGAGGGCTAACAATGTAAAGAAACGTAACTACTTCGGAAAGTATGAAGGTAAGGCTCGTGAAGTATTGGAGGCTCTTCTTGAAAAATATGCGGAGAATGGTATCCTTGATTTCGAAAAGGCAAACATATTGGAAATACCACCATTCAACAGTATTGGCAAACCAACAAAGATTGTAAAATTATTTGGCGGTAAACTCGCATTTGAGCAAGCTGTAAAAGAACTTGAATATCAAATATATAAATCCGCATAAAAATGGCAGTAAATAATATAATTAAGCGAATCCAGAACATAATGCGCCAAGATGCAGGTATTAATGGTGACGCACAGAGAATAGAACAGATGACTTGGATGTTTTTCTTGAAAGTTTATGATACTCAAGAAGAAACATGGGAATATAAAGATACTAATTATAAGTCTATCATTCCGGAACATTTACGTTGGCGTAACTGGGCTATTGATGAGAAAGACGGTGAAGCATTGACTGGAGATGCTCTTCTTTCATTTGTCAATGAGAAGTTGTTTCCGGCATTGAAGAATCTTCCTGTTGATGTTAATACTCCGCGGGCTAAAAGTATTGTTCAGGAAACATTCGCAGACTTGAACCAGTATATGAAGAATGGTACACTTTTGCGTCAGGTCATTAATATAGTAAATGAAATTGAATTTGATGATGCGGAAGACCGTCACACATTTGGGGATATTTATGAGGGTATATTAAAAGACCTGCAATCTGCCGGAAACGCAGGTGAGTTCTATACTCCCCGTGCATTAACAGATTTTATTGTAATGATGCTTGACCCTAAGTTGGGTGAAACTTTTGGAGATTTTACCAGTGGGACAGGTGGATTCCTTACTTCTGCCCTAAATTATATGGCGAAAAGTGTGCGTTCGGCTGAAGATGGTGAAAAGTTACAAAATGCCGTTGTTGGTCAGGAATGGAAACCGTTGCCTTATCTGTTGAGTATAACCAATTTATTACTTCATGATATTGAAGCTCCTAACATAACAAACTGTGACTCGCTTGGTACTAATGTCGCTGATTTCAAAGAAACTGATAAGGTAGATGTTATCGGTATGAATCCACCGTATGGAGGCAGTACGGAAGATAGTGTAAAAAGCAATTTTCCATTACGTTACCGTTCAAGTGAAACGGCTGATTTATTTATTGCGCTAATCATGTACCGTCTTAAGGCTGGTGGTCGGTGTGGTGTGATTATTCCTGACGGCTTTTTGTTTGGTACTGACGGAGCAAAACTTGCACTTAAAGAGAATCTTCTTCGTAATTTTAATTTGCATACGATTATTCGTTTGCCTGGGTCTATATTCTCTCCTTACACGTCAATTGCTACCAACATTCTTTTCTTTAATAATGAAGAAGCGGAGGGTAGTGCAGAAGGTTTCAAAACAAAAGAAACTTGGTTTTATCGTCTTGATATGCCTGATGGGTATAAACACTTCTCAAAAACAAAACCGATGAAAGTGGAGCATACTCTACCTATTCAGGAGTGGTGGAATGACAGAAAAGAGATTATCGGTGATGAAGTTGGAGAAAAAAGCCGAGTGTTTACCGCTCAACAGTTGCTTGACTTGGATTGCAATTTTGACCAATGTAAGTTTCCGAAAGAAGAAGAGGAAATTTTGCCTCCCGCAGAACTTCTCAAACAGTATTTTGAGAAACGTGCCGCACTTGAGCATGAAATAGACAAAACGCTTTCTGAGATTCAAAAGATTCTCGGCATAGACATAAAATCGTGTAACTGACTATTGTAAAGTGATATGAAAGATTTGACCATCTCAAACATAGAAAGGCAAAATGTACTTAACAACCGTTTTGCTATCAGTAAAGTGCAGGAGCATCTTGACATTGAAGGAATGCTCTTTGAGGGAGAATATCGTTTTACAAAAAAAATGGTTGCCGACTTTTATGAAGTTGATACATCTACGATAGATCGTTATCTGCAATCAAATTCTGACGAACTGAAACATAATGGATATATTTTATGTAAGGGTAAACAACTGAAAGAGTTTAAGTTAGAATTTGCTCACCTTATTAATGAGGCGAGCAAAACAACCCAACTTGGATTGTTTAACTTCCGTTCTTTCTTGAATATAGGTATGCTGCTTACAGAGAGCGAGAAAGCTAAAAAGGTCCGTAGTATTATCTTGGATCTTGTGATTACCACTATCAACGAAAAGACTGGTGGAGGAACAAAATATATAAATCGCAGGGATGTAAATTATCTTCCTGCTGCAATCACAGAAGAAAACTATCGTAAAAATCTTACTTCTGCCATTAATAAATATGTGGATGGGCATCCGACATACAAGTATTCTCAGATTACGGATTTCATCTACAAAGCAGTTTTTAAAGAGAATGCCAAGGAATACAGGGAAATTTTGAAACTTGACTCTAAGGATAATGTTCGGCATACGCTTTATTCAGAGGTTCTGTTGGTCATCTCTTCTTTTGAAAACGGAGTGGGTGCAGCTATCTGTGAAAGATTTAAAGAAAACGGTTGCAGGTTGCTTACCATTGACGAAGTGGAGCGTATTGTAAACGAACTTGCCGAACATCCGATGCAGAAACCTTATCTGAATGATGCCAGGACCAAAATGGCTTCAAGAGATTTCAGTTTCCGGGATGCGTATCATGGTAATATAGCAGATTACCTGCAAGCTGTTACTCCTGAAGAGTTTGAACGATTCATCGGTGACCAGTCCATTGATTTTGACCGTATCTTAGCGGAAAACAAAGATGTGCTTAAACGCTTAAAACAGTCAGAAGATGAGTAAGGAAATTGTTTACATATATTACGATGAAGTCTTGAACATCTATGGCAAAATGATTGATGCCAGTGATGGTGGCTTTGAAGGAGTGCGTGATGAAGGTGGTATTCGTGCGACATTGGACTTTGTGCAAAATGATTTATACTATCCAACCTTTGCCGACAAACTGACCTATCTAATGTATAGGTTCTGTTCCGGACACTTCTTCAATGATGGGAACAAACGTATTGCACTGACTTTGGGCGCATACTTCTTATACAAAAACAATTACTATTGGCACGCTTGTATCTGTATGCGCACATTGGAAGCTGTCATTTACCATGTGGCAGCATCGAATATAGACCAAGACTTGTTGCTGCGCATCGTCAATAGCTTTATGACAAGTAAAGATTATGACGAAGAACTGAAAATAGACATTGCCAATGCTATAAGCAATGGGAATTTAGGAATACAAGGAGAGGATTACGAATAATGAACGGAAAACAATTAAAAAACAGCATACTTCAATGGGCGATACAAGGAAAACTTGTACCGCAAGATCCTAATGATGAACCGGCTTCTGTACTTCTTGAACGTATTAGAGAGGAGAAAGCAAAGTTAGTTAAGGAAAAGAAAATAAAAAAAGACAAGAATGAATCAATTATCTACCGTGGTGAGGACAATTCCTATTATGAGAAGTTTCTCGCTACTGGTGAGGTGAAATGTATTGATGACGAGATTCCGTTTGAAATTCCACA
>CALUIE010000033.1 GCA_944320605.1 uncultured Phocaeicola sp. | reverse complement strand
TTCGACAAGATTGTTTCATCAAACCCTGAATATAAGAAACAGTGGCTGCTCCACAGCATTGAAGAACCGACTGTAAAAGACGGAACATTTACCATTAAACGTACAAAAGACGGAGATTCAGGAATGCTTTACGACACTGTGTTGCTACCAGAAAAAGGTAACTTAGATATTAATACCATCGGAGGCCCGGGTAAGGAATTCTGGGTTAACGGCGAGAACTACCCTAACGAGCCACGTACTCCGGACCCGACAAACGAAAAAGGTGCATGGAGAGTTGAATTATCTCCAAAATCTCCTGCTAATGAAGATTACTTCCTTAACGTGATACAGGTAGCTGACAACAAATGCAAAAACATGCATAAGGCTACACTTCTGAAAAGCGACAATACTGTAGGAGTAGTAATCTCCGACAGAATTGTGACTTTCAGTAAAGACAGCAACACGCTTTCCGGAAAATTCAGCATTGACATCAACGGAGAAGGAACTTTCAAAATTGTCATGACTGACATGAAACCCGGAACATGGCAGGTAAAGAAAGACGGTGAAGTATTTATCCCATATAAATGGGTACGTTCTGACGACGGAATACTGTCGTTTGAAGGAGGAAAAGGACATTACGAGTTTTCAAGGTAAATTACATAAGTATTACGCCTGAATAATACGGGCAATAAACCGAGAGCCGCATTCGTTGGGAAAACGGATGCGGCTCGTTTTATAAATTACTTCTTTCGACCGTATTCACTAGGCAATACACCTACATATCGTTTAAAACTATTACTAAAATAGGATGGAGAACTAAATCCAAGTTTGACACTTATTTCAGCAATCGTATATTTATTCTCCAATATCAACTGACAAGCTTTATTAAATCTTATTCTTCTTATGAAATTTGCAGGTGCTTCACCTGCTATGGCATTCATCTTAAGATATAATGCCGAACGACTGATACAAAGTTCTTCTGCCAGTTTCTCAGCAGAGAACGATTCATCAGATATGTTTGTCTCTATTATTGAAATAGCTTTAGACAAGAATTCGTTATCCATCGTATTCGATGTCATTTTAGCCACATCAAGATTTATATTATTGGCATAGTATTGTCTGAAATGTTCTCTCGTTATCAGAATATTATTAATCTTACCTTTCAATAAAGATACACTAAACGGTTTTCCTATATAATCATCAGCACCGACATTTATCCCTTCCTCTTGGCTCTCGACAGAACTCTTGGCAGATAACAAAACAACAGGTATATGAGATGTTTGAATATTTCTTTTTATCTGCTTACATAGCTGAATACCATCAACATTAGGCATCATTACATCCGACAATATAATATCAATTTTATTTTCTTTAACTACATCCAAAGCCTGCTTACCATCAGAAGCTTTATAAATATTATATTGTTCACATAATAATCTTTCAAGGTAATCCATCATTTCCTTATTATCCTCAACCAACAATATATTTATATCACTGGTCTTGTTACAGGAATGTTTATTAATACCATCATCAATTGTATCTTCCAACAAATACTCCTGATATATTTCTGTAGGATACAATAAAGTATTATTCCCTTCAGAATTACTTTTTTCATCACCGGAACATACTTCTAAAGTTTTAGGTAATGAGACACTGAAAACTGTAAACTCATTCTCCTTACTTTTCACCGATATTGTCCCGTTATGTTTCTCTACCAAACATTTAACCAAAGAAAGTCCTATTCCTGTTCCCTTGTCATATTCATTGGCCTGATAAAATCTTTCAAATATTTTATCTATCTTAGAAGAGGATATACCTTTACCATTGTCATATACATCAAATCCCCATACATCCTCTTTCTCCCACAGAGTAAGACTTATTTGCCCTCCATCAGGCGTGAATTTAAATGAATTTGATAAAAGATTCAATAATATCGTCTCTATATATTTCTTATCTACAGGTATTTCCAAAGAAGATATTGACGAATCAAACAAATAATCCATTCTATTTTTCTCCGCCTGTTTATTAAACAGCATAAATGTCTGCTTACATAAATCAACAACATTACCCATCTCTATGTGCAGAGGCATTGCTCCAGACTCTACCTTTCGAAAATCAAGCAACTGATTTATAATATTCAGAAGCCGTAAAGCATTATTATATACATATTTTAGATCACAAAGCATTTTTTTATCCAATAACATAGCCTGTCCAATCATATTCTCCAATGGGCCCAATATCAATGTCAAAGGAGTACGAAGTTCATGCGACATATTCATATAAAAACGTATTTTTTCGGTAGCTATCTCCTGCATTTTCTTGTGTTCCATCAATTCAATCTTTAATTGCATCTTCATTTTTTGTTTCATTATGAAGAAATACATAATCCAAGCAATCAACGAAAGACATAGCATGATAAACAGTAATTTAACATACCATGTTTGGTACCACATCGGAATAACATCTATTTTAAGGTTCACAGGTGATTCGTTCCATTTACCATTATTATTACACGATTTTAACTGAAAGACGTATGTCCCTGGTTGAAGATTGAAATATGTAACTTCTCTTTTATCAGAATAATTCCATTCTCGTTCATATCCCTTTAACCGATAGGCAAAAATATTACGTCTATTACTAAGATAATTTGAAACTGTATAGGATATCTTTAATTCTTTCTGATCATAAGGGAAACTTATTTCCAGAAGTTTTCCTGTTTCATTCTTCTGGATATTGACAGAAGAATCTTCACCGTAAATCACGGAACGGTTTTTTAATGACAAATCTATAATTTCAGGATCAGGAGAATATGGATTTTCAATAAAATCCGAAGGACGAAAATATGTTATGCCATCAAGAGTTCCAAAATAAAACGTACCATCACTTCCTTTGCAATAGCCATACATATTGAACTCATTATGACTCAACCCATCCATTTCAGTATAATTGTAGGAACGTTTACTCGAGACATCAAAATGAGCAAGTCCTTTATTTGTACTCAACCATAAATGTTTCAGGTTATCCCCCAATATTCCATATATAAAATTATTAGGTAATCCATCTTTTATCGTATAATGTCCTTGTAAAATCAGGTTACTATCATATTTATATAGGCCATTAGATGATCCCACCCATACATTTTTATCATTGTCCTCATAAAAACAGTTGGCAATTATCTGGAGGGAATATTTCATGTTTGGGATACCACCAAGAGGGATTATTCTATTACTGTCATACACGAACTGGCCATTTTCCGTACCTATCCATATCCTGCCACCGGAATCTTTAAACAGAGCCTGGACCAAACTTCCTTTCAAGCTACAATTACTGTTGGCCAATGGTGACTCCTTGATTTTCCTTGTCCGTTTGTCAAGCTCAAACAACCCTGTCATAGCTCCCACATATATATTATCGCCATTATCAAGCAGCGCATAGCAACTATTATCCTCACCCACGGTACCAGGTATGGTATAATTGGATACAAGACCTGAAACGGCATCGATATAGCTTAATCCTCCAGCATGGGTACCTACATATACACCTTTGCCTTTATCAAGCAAAACGGACTTTATATTGTTTGATTTAAGAGTATTCGGGCTATTCCCAGCCTGATAATATCTGAATGTTTCACTTCTCTTGTCGTAATAGTTTACTCCACCACCATTCGTACCAATCCACAATCCTTTCTTATCCACACTCTCCACTATACAACTTACAATCCTGTCATTTAACAAACTGCCTGGTGAGAAACCAAGAACATTGAAATTATACGTGAACGGATGATAATACCTGACACCATGATAATGCGTGCCTATCCATAACCCACCCTGATTATCAACTGCCAAAGCACGTACAGAAACATCCGGAAGTTGATTATGGAATTCTCCAGAGTCCGGATTTAAAACAAACAACCCTTCCGTAGTCCCGACTAATATCTTATCATCTTTGTATAATCTCAAAGTACGAATGGAATTAACGTGCTTATAAGGATAAAACTTATCAATATTGTATTGTCCGGTTATCACAAATGCATCGCTTACACGAAATATGCCTTTATCCTGTGTTCCCACCCAAAAGCATTCTTTCTCCTTATCAGCCATAACAGACGCTATAGCCGTATCAGACAAATGTGGAACCACCAACGTACACTTGTTGCCGGTGACGGAATAATAATAAAGTCCATGTGAGGTCCCTATAAGAACGCCATCGCCATAAGCACAAATGGAATTGACGACAATATCTGTCAAAATATCATTGGAATGGGTAATATTTCCTGTTCCTTTAGAAAAAAACATAAGCCCGACAGTAGTTCCAAGCAACAAAGTGTCACTTTTCCCCACCATTTCGGCAATGGCAAGCACCTGCAACGCCTTGCCTGGCAAGTTAAAATTGCGGAACGTATTGGTGGAATAATCATATTGGGACAATCCCAACAGCGTACCAACCCACACGGTCCCCTCACTGTCGGAATACAAGCTGCATACATGGCTGTCCATGATGGATGCCCCATCGTATATATCATGGTAATATGTCTCGACCGAATAGCCGTCGTACCTATTCAAACCGTCGCTTGTCCCTATCCAGATTTTATTGTTTACATCTTGTATTATGCTCCATACTGTGTTCTGTGAAAGATTTTCGCTGACAGATAATCTTTTCAGATTTAAAGGCTCGCATTTGCTTCCTACTGAAACGCATAAAAATATAAAAATAAAGATATATTGTTTTATCATAATATTAACCTGGATTTACGTTTGATATTACAAAGATAGCCAAAGTCGAGCGGAGAGCCAAATTTATTTGAGCTATTCCGAGACCAAGCTATCTTCAACGGAGTCAAAAATAGCTAAAACTGAAATCCCACGCAAAGCCACAGTAAGAATTTCATAGGACGTGTATAACATACTGTTTAGAATACATGAGTCCATGGTAAACAAAAACTTAAAATGCAAATCTCCATATAATGGTCAATTCTATCTTCGTTGAAAACATGGCAGACCGCCGTGAAAAGTCCGTTTTCCGTCCATATTTTCTATAAATCACACTTGAATTTATATAAACTACACTGTGAATTATACAAACTACACTGTGAATTATATAAACCACACTGTGGTTTACAGATTTCTTCATGGAAAAACTGTTTTTTTACAGGCGGCCGCCGAAGTTTTCATCAGCAAGCCATTCCCAATATAACGATAAGAATACAGAGTCGGCATGGATTACCATTTCCCCATGGTCTGTATCCTTTGGTCGGACATTTCCTGTGTCTTCCATTCGCCGTTTACGCAGTCGAACAAAACGGAAGCGTCTTTCCATTCACACTTGTATGGCTTACCGTTTATTTCCGGCTCCTTGTTGCCATAACTGAATGTCGCATTGTTCTTACCGTTACGTATATAGAGTCTTCCCGGGCGTTTAGAATCCAACTCGGCTTCGATAAGCCATTCCCCACATCTGAAAATATCACCGTCCCTCTCTATCTTTTCAGACTTCTTGCCATCCGCTTCAATCTGTATTACAGTAAGGATACGATTACTTTTACCCGGTCCAAAACTCGCAGTAAGAGTCCAAGGCGCAGTAAAGTCCTCGCCGCGTTCTGCATTCTCCATATTCGGCTCTGCAGCATATTTGTCAGTTTGGGAAATGGAAACCATCTGGCTACTGAAGAGTTGGGCTACAGAACTGAAGCCGTACCCTTCGTTTACAGTTTTCAATATGCACTCATTGGCATTTATATCAAACTTGACCGGGCTGTGCAACAACCAATCCCAACGCACAGGCCCGTCCGCCTCAAGTTCGTCATAAACAACCACTTTGTTTGGATGCAGCAGGAAGATGTGCCTTCTGTATTTTTTAAGAGTTGTCTCTCCGAAGCCATTCTCCGGTCCCTGATTAAGGTTATACTTATCAAAACTATTCTTCCATAGGCGGATATTGCTTATTCCACAATATGCGTCCGAAGCATCTCCCAAAGCGTATGATATATTGTCGCCATTAAACATACGTACGATATATCCATGTGCTTCAGGCGTGAAAGGCTGGCCTATACCGTTTATAAGCATCGTGTTATGCGCCCTGGTGTTTCGGTAAGACAAAAGGTTATGTGGGTCACAGAAATTCATATAATGCCCTACGGAACGGTAAACCGCATGGCCTCCATAGTGCAGGTTGAAAGCGTTTTGATTTGAATGTGTATGGTTGCCCGAGCCGAAAGGACTCGAGCGGAAACTCAGGCTTACATTCTTTTCCAGATTTTCCAAGTCGCTGTTCGCTACCATTTCCCCACAATCCATGAACCATACGGCTTTGGGGGCGTCTGCCGGAAGTTCGATATTAGCAGGACGTTCTTTTCCGCTTGCAAGCCTATAAAGTCGTGTCTCGAACTCATCTTCATAGAGGTTGTTTGCAGATGAATACCATGCCGCATAAGGGTCTTTTGCTGTCCTTGCAAGGAAATCTGCAAATGCACTGCGGATACGCAACGGCTTATTGTTCATCTTCTCATGCCCATCGCCGAACCCGTCGCTCAAGGAGCCAGGCAGCCAGGTATAGACCAATCCTTTACCAGCATTCTTATACCACGGATGTTGAAGGAAATCCGTATCGGTGAGATAACTGAACAATGCAGGCAGATAACACAGGCTTACAGCGTTTGCGCTGAAATAGTTTGCCCCATTGTGCCATGAGCCGTCACGGTTGAACCCCGTGGCTGGACCACGTGTATTCCAAAGTTCGTAATAGTATTCCAGATATTCTTTTGCATCCGGATATTTGTCGTAAAACACCAATGAGGCTTGCAGGAAACGGCGCACCTCAAACTGCCAAATATGCTCATCGAAAAACATGTTTTCTTCACGCCCCACCAAACGATTGTCATAATAATGCTTCAATACATCCATCACAATAGACTCTATCCGCAAACGCTCCCCATCGGTAAAACGGTCGTAAAAATTCTCGTAAGCGGCTGACAGAAGATACACCAGTTCTCCAGCCTTGAAATCATTTTCAATGAATTCCTTGTCAGGTACCCGCGTCAAAAGGCAACGCACATTGGATATCATTTTCTTTGCGTAAACATCATACTGCAACATCAGATAAGCGGTATATAGCTTGTCGAAATTCTCTGACATGGCAAACACATGCCTGTAAGGCAGTGTGTCGGTTGTGAAATCCATGGCGAGCGCATCACGTGCATCGTCTATCATAACCCAAAACTCAGGATTAGAGCGCACATGTTTCCTTGCCTCTTCTAAATTACCGCCCAGGAAACAGTAAATGCGTGGATAATCCTTAGGGATATTTTCCAGAAGCACTTCAAAGGCAGGCGTGGCGAACCTTGGAGTCGATTCTTCCACCGTGAAACTGTACGTCTTGCTCCAAGGCATTTCCTCGCCCGTCTTGCTTACGGAACGGAAACGCCAGTACCATACACCTGTGTCAAGCACCTTATGGGGATTAAACATACACCACGGAACAGGTTTTGACATAATATCATCTTTTCCTCTGAAATTCCTGTCTTGTGAAAGGTTGAACTGCAACAAGTCCGATTGCTTCATATCAAACGGCACCAACAACGGTGCCGGATTAAAGTATATAATGTTTTCTTTTTGCGGATAAGGTTCTTTACGCAACGGGTTATTGGCATATACAGGAATCATTATCATGTACAGCAACAAAGTAATCAAACAGCTCTTTCCCATATTTATTTAATTTGTTTATTTAAGTTATATTCCAGCTTTTCTGTTTTGCCGTCCAGGGATACTTCAATTTTAAGTTCCTTGTCGTTGAATTGCGGAGAAATAAAACGCGCATTCATTTCCGGAGCATCCTTAATGTCATTTACAGGATAAATCACCGTTATGTATCTGACAGGCGAACCATCCTGCTTTTCCTTACTGAATGATACTGCTGGGCGTTTTTCTCGTACTAAATAAAGAGTGGCTTGCCATCCTTCTTCTTCCTCCAGCATTGTACCTTCAGGGACAAAACATTGCATTTTCATGTTACTGTTTCCGCCATAATCTGAAGCAAGAATGAACTTCTGTTTATCAATATTAACTTTTCCGGCATTCACCTGGTAATGAAGTCCTATCTTACCTGTGGCATCACCAACGGCCTCATCAACTATGACAAAGTATTTCTGATTGACAAAGAAAACAGAGCGGCGATGTTTCAAATCCTTATAACTCTGATTTTCAGTAACCAAAACAGGAGTCTTATCTTCAGGTTTCCACAAACGTGTCACAGATGACTGTGTCTCAATATTTTTATTGTCAAGCGTCAATGTTTTGTGTACCATTGTCTGTCGGAACCAGTTACGCAATTTCATTATATTATCATCACCGGCATAAACATAAAATCCAGAATCCGGAAAGAGATTAGTACCATTAAACCATAATTCAAATGTACCGTTATCCGGTTGATTATGCCATTCTCCTTTTGGACCAGCTTTTAACACCATAACAGTAGCATTACTACCCCATCCGTTACGGAAAGTAAAGAACCCACTGGTTTCAAAACCTTTCGACAAATTCTCTGGAAGTTTACCCTCTTTCCCCTCTGTGGCAAAATAACGGATTTGTTCATTATTGGGGAACAGTTTAGTCCATATCCTATAATTTTTGATTTTGGGTTCTTTTCCCCTTCTCTTGGCATCACTGAAACATGGGTTAGTATAGTCAGGATAACAAATATTGTAATAAAATACAATCATTCTTTCTATTGTATCCAAGAACTCCTTAGGAAATTCATTCCTTAAGCCATTCATATCCGCCATCATCAGGGCCTTACAAAATATTTCTATTGATGCCATGTGGTAAAGCGGATCGAGTTCAAATTGCCCACCATCATCATAAACCTGTTTTTTTGCCTCACGTACTAGTATATCTACACCACTTTTTCTCCAAGTATCAGCATCTTTGTATTCAGGGAAAAATATGGCTGCATAAAGAATCTGTTGCGCTTCAAAAAGAAGATGATTTCCTGCATCTGAATAATTATGCAATATGTGGTTTGCATGTCTATGATAATTTACTAAAAATTCGGTCAAAAATTCTGGTGTAAAATATGTGGAATTTTTAAAAAGCATAAACTGTTGTATCTGGTCTTCCAAACGTGTTCCTACTTCGAGAGGACGCCATGCAAAACGGGCATTTTCCACTCCAGCTCTAACTTCTCCAGTACTGGCAAGTTCAAACTCATCTTTAGTTACAGAAACCAAAGGATTCTTTTTAATCCAATCCATATACTGAAAAACCCATTCTTTGGCATATTTTTCATCGTGTGTGGTATAATAAACCTTTCCCATAGGTATAAACCATTTTTGTCGATGAAGTTGCCAGCGCAATTCGTTATCTTTTATAGGCCAGTATGTCCAATCGATATCCTTTCCGTAATAGAACGAAGGCTGATAACCTTCATGGGCATATAAAATATGTGCAAGTGCTTCGTCTGCAATTTGCCTCTCATATGCTGATACATGAACTTCATTCAAATCCAGTTCCGGATGTTTGATGACAGTACGTCCACGATAATAATCCAACAATTCCTTGGCAGCCATTGCTGTATCGCCTCGCATACATGCGTCTTTCACTTTCGACAGTCCATGATAATCCAAATTAATCAAATAGAATATTTCTTTATTCAACTGCTGGGCACAAATGTCCTCTCCCAAAATGAAAAAGACAATTGAAAAGAAAATTGTTATAATATTTTTCATATTGACTTAAATTAAAAATTAATATTAAAATACATGTCAGAAAGTAAGCATAGGTCGTACGTTATATTTACTATCAGGACTTGCCCAATCATCTTCCAATGCACCGAAGTCCTTGTTTCCTATACCTAAACATGCAAATCCAAATTTTATACCTTTTTCTTTAGAATCTGTATTTGTACTATACCATAAACGTCTTCCGTTTCCATTTTCAGGGAATATATTACCAGCATTGCATTCCTCCAGTATCTCCAGTGATTTCATCACGGCACGTTTCTCCACCAAGGAACCAGTTTCTGCTACCGCATATTCCTCTAACAGAATTTGGTATTGTCCAGCTGCTCCCCAATACCATCCACTGGTTCCTTTGGGAGCTTTTGTCGCTTCATCATTCTCATAATGTACAATGAACTTTGCAGCAGGGAAATCATCTATATCGGCATACCTCTTTATCAATTCCGTATTCATAAATCCTAAGATATCCCCCTTGCCCTTACTCAGTCCGTCCGGTACTGCTACACTTGCATTAACTAATGCTCCGAATCCGGTATTGTTATAGAAATCTTTCGCAGCAATAACCCATCCACGTACCTTGTCAAGTTTTTGGATTCCGTTATTATCAATGTAATTTGAAGGCGAATCTACCGAGGCTTTTCCACCGTCATGTGCCACCGCAAACACTACTCCTATACAAGGGTTGTCCACATCCTTTAAATAGTTTGAAGAAAAAGTTCCATCGGCATAAAAGAAGTCTCCTACTTTCGGACGTGCATCTATTACCTCCACGGTTTGATTATTTTCAGCCCAATCCTTGATGTTGATCTCAAACGTAATATCAAAATCCACATCCGGATCAGGAGAGATTCCCAACATATTAGCACTCACCTCTATATGCTGTCCACGGACCATTGGTATTAATGAAGACGGAATAGGGATTACCTGAGGATCAAGTCGTTGTGTGTTTACAGTCAGACTGATTTCACCCATGGCGCGTTCCGCATCATCAGCAAATGCCAGCACTGATAACAATGTACCTGTGGATGATGAAGTCGGATCGAAAGCATTATCTTTATAATTTATTTCCACCATAGTATCCGAGACTTTACCAGAAACGGCATCGAATGTCTCTGGTATTGCAAAATTTGCCGTTACTGCCGTTACCAGGCCGAACTCTTTAAGATTATTCTCTTTCAATGAAATCTTGGTAATGGCACGTTGCAAGGAAATTTCCTGTTGTAGGAATTTTTGTTCTTTTATCAGTTCACAGCTGTAAAAAAAAGCATCGCAAGCATCGTTATTTACCATGTCAACGGCATTGGTTATCAAGATGTGTTCCAAGTCTTCTGTATTGTAATATTTATCGGCATAGCGCATAGTTTCCTCGTTTCCGGTAGGAGTAGAGGAAACATCTATATAATCTGCCCACATTATACATTTGTATGTTCCAACTTCTATCGGAAAATCAAATACAAGGTCGGAGGCATCCGTTTCGACAGCTTTTTCCTGTCTATAAACCACTCTATGTGATTGGTCCCTTAGCTCAAGAATACAGCGCAATTTGTGGAAAGCATCCATTTCCATATTCCTCATTCTTTCTGGGAATACGGTGGAAATATGCATGTTGTCATCTTTCTGTTCTACACCTTTCGTACTATCATCCTCACCACACGAGATAAATATTCCCACACAACAAAAAAGCAATATTTTTACTATATCTTTCATAAAATAATACTTTAAAAGTTATTTAAATATGGTCAATACCGGACGAATGACGAAAGTCTTGTTTCCGTTACCTTCCTTTATTCTGTTAAACTTGTTTTTATTTACTTCCAAATGTATTGGTGTAGGTCCATCACCAGAATTGCTTAACGAACTGTTTCCAACAATACTGGAACCTGTAGTCAATACATCTTCAGCAATGCCCTCACTTTTAGCCTTAGATAGGGATTCTCTGAAAATTTC
The DNA here is from genome assembly GCA_944320605.1 of uncultured Phocaeicola sp. Classification (GTDB taxonomy): domain Bacteria; phylum Bacteroidota; class Bacteroidia; order Bacteroidales; family Bacteroidaceae; genus Phocaeicola. Next base: position 16,001 of record CALUIE010000033.1, on the reverse strand, counting down.
GTTTACAGCAATGTCTTCAGTTACAAACTGAGATAAATCGTTGCCTTCCAATTCAGAAACCATAAGTCCATTTGCTGTTCCTCCTATTACAAGAAACTGGCGTGCAGAAGGTATGTACCATGTACTAGCATTGTTTATGGGCTGTTGTACATTCAACCAGTCATGGAAACATTGCATGAATGGATAAAGTACATCATTAGTGTTTCCTGCCTTACTATCAAATTCGTTCAATAGTATTTGCGTTTTTCTATAACCATCATTGTTCACTATGTCGTTATTAAACTGATTGTTCTCTACATCTTCATCTTTCGGCCATGTCTGGAACGGTGACGGATTCATAACCTTATTATATATGTACAGTTTTTGGCTACTGGTTCCACAGCCATTATCTTCTGTCACCTCAAACGTGGCTGTGAGGTATTTCAGTGAAACCGCATATCCTCGAATTGTCTTGTCTATTCCTGCTTTGCCATAGAAAGATATTTCATCACCGGGTTGTGCCCCTACCGCATATACTATACCAACACATTTCTCTTTGTTGGAAGCCTTCAGTTCGTTGCCCCATGTACCGTCGCTAAAGAAGAAGTCTCCCACTTTCATTTCTTCAGGTTCAGGGTCTGGGTCAACATTACCATCTCCTTCTATTATTTTACCAAAAATTTTGGTACATTGGTTACGTTTAATAGTGATACTACCTTCTGGAATTTCTCTATTATGATTTGTTGGGGTGCTTATACCCAAAGAGATAGTTCCAAGTTCTTTCTCTTCCATAGACGGAGCGAAGACATAACCTGTAAATAATTCGGTAGAAACGTTATCAAAATTATATTCCTTATCCAATATTGCTGTTATTGTCTTCGATGTTGGTTCTCCTGTAAATACATTAAAACCTGCAGGTATCTCATAGCTTACTTTTAAATGTTTAAGTACGGATATTTTATCTGATTCCTGTTCTTTCACTACAATCTTTGCCATCGGACGTTCCATTGTTAAGTTCAACGTAAACGTCTCTCCTTCCGATTTCTCAATCAGTTTTCTGGAGAAGTAAGCATCGCAATTATCTGTATCGAACATATTTGATGCCGACGGATCTTTTATGTTGATATTTTTCAAATCTAAAGTGTTGTAATAAGTATCTTCGTAATGCTTATACGTTATACCATCAGAGTTTATATCTTCAGATGGAGCATCCTTCTTTACGAAATCCGCCCAAAGCATACAATCATAGTCTCCAGATTTCAATTGGAAATCAAACTTAGGGGTCTGTCCTGCGGGAACTAAGCTCTCGCTACGGTATGCTAACTCCGATTCTTCTCCATGAGTCCACATTTCTATTATGCATCGGAGCTGATTATCAGATCCGATAGTTATTGGAGCTCTTGAGTCTGACATAGCTTGTGGAATCTCGGCGGTAACCTGAATATATCCAGAATCATTTCTCATCTCCATGTTTACATCTTCGCTGCATGATGTCATCAATGATATAAACAGGATCATACTTATAATTGATATTAAATGTTTTCTCATATTTCTTTCGTTTTCATTTTACGTTAGAACGTGTTGACTGTAAAGGCTTGTCTCCTATTTCCTGTACTTTCATTGTTCCGTCTATGGCATCATACAATATCGATGAGTTTTCCATCTGGCGTTGGTATGGTGTACCGTCAATGACAGGAACATCCGAACCGTTACTGAAATAAGTACCTGTTACCCTATTTAATATTGAGATATTTGCAGGCATTGAAGGATCCATTTCTGCTTCGATAGTCCAATCACCCAACATGAACCTGTTGTTTATTTTTATTATGTTTATCGGTTTGTCTGTCTCATTCACCTGTATTATGGTCAAAACCTTGTGCGATGAACTTTCACCAAGTTCTGCAGTCAGATGCCATTGTTTAGGGTATTTAACCGGATCTTGGTCTGCAGGTTCCCCCCCAGGGAACCATTTATTTGTTATCTTTATTTCTGGCATTTTATCACCGAATATCTGTGCAGTAGCTGTAAATTTACCTTTATAGTTTTCATAATTTGTCGTTACAGTATTTCCATTGACTACAAACTCAACTGGGCTATGTAGAAGCCATTGCCATGTAGCAGCTTCATAGGCACGAAGCTCGTCATATATTACTACCTTATTGGGGCGCAACATAAATACTTGTCTCTTATAACATGTTAAAGGGCTATCACCAAATCCGTATTGGGGGGTTTCTGAGATACCTGCACTGGCAAAAGCCTTTTCCCAATATGTCTGGTCAGTCCTGCCATGATATGCAGAAGAAGCGTCACCATCAAAATAAGCCAAATTGTCACCATTCAATCCTCTTGTTATATTTCCGTATGCACTCTTCGAAAAAGGCTGACCTATTCCATTAATCATCACAGTGTTATGTCCACGAGTATTACGATATTGTAAAAGAGCGTGGGCATCCGAATAATTTTGATAATAACCAGCGTTCATATATACATTGGTTCCCTTATACTGCACCTTGAAACTATTTTGGTCAGAGTGTGTATGGTTACCGGAGCCAAATGGACTTGAACGGAAGGCAAGCGTCATGTTCCTATCTCTGTCGGTCATGTCAGAATATGCTACTCCTTCACCACTGTCTTTATACCATATATAGTTACTTAGATCTGGTTCTACTCCTTCAGCTATGTCATACGGAACGTCACCTCGTGAAATTCTGTACAATCTAAGGTCTAAGTTACTATAGAGCGAATAGTCATTTTCTCCTCCTACTGGTACAGTACGCTGACATTCTTGAACATACCACGCTGCATTTGCATCACCAAGTTCTCGAGCAAGAAAATCAGCAAATCCCAATCTCATACGATAGGGCCAATTATCACGATTATTGTCTCCAAAAGTGGTAGCTGCACTTTCTGGCAACCATGAATAAACTAAAGCTTTACCTGCATTTTTAAACCATGGGTGTTTCAAAAAATCAACATCCGTTAAATAAGTAAATAACATAGACATATAGTATAACGAATATTGGTTGGTTTCCAGATATCCCTGTCCATTAAACCATACTCCGTCACGGTTGAAGCCACTTGACGGTGCCCTTGACGACCATAACTCATAGAAATATTCCAAGGCTTTCATGGCTTCGGGATATTCTTGGCAAATCATGAAAGCACCTATGGTCATGCATCTCAATGTCTGTTGCCATGTGTGTTCGTCGAAAAACCAGTTCTCCTGTAACCCACGATAATCATTGTAATATTTGTTAACCGCCTTCAATATAGTTTCTTCTATAATTATCTTCTCATTTTCAGTCAAATCTGCTTGACAATCATCGTAAACAACAGATAAAATACTAACAATATGCCCAGACTGGAAATTACTGGCAAACAGGATATCATCACTGATAGGAGAACTTATCATTTTCCGTCCATATTCCAATATTTTATCATAATATTTTTTATTACCAGTCAACAAATATGCTGTATTTAAATGGTCAAAAACATAATCATATATACGACTAGTATTTTCAAACAGATCTGATGGCACTGTACATGCTGTATTTGCTCTGCTAATCATAGAACTGTACTCTCTATTATCTGTTATTGTAGCTTTAGCCTTTTCTATATCTTTTTCAATATAACAATGAATACGTGGATATGTCATTGGAATATTCTTTTGAAATACAGAAAAAGGAGGAGTAACAAATACAGGTTCTTCTCCTGTTACATTAAAAGAATAAATCTTACTCCATCCCTCTACACGACCTGTACTATTTACTTTTCGGAAACGCCAATACCATTTACCTGCAGCCATTGCTTCGTGAATATTGTATATATTCCATGGTAGTTTCCCAGAATGGTAAGTATTTCCTTCCGGAAAATCAATGTTTTGAGACAACTCAAATTCCAACATTTCATCTTTTCCTCTTGCAGCCTGAGGAACAATCAATGGAGCTGTATTTATATACAATTTATTTTCTTCACGCGGATAAGGCTTGTCACGATGTTCTATATGTACCGTTTCCAAAGCATCATTATTAGGAATATTTTCGAAAAAAATATCCTGTTCATCACTACATGCCGTCACTGTAAAAAGCGGCAAAGTAAATAATATTTTTGATATATATCTCATGATTCATTTAGTTAAATAAAACATATGCTTTTTACCATCCTGTATTTTGTTTCAAGTTTCCGTTTTTATATATTTCTTCCTGTGGGAATGGATATAAATACATCTTATCTTTCCATTGATGTTTTTCCACAAGCACCCTTTCATAAGAAAAAGAATCTCCACTACCTATTATACGAATACCGTAAATATTTTCCACTACATTTCCTATTTTCCATCTGCGAATGTCCCAGAAACGATGATCCTCGAAAGCCAATTCTATGCGTCGTTCGTTTCTCACCTTCTCTAGAAAAGCATCTCCTGTTTCTTCCACATATTTCATGTTGGCACAGTCACGTACCATATTCAATGCCTGTCTGGCAGTCATAGTACATTCTTCGGGTATCACATCCGCATCATTAGTCCATTCGTATGCTGCTTCTGCATAATTCAGCAGTATTTCTGCATATCTAAACAAAGGATAATGATGCTCCTTCTCCAAAGGATGTACAGGGTCAAGACTTACCAAAGAATTCATGTGCTTGCGCAAATAGTATCCTGTTTTTGTAGCACCATCCATGCCTGTATTAAGACCGCCTTCATTTGTCTCAATCTTTTTGTCCTGCCATGTGGAACCGTTATGCAAAACGTTAAGATATAAACGTGGGTCTCTAGTTCTATTTCCTTCAGCATCAGTGTAGATATTCTGTACGTGTTGAGGGTTATTCCAATCGAATGAAGTTCCGTCACTCATTTCGTAAGCGTCAACCAAGTTTTGAGTCGGAGTATTTCCTCCTTTTGAGCCTTCATATCCCATAGGCTCGTTACGTGCCTCGAAGTCACTTGATACTCCGTTTCTGCGTTCCAGAATAAGTTGTGGTGAATCCAACATTTCATTGGCATTTCCAATCCAAAGAGGGTCATCGGACAATTTAGGCAAACTGTATTTGTTCATTTTTATAACTTCCGCAGCTGCTTTTGCCGCAGCCTCCCATTTTCTCTTGTCTCCTATTTCATTGTGCAACGGACTGGCAGCGTAGAGTAGTACCCTTGACTTCAGAGCCAGTACTGCACCTTTTGTTATTCTACCTGTGTCTCCTTTGTAATCCCTGTGATCTTCCGGCAGTTCGTTTGCTATGGCATCACATTCCGTAACAATGAAGTTCACTATTTCCTCATAAGAAACAGGCTTCACGTTGTTGATTTCATCTGTAGTGTATGTACGTGTCAACAATGGTACATTTCCATACCTCTTAGCAAGTTCGAAATGATAGAAAGCACGCAAGAAACGTACCTCGTAAGGGAATATTGTAACCTTGGCCATTATATTGTCATAGTCATCATTATGCTCAAACTTTTTCATTTCCTCTATGTCAAAATTTTCAAGAAAAGAATTGGCACTCCTTATGGCTTTAAAGAAATCCCATCCTGTATCTATAGTTTTAATGGGGCTCCATACATCGTTGTATATATCATATATGGTATTCTCTTCCCATGAATATATTGCATTGTCCGTAGCCGCTTCCATCATTGCTCCATCGTTCCTGTCCATATCTGAAGGAAGGAAGCTATATACGTAAGTCACAAGTCTTTCAAGATTCTCATAATATCCATAGGCAGTTTCTTTAGAATCACCATTTGTCTCATCATAATAAAGGCTGCATCCTGCAAATACGGTAGAAAGACATATTGTGGAAATTATACTCTTTATTTTCATCGTATTATTCTTTTAGAAGTTCATATTCAATCCTAATGATATACTCATAGTGTCAAAATAGTTCAATGAGAGCGACTCGCAGTTCAGATAGTCTATATGGTCAAGCGAAAACAAATCCTGTGCGCGTACAAAAATCTGAAGTTTGTCCATGTTCATCTTACTTGTCCATCTTTCAGGGAATGTATAATACACGTTCAGGTTACGCAACTTGAAAAAAGAACCGTTTTCCAACCACTGAGTGCTTTCTTGGTAATTGTTTGCATTGTCCAATGTAGACAAGCGTGGAAGGTTAGCGATGTCTTTCGTACTCTCTGTCCATCGTATACGGTCGCCAGTAAGATACCACGTGGATATATTGGCATTGTTACGCAACGGACGATAAATACCTGCCACGTTAATCCATGTACTGATACCACCCACTCCCTGGAATGTGGCATCAACACCGAATCCCTTGTATTCAAAACCAAAATTCAATCCATACACCACGTTTGGTACTGTCGTCGAATTGCCTATAGGCACACGATCATACTTATCTATCTTATGGTCGTTGTTCTGATCTTTATATTTTATATCACCAGAACGCACTGTCGAGAAAGTGTGGGTAGGACTGTCAATAATGTCTTGCTCATCGCGGAAATAACCTATGGCCTCAAGTCCGAAAGCCTGCCCCACTTTATGTCCTTTTTGGTACAAATAGTCGAATGGCTGGTACGCTTCTCCATTTTCTATAACCTTACTGTCCTGAAAAGAAACGTTCGCATTGGCATAATATCTGAAGTCGTTTATCTTGCCCTTCCATCCAAGGGATAATTCTAAACCTTTACTCTCCACCTCGCCTATATTGCTTTGCGGTACGTCAATACCGATAATACCTGATGTCTTGTTGTCATTTACTAATATATTGCTACGCTTGTCGTAATACAAGTCGGCTGTGAAGTTAAGTTTCTTGAATAACTGCATATCAATACCTATATTATATTTGTCCGCTGTTTCAAGATCCCATACATCCATAGGTATTTTCCTTTCGGTATATCCATCATATTTTGTATTACTATGTCCGAAGTAGTAAGAGCCTCCTCCTCCCCAGTAATGTTTTCCAAGACCGTATGCAATGTTGTCTATTGCAGAACGACCGTATGAGAAGCGCAATTTCATGAAATCTATAACAGATTGTTTCTTCATGAAATTTTCATTCGACATAAGCCAGCCTAACGAAACCGCCGGATAGAAACGGTATTTGTCACCCGACTTTAATACGCTAGTTCCTGAAACATTAGCTACAATATCTAAAAAGTATTTATCCTGATAGCTGTAGTTGCCCACCAACATTGCAGAATGCCTATAATGCGCTCCGTTTACTTCAAGTGTTTCCTCTGCTTCCTGGCGATAGAGTACTGCCAATCCTAACTGATGGTCGTTCCAGTTACTGTCGTAACCCAGTTTCACTTCCCAGTTACTACGTATCATCTGTTCTGTTACTCCATCGTTCGCTATGTTCAAAGCTGAGTCGTCACCGTAAATAGTACCTATGCGACCTGTTTCATCCGAGTATGACAACACTTCGTAACGATAATCTTTCGATCCTGTCTCACTGAATGTCGCAGTATTGTCATATGCTAATGCAGCCTCCGCCTTTAGTCCCGGCAGCAACGATGAAAAATCTTGTGTGATGCGCATGTTTGCCTCAAGTTTTCTCCAGTTACTCTGATAATAACCGTCGTCCGCAATTACTGCTAAAGGATTCATCTTATAGTAAAGGTTACTTCCCCAAATGTTATTCGATGTCTTTATTGGAAATGCAGCCGATGGAACCTTATACAGGTTGTTTACTACATCGCTTACATCGGCATCAGGTTCTTTCTGTTCCCTTATCACTCCAGCAATGCCGAACTGCATCTGCGTACTTGAAGTAAGGTCAACATCAATGTTCATTCTCAAACGCAGGTCATATCTGCGTATCTGAGACTTGTAACGTTCCGAATAGTTGGTATATTCATCACTTAATAGTCCGAAGTCATTTTTATAGTCGATAAATCCCATGTAACGCAATTTGTTGCTTCCGCCTCTAATCATCATGTTCAATTGGTTGTTTTCGCCGAAATCGCGTGTACCTTCGTCAACCCAATCCACATTAGGATAAAGTTCAGGATTCTGTCCGCTTTGGAAAGCGACCAAGTCACTGTCAGAATACCTCAAAGGCAATCCGTCATAATACAAAGCCTCGTTTACGGCACGAGCATAAGTATATGCATCTGCCATTTGGGGCTGATGAACAGGCATAGTAAATCCATGCTTATAATTGATATCCAAGTCAAACGAGTTATACTTGCCACGTTTTGTATTTACAAGTATCACACCATTTGCTCCTCGTGTACCGTATAATGCTGTTGCCGCACCGTCTTTCAGAACTGATATGGATTCCACTTCCTCTAAGGTGAGAGAGTTTAAGGACCGAGTAAATCCATCCACAAGTATCAGTGGAGTCCCTCCACCAAGACCGCCCTGACCTCGAACGTTAAGAGTAGCTTCCGCATGCCAACCCACATTTTGCTTAGCATACAACCCTGAGAACAATCCGTACAGTGCATTCTGTACAGAAGTTTCGGTTTTGTTGGCTAATACTTCAGAAGATACAGTCGATACGGCTTGTGTAAGGTTATCCTTGTTCTTTTTCACGAATCCCATGTCAAAAATCTGCGTATCTTCTTTGTCGAGCACTATATCCATTCTCTCTCCGGAGGCTTTTACGTATCTAACATTGTTGTCGGCATAACTGACCTTTAATATATCGCCAGAGTTCACTGTAGACAACGAATATGCACCATCCTCCTCTGTTATACAGGAAAGACTTTCCCTGTTAAGGATTGAAATTCTGACACCATTGATAGGTTTACCATCACTGTCTTTCACTGTTCCGCTGATTTTCTGTTGTCCGTAAGCGACGGTGGTGAACAGACAACAGGTAATACTTAAAATATAAAGTAAATTATTCATTGTATATAATTTCTTTTCTCTGTTAATTGTAAATTTACCATCCCGGATTCTGTATCAGGCCGTATTTTTTGTTTATTTCATCAGTAGGGAAAGCTATCAGATACCAATGGTCTTGCCAATCATAATGTTCGCCAGTAACATTGGTTTCATATCTGAAGATACCCCTTCCGTCATTGTCGGTTCCTGTTTTGGTGATAGTAAGCGTAGATACAGGTGTTGAAAGCAGGTCTTTGCGCTTATAGCGTATCAAATCAGCATAACGCACATCTTCCGCTCCGAATTCTACCGCACGTTCATGTAGTATTATATCTGTCAGTTCCTGTCCTTCCACTCTTTCTACACCAGGCAATCCTGCACGGTCCCGTACCAAATTTATATAATCGTATGCGTCACGACCGAACTCATCTTTCACTCCGGCTTTTCCCATTTGGTTCATGGCTTCCGCTATGCTCAAATAAACTTCTGGCATACGTATCAATGGACATTGATACGGTTTGTTGGAAATCTCCTCTTTCCTATCGCGTATAAATTTACGTACTGAGTAACCATATATTGCTTTCGTAAATTTTGAGGCGTCCTTGCTTTGCCGTCCTCCAGCATAGCATTCCGCCCCGTTAGGCTGGTTCTGGTATTTATCCTCGTTTATTACAAGAGTTTCGTATAGACGAATATCGCGTGTCGGTTTCATGTTTTCATCGAAGAACGGATGTGCTTTGTGTTCCGGATTCTCCCAGTCGAAGTTCGAGCCGTCCTTCCATTGGAACATGTCTGCATAGCTTCCCCTTACCTGGTTATAATTATCATTATGTCCTCGATCTATTGATTTGACACCCAAATTATATACTGCCCAGCGGTGCGACTCCATGATTATCTCGTGACTCCCGCGTACCCAGTAACCGTTAACATAATCTTCACGTGGGTTGTCGGTATCTATTATGCAATAGTATTCCCCATTATCACGGTTCATACGCAGAAATTCTAATCCTGCATCCAGTGCAGCTTGCCATCTTTCCTGCTTGTAGTCACCATACCATGACAGTTTGAGATCCGCTGCTTCACCAGGATAATAAGGAGTGTCGTTATTAAGCAGAGGACTTGCTGCAAATAGTAACACGCGGAGTTTCAATGCTTTTGCAGCAGCTGCAGTCATGTGACCGTTTTCCGCATCAGTTGTGTACCACGGTAGGTCGGTGGCTGCCTCGTCCAGCATCATCACAATCCTATTTACTGTTTCCTCGACAGTAAGACGAGGAAATTCAAATTCATCATCGGGTCTATATGCGTGGTCTATCCAAGGTACACCTCCATAGTGACGCAGCATATACGAATAATGCAATGCAACGATAACCTTTGTTTCTGCTTTACGGATTTTCTTTTCTTCAGACGTCATATCTGGAACCCTATCTATGTTTTCCTGATAGATAAATGCCTTACGTATACCATAAAGTGGATTACCAATATGCTGGGTACTACTGAACAATACATATGGAAATGCTATATCATAATCTGCCGAAACTGAACTTGAAGCGTAAGCACTCCCCGAATGATAACATATATCAGTCGGACCGTCAAGGATAATCCAGTTTCCCCTATAACCTTTGGCTTCAAGAGGCAGATAATCAGGTAACGTGCGGTAAATCTGATTTAACAACTGGTCTGCATATTTCTTATGGGCAAACACTGTATCAATGTTAATGTCGTCGCTGATAGGCTTTTCCAGAAAGGCATTTCCAAACTTAAAGTCCTCGCACCCTGTAATCGCAACAACTATAAGTAAAGCTGATATTATTATATTATGTTTTTTCATACTATTTCTTCACTTAAAATGTTAAATTTAATCCCAAACTATAAATTTTCATTATAGGATAGGCCAATGCTCTGCTCGGTGTACTTTCCGGATCCATGAAGTTTAGGCTGTCAACAGTCAGCAGGTTGTATCCTGTAAGTTTCAGCGATAGTGCCGAAGCACCAATTGCATCCAGCCATGGCTTATTGGTAAAGTTATATCCTATAGTCGCATTCTTCAGTCTCAGATATGAAGCATCCTGCATCCATGTGGTTGATTTTTCATAGTTGTTTTGCACGTTTGACAGACGAGGATATTTTGCCGATGCTCCACGTTCTGGTGTCCATGCCCCATCGGCCATGAACTGGTACAGTACTTGGTTTTTGTCGAAAGGATGCTGGAAGGCATACTGCAACATAACATTGGCTTCTTTTGCCCCGGTCCAATTCATAGATACGAAAAAGCCTCTATATTCAATACCAAAATTAAGACCGAAAGTGTAAAGAGGCGTCTTCGAATTGCCTATCCTGCATACATCGTCTCTGTCAATCACGTTGTCATTATTCAGGTCTTTGTACTTCAAGTCTCCGGGTACCACTTTACCAGAAGGTTTCGGCAATCCCTCCTTAAGGTTTCCGTTCTCATCAAAATCGTCTTCAGTATAGAATCTTTCCGTAACATATCCGAAAAGGTCATCAACGGAGTTTCCTGTACGCCACTGATATGGTTCATTAGGTTCGACCTCATCCTGGAAGATAATCTTGTTTTTTGCATATGACACATTGGCATCCACCCAATAGATGAAGTCATCAATACTGTCATTCCACTTCAGCGATATTTCATAACCTCTGTTATTAACTTTACCCATGTTGACTGCTGGGAGTAAATTTTTTGAAAGCGAAGTAAACACAGGTATTGTTTCACGCTTAATGAGGATATCCTTACGCTTTTCTATGAAATAGTCGAAAGTAAGTCGTAGGCAGTCATCGAATAGATTCACATCCATACCATAATTCTGTTTCAATGCTGTTTCCCATGTCACATTAGGGTTTGCCAGACTTGACTCGTCAGCACCTTTATCAACTACAGTATTACCGAGTCCAAAATTATATCCATCCAAGTAGTCCTTGTAAGCGTTATCCTTCTCCAATTTATCAACGACATATCCGTCCGGAAGATAAAGGTAACGGTAATCCTGCATGTTGTCATTACCAACCAAACCTACGGATGCACGCAGTTTCAAATAAGTAATCCATTTGTTCTTTTTCCAAAAAGGTTCTTCAGTCAATACGTAACCTACAGAACCAGCAGGAAAAGTTCCGAAACGCTTTTCCGGTGAAAAATTTTCGGAGCCATTATAGCCAATATTGAATTCTGCCATATAACGTGATTGGTAATTATATGTCAAACGACTGACCAATCCTACATAGGCAGTAGGTATGGCAGTATACTGTTTAGGATAGTATTCTTTGCTTTGATTATACAATATCATTCCTCCCACGTCATGACCACAGAAATTACGTTGATAGCGAAGGCTTGTCTCAAAATACCAGTCACGGGCACGACCAGTATTTCCTTTGCTATAGTACAAGTCACCATCACGGCCCGCAGTCTGGTAAACCACTTCTTTATTGAAATTAGGGTCTTCTATGGATATTCCAGGATCATGCAATGTAGAATAATAGAAAGGAACATAGGTAATCATACTTGTGGATACGTCCTTGCTATAACTGTAAGTGGTATTATATGCACCTTTTACCTCGGCAGTCAACCCTTTTGTCACAAAGTCTAAATTCTGTGTAAGCACAAGGTCGAAGTTCATTGTATTACTAACTTGCCTTGAATATCCCGTACCTAAACGGTTGAATATTCCATAGTCGGTCACCATACCCCCAAAACGGTCGGAAGCCGTTACCATCTTCTTACCATCAACAATTCCCGGCGAAGAGAACGGGTAACTGGTCTGTAGTAATGAAGACCAAAACTCCTCGTGATAATTCGGAGCATTTTTCTGGCCAACAACACCTCCAATGTTCAGTTTCAATACCGTTGTCTTGCTAAGATTCATGTCTAGGTTGGCGCGATAGTTATAACGGTTGTACTTATAGTTGTTGTCGTAGCCGAATTCCTTAATATTTTTAAAGAAACCGTCCTGAAATAGGAAACCGAAGGAAATAAAATATTTCACATCCTTCGTACCTCCAGATATGTTCAGGTTATGCTGTGTCTGCACGGAAAACTTCTTTGTCAGGTAGTCGTACCAATCGGTATTAGGATACATTATTGGTTCGTCGCCAAGACGGAAACGTTCAAGGTCATAGTCTTTAAATATGAAGTTCTCCTCAGCCACGCCATTATTCCTATCGAATTCATTCCTCCATATAGCATGGGTATAACTATCAGCAATATCAAGAACACGCGTAGGCGTCTGCATTCCGACCGATGATGACAAAGAGATCTTTGGTTTTCCTTCAACACCACGCTTGGTCGTTACCAATATTACACCGTTCGCACCTCGCACTCCGAATACTGCTGTAGCAGAAGCATCCTTCAAAACTGAAATAGACTCTATTTCATTTGGATCCATCTGAAAGAATCCACGCTCTACTCCGTCAACAAGAATAAGAGGTGTAGCACCATCAGTAGTAAGCGAACCTACACCTCTCACGAAGATTTGGGCATCATCAGCTCCAGGCTCTCCACTATTCTGAATAGAAGAAATTCCTGGAACAGAACCAGCCAATGAATTTGAAATACTGGCGTTTGGCGATTTCAATAAAGCATCTCCTTTTATTCCTGAAATAGCCCCTGTCAATGTTTCCTTTTTCTGCATACCATATCCTACAACTACAACTTCTTCCAAACTTTTTACATCTTCGTCCATCACCACTACCAACGATGATTTCCCATTTACACTTACTTCCTTTGGATCAAACCCAAGAAAAGAAAAGAGAAGTACGGCATTCTTGTCTGGGACATCAATACTAAAATACCCATCCATGTCAGTAAGCACACCACTGTTCTCATTCTTCACAACAACCGTTGCACCAATAATTGGTTCTCCATTCGTGTCTTTCACAATACCTGCCACTTTGAACTTTGCCTGTGTCACAGAATATACTGTCTTCTGTATAGCAAATGAATGGTATGATAGATTATCATCATTTGCTGCATACAAATAATATCCTGACAAACAGAGTCCCATGAAGAATAACATACTACATTTACATGTTTTTTGTTCTTTTACTTTCATGACATCTTTTATTTTACAAAATTGTTTCTTAAATTTTTCAAATACAAAATTACTTAAAGTAGCAATCTTACGATATACAACAATGTCTATTTACATTCTAATTACAAGTATAATAGTATTGATTTTTTCCAATACAATGTAGAATTCGTACAATAAGACACTTCTACAATGATTAATATTAAAAATATAAGATATTTATTGACAAATAAATGCCTTTTCAATGCATAGAAAATACCCCATTCATAAACTATAAAATTTGAAAAGGACCTAAGTATTTACAATAATTTTAAGTCACAATATTATATTTACATTAGCATAAAACGTAATCAACATAATAAAGGACAAAAGATACATACAAAAGAAGTAATCAATATTTTTAAAAAGAATATCATATATACATACTAATATCAAAAGTGTAATTTTGTATTGTAACAATAACACAAAACTTATATATATGAATAAATACAAATTATTTTTTTCAACAATTTGTTTAACGAGTATTTTAGCTTGTCAGACAAACAAACCAAATGAGTACGCATGGATAAAAAATGCACTTGATGTTTCATCAACCCAACTACAGATAATGGGAAACAGACTAAAAGACTGTGGAATGTATCCTCGTAGTATCCATCAACATTGCGATACCATGTTTATAAGTAAACAGTTGGAACGTGATGTCTCCGTGTTTATAGATTCTTTGGAATCTACTTCCACCCCTGAACAGTACGGAAAGATACTGTTATGCCCCCCAACGGATTGGACCAGCGGTTTTTTCCCAGGCTCATTATGGTATGCCTATGAACTAACAGACAAAAAAAGTTTAAAAGATCTTGCAATACACTACACGAATGGTCTTGATACAGTACGTTATATAAAAAATACACATGATATAGGTTTTATTATAAATTGCAGCTATGGTAATGGATATAGAATTACACATGAGGATACAATAAAAAATATAATAATAGAATCAGCGAATAATTTATGCACTCGTTTTAACGATACTATAGGATGTATCCGCTCATGGGATTTCGGAGAATGGAACTACCCTGTAATCATAGATAACATGATGAATCTGGAATTGTTGTTCAATGCCTATAATATTACATCTAATGTAAATTATAAAAATGTAGCATACAAACATGCCATGACAACTCTAAAAAACCACTTCAGAAATGACTATACATGTTATCACATTGTAAGCTATAATAACGATGGCAGCATTGAATATAAAAGAACCCATCAGGGGAAACATGACGAATCTGCATGGGCAAGAGGACAAGCATGGGCTGTTTATGGTTATACTGTATGTTATAGAGAGACAAAAGATTCTACGTTCCTGAATCAAGCCGTAAACGTAGCAGATATGATAATGAAAAGAGTTAAAACAAATGATATTATTCCTTTATGGGATTA
Organism: uncultured Phocaeicola sp.; assembly: GCA_944320605.1. Lineage (GTDB taxonomy): Bacteria > Bacteroidota > Bacteroidia > Bacteroidales > Bacteroidaceae > Phocaeicola. Next base: position 757 of record CALUIE010000033.1, on the reverse strand, counting down.
CGATGCAATAAACGACAAAGACACACCACGTGATGCATCAGCTGCTGCTGTAACAGCTTCTGCATTTATAGACCTAAGTATATTAAGCAACAATAACAAATATTTCGAATATGCAGAGAAAATACTAAAATCACTATCCAGTGATAAATATCTGGCAAAAGTTGGAGAAAATCAAAACTTCATTTTAATGCATTCTACCGGTTCTATACCTAATGGTTTTGAAATTGATGCTCCACTAAATTATGCAGACTATTATTTTTTGGAAGGGCTACAAAAATATATGAAAGTAAAGAATATACAATATTCAGATTTATAAATAAAAAAATATAGGAAGACATTAAAACCTAATTATTGAGGTACAATTAAAAATCAATAGGTAATATAAATGCAGTCCGAATAAACTCGGACTGCTTATTATTTATAACTTAAACCTATAGCTTGCTCCTGCCCTTACCCATATTCCTGGTTGCGGGATATTGCCATGGTCATAGTATGTCTTGTTCAGAAGGTTGTTTCCCTCTACATATATCTTATACTGAGGCGCATTCCATGAGAGTCGTGCATCCACAAGCGAATACGGCTCGTATGGCACCATCGAATTGCCTTTCTGGTAATTACCCATACGGTCCTGCCAACGGTAGGACACGTTCATCTCAAGCAGTTTCCAGATTCTGAAGTTTGCCTGCGCCACGAACTTATGTCTGAGATACTCCAATGCATATTTCGACTGTAGATTTGGCGTAGTTTCCTTATCCTG
>CALUIE010000032.1 GCA_944320605.1 uncultured Phocaeicola sp. | reverse complement strand
GAGATAATAGTGATGTGCGGTGTCCACTTCATGGGAGAGACTGCAAAGATATTGTGTCCCGACAAGAAAGTTCTCATTCCGGATTTCAATGCAGGATGCTCGTTAGCTGATAGCTGTCCTGCAGACAAGTTTGCCGAGTTCGTGAAGCAGCACCCTGACCACACCGTAATTTCATATGTCAATACAAGTGCGGCAGTCAAGGCTGTGACAGATGTTGTGGTTACATCTACCAATGCCAAGCAGATAGTAGAAAGTTTTCCTGCCGACCAGCCAATGATCTTCGGTCCGGACAAGAACCTTGGAAACTACATAAATTCCGTTACAGGCCGAAATATGCTTCTTTGGGACGGAGCATGTCATGTACACGAAAAATTCTCTGTAGAGAAGATTATAGAACTTAAAAAGCAGTATCCTGATGCCGATGTACTGGTACATCCTGAGTGTAAGGGAGCGGTAGCCAAACTGGCAGACAAGATAGGCTCTACTGCAGGACTGCTTAAACACGCAATTAACAGTGATAAAAAAGACTTTATAGTAGCTACTGAAAGCGGAATATTGTTCGAAATGAGACGAAAATGTCCTAATAAAAACTTCATTCCTGCACCTCCTGAAGACAATACTTGCGCATGTAATGAATGTAATTTCATGCGTCTAAATACTCTGGAGAAACTTTATAACACTTTGAAATACGAATGGCCTGAAGTTGTGGTGGACGAAGCGATAGCTAAAGAAGCCATTAAACCTATAAAGCGTATGCTTGATATTTCGGCAAAACTTGGATTGTAAAATTTGTATTTTAACAATTAACATAAATGCTCTGTGTTGTTAACAAACATGGAGCATTTTCTTTATTTGTTAAACCATGTTATAAAATATGAGTTTTCGACTGAAATACTTGCATATTACCAGAAAGTCAGTACCTTTGTACTGTGTTTTTCATAGTATTAGATTTTAAGGTTAACAAAGGTTGGAGTACAGCGGTACTCCTTTTTTTATGTCTATACGTTTCGTATTTATCTTTTAGATTTGTTCTTCAGTTTTATTGTCAGTCGTTTTTATAAAACGCTTTGTCATTTAGATTAAAACGACAAGGCGTTTCAATTGAAATGACAGGACATTTTTATTTTGGTAATTTAAAGTTTGTACTTGTATCTATTTTCTTATAATTTTACGTCGTTGAATAAATAATATCTCAAAATGAATTGTTATGTATAAACTTGTAAATCTATTATTAGGGGGATTACTGTTGGCTTTTCCCTCAGAAGCACAAAACAAAGATATTTATCACAAAGATTGGATAGATTTCAATAAAAACGGTATAAAGGATATTTATGAAGATCCTTCACAGCCTGTTGAAAAAAGAGTTGAGAATCTGTTAAGTCAGATGAATATAAATGAAAAGACATGTCAGTTGGCTACACTTTATGGTTATGGACGTGTTTTGAAAGATTCTCTACCAACAGAGAACTGGAAGAATGAAATATGGAAAGACGGTATAGCCAATATAGATGAAATGCTTAATGGAGTTGGAAAAAAATCTGGTTTGGTTGAAAAAATGCTTTATCCGTTTAGTAATCATGCAGAGGCTATTAACAAAATTCAGAAATGGTTTGTAGAAGAAACAAGGTTAGGAATTCCTGTTGATTTCAGCAACGAGGGAATACATGGACTTAACCATACCAAAGCTACTCCTTTACCTGCACCTATCGCTATTGGAAGTACATGGAATAAAGAACTTGTTTATAAGGCAGGAGAAATTGTAGGACAGGAAGCAAAGGCTTTGGGATATACTAACGTTTATGCTCCTATTCTTGATGTGGTTCGAGATCCGCGATGGGGACGTACGTTGGAATGTTATGGTGAGGATCCTTATCTGGTAACTTCTTTGGGAATGCAGATGGTTGACGGAATACAATCAAACGGAGTCGCCTCGACATTGAAACATTTTGCCGTTTACAGTATTCCAAAAGGTGGAAGAGATGGTAATTGTAGAACAGATCCACATGTTGCTCCAAGAGAAATGCACCAAATATATTTATATCCTTTCAAGAAAGTAATTCAAGAAACTCATCCAATGGGAGTTATGAGCAGTTATAATGATTGGGATGGTGTACCTGTTACTGCCAGTTATTATTTTCTTACAGAATTATTAAGAGAAGAGTATGGTTTTGACGGGTATGTAGTAAGTGATAGTCAGGCTGTTGAGTTTGTTCATACAAAGCATCGTGTTGCAGAAACATACGATGATGCTGTACGTCAGGTTTTGGAAGCAGGATTGAATGTCAGGACACATTTTACACAACCTTCTGATTTTATTTTGCCTATTCGTCGTCTTTTAGATGAAAAGAAAATATCAATGGCTACAATAGATAAACGGGTAGCAGAAGTATTGCGTGTAAAATTCCGTCTTGGACTTTTTGATCAGCCATATATAGAAAAGATAAAAGACTCTGATAAAGTAGGAGGGATAGATAGGAATATGGATTTTGTTAAGCAAATACAGCAGCAATCTTTGGTATTATTGAAGAATGATAATAATCTGTTGCCACTTGACAAAAATAAGATTAATAAGATACTTGTTACAGGTCCGCTTGCCGATGAAAGTAATTTTATGGAAAGCCGCTATGGTCCTAATAGACTGGAAAAAGTAACTGTCTTAGAAGGACTGCGTAGATATCTTGAAGGTAGTGTGAATGTAGATTATGCCAAAGGTTGTGAAATAGTTGATAAAGGATGGCCTTCAACTGAAGTCCTTCCTGTACCAATGACAGATAAAGAAAAAAGTGATATTGAAACAGCTGTAAAGAAAGCTGAAAGTTGTGATATAGTTATTGCAGTTTTAGGAGAAGACGAATACAGAACCGGTGAAAGTCGTTCTCGTACATCTCTTGATCTTCCTGGACGTCAACAGGATTTGCTTGAAGCTCTTTATTCTACAGGAAAACCTGTTGTTTTAGTATTAATAAACGGACAACCTTTGACAATTAACTGGGCAGATAAATATATACCTTCTATACTTGAAACTTGGTTTCCAAGTTGTCAGGGAGGAACTGTTATTGCAGAGACATTGTTTGGTGATTATAATCCCGGTGGAAAACTTACAGTTACATTTCCTAAATCAGTAGGTCAAATAGAATTGAATTTTCCGTTCAAGCCTGGATCGCATGGAGCGCAGCCACATTCTGGTCCTAATGGTTCAGGATCAACACGTGTATTGGGGGAAATTTATCCTTTTGGGCATGGATTGAGTTATACAAGTTTTGAATATTCAAATTTAAACGTGACTCCACTTGAACAATCAACTCAAGGAAACTATACTATAAGTTTTAATATCACAAATGTTGGAAAGCGTCAGGGTGATGAAATTGTACAGTTGTATGTACGTGATAAGTATAGTAGTGTAATTACATACGATTCCCTTTTACGTGGTTTTGAACGTGTTTCTTTAAATCCGGGCGAAACAAAACAGGTTACATTTGAACTTACTCCAGAGGATTTACAATTGCTTGACCGTAATATGCGATGGACTGTCGAGCCAGGTGAATTTGAATTTATGATAGGTTCTTCAAGTAAAGATATTAAATTGAGTCAAGTGGTCAGGGCTTTGCCTTGATATATTTTATAAAAAATAAAGACCGGTTTTTATGATAAAAAATAAAACCGGTCTATTTTTATCTTATAAATATTTTAATAATTAATTTATTGGTTTATCGTTCAGCTTCTATTGTATATGTGAAACTGTCTGCGCGGTAATATCCTATATTATATTCAACAGGTATATTATTAATATCGTAAACAAATCTTTCTCTAATAAGAATAGGATCATTACTATCAATATCAAGTTTATCAGCAATATAATCTCCTGCAAGTCTTGCATTTATTTTTTCTTTACTGGTTTTGACTATAATATTATAATCTTTTTCAAGTATTTCATATAATGGTCGAGTAAAATCTTCTTCCCCTGATAGTTGTATAGTCGGATTAAAATAAGAAATAAAATATACAAAAGGGTATTCTTTTTTACCTCTTACTCGTTCTAACACTAAACATCTTATATTATTTTCAGTATTTATATTGAAAAAATTAATTATTTCTTCTGATGGTTTTTTCCAACTGACGTGTAATTCAAAATTTCTAATTTCTATTCCAAGCATTTTCATTTCTTGGGAAAAACTTAGCCAATTTCTAACTCCACCTACTATACTTTTATTAGCAACCTTTGTTCCTACCCCTTGCTTACGTACCAACAAACCTTCAAATACAAGTTTATTTATTGCCTGTCTAAGTGTGTTTCGTGAAATATTTAACATTTTAGATAGCTCAACTTCCTTCGGTAAATATTTACCATTCTTATATTCTTCTGATTCAATTAGATTTCTTAGTATATCCTCTGCCTGTGCGTGTAAAGGTTTATTACTGGTATGGTCTATTTTCATATTGTTTTTCATCTTTTCAAGTTAATAATGCAAATCTATGATTTTTTTTTGAACTATTGTTTTGAAACAAAAATAATTTTATATATTTGCACAAACTATTATATGTATGAACAAACACCTTTTTATATGAGAAAATCTAATTATGACAAATTACCTTCGACATCGATTGAAGGATGTATCTATCAAGGATGGAAAGAAATACGCAGTGTTCTTTCAGTGCTTTTAAACGAGAAAAAAGTATTAGCAGTTGATTGTTATACAGGAGTCTATGATGATGAACTGTTAAATGAACTTTCTGTATTGACAAATGGTAATGTTATACAGGTTAATTCTTTGTATAAAAATGAAAAATCTATAATTGATATGACTGAACGTTTTATGACGGATGATGTCTTATTTGGTTATGTAACAAATTTACATATTATAGATTATTTTGATTTGGATAAATTGTCTAAAGCTCGTAAACAAGTAGCTGAATCACAAACTCCAATATTAGTTTATGGTACAGGTGCAAGCCTTGTTGCACCTAACGCTACTTTGGTTTATGTTGATATGGCGCGTTGGGAAATACAACAACGTTTTCGTCGTCATGAGGTTAAAGCTCTTGGTGTTGATAATAGAGATGATGCAGTCTCTTTACAATATAAAAGGGGATATTTTAATGATTGGCGTATATGTGATCAATATAAAGATTCCATATTTGATAAAGTTGATTATTGGCTTGATACGCATATCTCTGGAACGCCTAAAATGATAGATAAAGATACATTTATAAGAGGAATAGAAAAAACGGCATCTAAACCATTTAGAGTAGTACCTTTTTTTGATCCTGCTCCTTGGGGAGGACAATGGATGAAAGAAGTATGTGATTTGGATCGTAGCAAGCAAAATTATGGTTGGTGCTTTGATTGTGTTCCAGAAGAAAATAGTTTGTATTTTAATGTAAATGGAACTTTATTTGAATTGCCTTCTGTTGATTTAGTATTATTAAAAAGTAAAGAACTTTTAGGAGAACCGGTAGAAGCAAGATTTGGTAAAGATTTTCCAATACGTTTTGATTTTCTTGATACTATTGGTGGAGGTAATCTTAGTTTACAAGTTCACCCAACAACTCAATTTATAAGAGAGAATTTTGGAATGTATTATACACAAGATGAAAGTTATTATTTACTTGATGCAGAGGAGGATGCTGTTGTATATCTTGGTGTAAAGAATGGAGTTGACAAAGAAGCCATGATTGAAGATTTACGTAAAGCTCAACGTGGAGAGATCATATTTGATGCAGAAAAATATGTTAATAAAATCCCTGCTAAGAAACATGACCATTTTCTTATTCCAGGTGGTACTATACATTGTTCAGGATCAAACAGTATGGTACTTGAAATAAGTTCAACTCCTAATTTATTTACTTTTAAACTTTGGGACTGGCAGCGACTTGGGCTTGATGGTAAACCTCGTCCAATAAATGTTGAACGTGGAAGTCATGTTATAAATTGGGGTAGAGATACTGATTATGTTTATGAAAAACTTCGAAATCACGTTTCAGTGATAGGTAAAGGTGACGGATGGATTGAAGAACGTACAGGACTTCATGATAATGAATTTATAGAAACTCGTCGTCATCGTTTTTCAGTACCTGTTTTACATAATACCAATAATAGTGTTAATGTTTTTAATCTTCTTGAAGGAGATGAGGCTATTGTTGAGAGTCCAACTAATGCTTTTGAACCTTTCGTTGTTCATTATGCAGAAACTTTTATTATTCCAGCTTGTGTTGGTGAATATACCATTCGTCCATTCGGAATTTCTGAGGGAAAAGAATGTGTTACGGTGAAAGCTTATGTACGTTTCTAATACTATAAATTATGTATGAGAGTGATAAAAGAATAGTAATGACCTTGGATGCAGGAGGTACAAACTTTGTATTTTCTGCAATTCAAGGGAACAAGCAAATTGTTTCTCCTATATGCAGACCTTCAGAGTCTGGCAATTTGGATGCTTGTCTCAATAACATATTGGAAGGATTTAAACTGATAAAGGAACAATTGCCTTCAGAGCCTGTGGCTATCAGTTTTGCTTTTCCGGGACCGGCAGATTATAAGAATGGAGTAATAGTTGGTAATTTACCTAATTTTCCATCATTTCGTGATGGTGTAGCTTTGGGACCATTTTTACAATATCATTTTGGAATTCCTGTTTATATAGAAAATGATGGAAATCTTTTTGCGTATGGTGAAGCTTTATCCGGTGTTCTTCCTATGGTAAATGATGAATTGAGTAAAAATGGAAGTAATAGAAAATATCGAAACTTATTAGGAATAACATTTGGAACAGGATTTGGAGCAGGAGTTGTGATAAACAATGTGTTGTTAAATGGTGATAATGGATGTGGCGGTGATGTTTGGCTGAATAGAAATAAAAAGTATCCTTCGATGATATCCGAAGAAAGTGTCAGTATAAGAGCAGTTAAAAGAGTATATCAAGAAAAATCAGGTATTAGTAATTCAAATATAACCCCTAAAGACATATTCGATATTGCCGAAGGAATTAAAGAAGGAGACAGACAGGCTGCGGTTGATAGTTTTATGGAACTTGGTGAGATGGCAGGAAGTGCCATTGCTTCTGCTTTAAACATTGTTGATGGATTAGTTGTTATAGGTGGTGGTTTGTCAGGTGCTGCCAAATATATATTACCAAGTCTTGTAAATGAATTGCGTTCCAGTTTTTCAACATTCTCTGGTGAAAGTTTTCCATGTGTTCAAATGGATGTTTATAATTGGGAGAATGAATATGACAGAAATAAATTTTTGTTATCAGAAAACAAAGATATTCTTGTTTATGGAACAAATGTAGTGGCTACATATAATGATTCAAAGAAAATAGCTGTAATGTTAAGCCGTGATGGAGCCAGTACTTCCATAATGCGTGGAGCATACGCGTACGCATTGTCACAAATTGATAACCATTAATAATTATATTTTTAATATGAAAACACTAAAAAAAATTTTATTTATTCCTTTTATATTAGGAATAGTATTATCATTTGCTATTGCTGCATGTGATGATAGTAAAGAACAAGGACACCAGTTGTTAACCTTGAGTTCTTACAGTGAAAAAGTAAAAATTGGAGATATCGTTTCCGTAGAATTATCATTACCTGAAAATAATGATATTTCTTCTATTTCCGTCAAGAAGACTATTTCCGGTAAATCTGTGGAAGACTATAATAAAGTGATTGAAACAAAAAACGGAACATTGTCTTATAAATTTGAAGAAGAAGTTATATCTGGTGATGAAAATGGTGTAGTGGTATATTCTTTTTTATGCCAAGAATGTGAATAATGAAATTCTTGATGCTTCTGATCTTGTTTTAACTGTTGATTTGGCGGAATTACCATTATTACTGAAATATGATTGGCAATTGACACAACAAATAATTCAAGGTGAAGACTGGGCAACACCTGATCTTAAAGATGATATACGTCGTTTTAATACTGATCTGACTTATGAAATGGATTGGGGTAGTATATTGTCTGCCGCAGCTTTGGAAACTTTAAATTCTTATTGTTCATGGGATATAGATATGAATGGTTCTAAAGTAGAATCTCTTTATACTGTAACTTATAATATATTCCAACCAACTACACCTGTAATTCAAAAATATAAAGTAATAAAATTAGCTGATAGAGAAATGGTCTTGGAATATACAACAGATCTATCTGGTTTAGATCCATCATTTTCTGATAATGAATTAGTTAGAGAAACTTATTCTCCAGTTTCAAAAACTGATGATTTTACTCCTTATCGTGGACAAAATCCAGATAGTTATATAATAGAGTCTTGTAATCCAGGTTCGTATAAATAAAAAAATAATATTATGAAAATAAATAAATTAGTAGCTATTTGTTCTTTCATGATGATAGGAATCACTTCTTTTTCTCAGAATATCATGAAAGATATTAAAGGTATAGTATGTGATGAAAATGGTGAACCAATAATTGGTGCATCAGTTATGGTCAAAGGAACATCCAATGGTACAATATCCGATATGGATGGTAATTTCAATCTGTCTGTTCCGGAAAAGTCTATAATTGTAGTATCTTTCGTAGGATACAAGACGCAGGAAATAAAGACAAATTCATCTAAAAGTGATTTCAGAATAGTTATGTCTGATGATGCGGAGTTATTGGAAGAAGTTGTTGTGGTAGGTTACGGAGTACAGAAAAAAAGTGATTTGACTTCTGCTGTTGCCAGTGTAAAGGCTGATGAACTTGCATCTACTTCCGTTACATCGTTAGATCAAGGATTGCAAGGAAGAGCGGCAGGAGTGGTAGTCCTTAATACTTCAGGACAGCCAGGAGCAGGAACTTCTATTCGTATTCGTGGAACTAGCTCTATAAATGGTAATAATGAACCTTTATATGTTATAGATGGTATTCCTGTCATAAGTGATTCAGGAACTTTTAGTACTGGTGCAACTCAGAATCCTGCACTAAATCCTCTAACAAATATTAATCCTAATGATATAGAATCAATTGAGATATTGAAGGATGCATCGGCAACTGCAATATATGGTGCTCGTGGTGCAAATGGAGTAGTTTTAGTGACAACAAAACAAGGGAAAAGTGGAAAACCTAATGTTACAATAGGTGCAAAAATTACTTTACAGCAAGTAACTAAAAAAATGGATATGTTGAATGCTCTCCAATTAGCGGAGTTAGCTAATGAAGTTGCAGATAATGATGGTATTGAAAGAAATCCTGTCTTTGCCGGTCTTAATAACTTATCAAAATTTAATACTGATTGGCAAGATGAAATATTTCGTGTAGCTCCAATGCAAAATTATGATGTATCTGTATCAGGAGGAAATGATAAAACTACATATTTTGTTTCTGGAAATCTTCTGTTACAAGATGGTATTATTATTGGTTCTGATTTTGGAAAAGGAAGTTTTAGAGTTAATTTAAATCAGAAAATAAATAATTGGCTTAAAGCTGGTTTTTCTACTAATTTGAGTTATAGTCGTTCTAATGGAGTTGTTACAAATTCCGAAGGAGGATTTGCTTCAAGTGTTACTTCATGGGCTCTTGAAATGAATCCAGGTCTTCCTGTAAAGGATGAAAATGGTGATTATATTTATGAAAATAACATGAAAAGTCCTAATGTTGGTAATCCAGTTCAGGATGCATTGGAGGCAAAAAATAGAAATACTTCATTTCGTACTTTGATTAATTCATTTTTAGAATATACACCTATAAAGGATCTTACATTTAAAACTAGTATTGGCGTGGATTATTTTTATATGAAAGATCAATCTTTTGCATCAAAGGAATTAAAACGTGCAGAATCAAATGGTGGTTATGCTAATATCGGTAATCTTGATGGATATAATTGGGTATGGGAGAATACTGTTAATTATTCAAGAATATTTAATGACCATTCGTTGAGTGCATTGTTAGGTATGACTGCACAAGGTTTTGTTTCAGAAATGTCATCGGTTTCTACAGCAGATTTTGAAGATGGATATTTAGGTTGGAATTCGATTCAATCTGGATCTAAAAAACAAAATACAACTTCTGGTATTACTGAATGGCAAATGCTTTCCTATCTTGCACGTATAAATTATGGTTATAAAGGACGTTATTTGTTAACATTAACAGGACGTGTTGATGGTTCATCTAAATTCGGTAAAGGAAATAAATATGGATTTTTCCCTTCTGTTTCTGGTGCATGGAGAATATCAGAAGAAAATTTTATGAAAAATATTTCTACTGTTTCTAATTTAAAGTTACGTGCAAGTTATGGAATTGTCGGTAATGAAGGAATTCCTCCATACAGTTCTCAGGGATTAATGTTTAATACGGAAGCATATTTTGGAAATTCAGAAATTGCAAAAGGTCTGGTTCCTTATACATTAAGTAATCAAGATTTAAAATGGGAAACAACGGCTCAAATGGATTTTGGACTTGATTTAGGTTTGTTTAAGAATCGTTTTACTATTACCGCTGATTATTATTATAAGAAAACCCGTGATTTGTTACTTAATATGCCTATTGCATTTAATACAGGTTATGATACAGTTTTTAGTAATGTAGGTAACTTAATGAACCAAGGATTTGAATTTACTGTAGGAGGTGTTCCGTTCGCTGGAAAGTTTGATTGGAATATTGATTTAACATTTGGATATAACAAAAATGAAATAACAAATCTTGCCGGTACTCAGGAAAACTTGACAGGATCTTCAATTTTAGGTATAACATATTGGACAAAAATAACAGAAGGTCAGCCTATGGGTACTATTTATGGTTATAAAACAGATGGTATTGCACAATTAGATGAAGATTTATCAAAAATTCCATTTTTTGCCGGTAAAACACTGCACCATGGTGATCGTAAATATGTAGATAAGAATGGTGATAAAGTTATAAATGAAGATGATTTGTATGTATTAGGAAATGCAAATCCTGATTTTACTTTTGGTTTTAATAATACATTCAATTATGAATTTAATAATAAATCATCATTAGGTTTGACTGTATATTTGCAAGGAGCAGTAGGTAATGAAATTGTAAACTTTAATAAATTCTCTCTTGAAAGTTTTGATGGATATAAAAACAATTCAGTTGCTGCTTTAAAAAGATGGACACCAGATAATCCTACAAATGAATATCCACGTGCAACAACAAAAACAGCTGGAAATATATTGTCAGATCATTATGTAGAAGATGGTTCTTATCTTAGAGTGAAAGATATAACATTAAGTTATACATTGCCTAAATCTTTAACAAAGAAATTTTATTGTGAAGGTTTAACGGTATTTGCTGGATTAAAGAACATTTATACTTTTACTAAGTACTCAGGTTATGACCCTGAAGTAAGTCGTTTTGCAAATAATAATTTGTCTATGGGTGCAGACTACGGTTCATATCCTATGGCTAAATCTTATGAATTTGGTTTAAGAATGAATTTTTAAAAAATACTGTTATGAAAAATAATATATTAAGTCTTTTTATTTTTGGAGCTATTACTCTTAATTCATGTTCTGGCTTTCTTGATGAAATTCCGAAAGGAAATGTGACAAGTGAAAGTTATTATAAAACTGAACAACATGCTATATCTGCAACTAATGCTATTTATGATTACTTGATAATTGGTTATGCACCAGGAGGATTGTGGGATAAGAATTATGGCGGTGTTTTTTATAATGATTATTGGGTATTACAGGATTTATTTACTGATAATGCAGAGAGTAATCAATCAAGTATTCAATATACATCAATTGATAATATGCAAATTGATCAGTATAATGAACCGGTAGAATTATTATGGCGTGATTTTTATCAAACAATCAAATGTTGTAATGTTGTTATAGATAATGTTCCCAATATAGATATGGATGAAACTTTAAAGAATCATCTTATAGGTGAAGCTAAATTCTTTAGAGGAATGATGTATTTTGATTTGATACGTATGTTTGGTGATGTACCATTAAGAGAACATGATATTGAGAGTGCTGATGAACAAATAATAGAACGTTCTCCTAAGGATAAAATATATGAATTGATATTTTCAGATTTAAAGTATGCAGAACAGGAATTAAAATATGAGGATAGATTTGGAGGAGGAAGGCCTTATCCAAAATCAGCATCAGCTTTATTGGCAAGGGTTTACCTTACTTATGCGGCAGAACATAATGATGAAAATTATTATAAATTGGCTGTAGAAAAAGCTAATCTTGTTATTCCTGATTTTCCAATGATGGAAAATTATGGTGATTTATTTAAAATTTCTAACCGTTTTAATTCTGAAATTGTTTGGGGAGTTAATTTTAGTGCATCATTGAGTGAGGGTTGGAAAGGTGCACAGTTTTTGGTGAGATTACTTCCTACTCTTAATGGTGTAGATAACTCTCAAGGTTGGGAAAACGCTACAAAAAATCTATATGATAGTTTTGAAGCTAATGATTTACGTCGTGATGTGACATTACAATATAGTTTTACCTATGATGATGGTTCAGTTGAAGAGTTTGATAAACCTTATGTATTTAAGTATTGGGATAGAGAGGCTGAACCTAAAGGAAATAATACAGAAGCTATATTTCCTGCTATAAGAACTGCAGAAATGTACTTGATAAAAGCTGAAGCTCTGAATGAAATAAATAAAGGGGCAAATCAGGATGCTCTTGATGCCTTAGAGGAAGTTAGAAATAGGGCAGGGTTGACAATGGATAATATTCCGACAGACTATGATGGCTTTAAAAAAGCTTTGTTAGATGAATATCGTCATGAATTTGTTATGGAAGGTCATCGTTGGTTTGATTTGACAAGAATGTGTACTCCGGATGAATTTGTTGAGATAATTAAAGCTGCAAAACCAGATGCTACACCTCAAAAATATCATGTTAAATTTCCTATTCCACAACGTGAAAGAGAATTATCTCAAGGTGCTTTGACTCAAAATGAAGGATATGGTAAGTAATTTTTAATTGATCTTTTATGAAAAAAATAATAATATTTCCGATGCTTGCATTGTTTGCGGCTTGTCAAAATAATGTTAAAACAAACTCTACTGCTATGTCAGTAGAGTTTGATTCAACATTTTGTTCTAAATTGATGCCAGGATTAGGTGGAGGTATTACTGGGGGTGATGGTACAATATCAATAGACTTAAAGGATGGTAGAAGTGTATTTATGTGGGGTGATTCTTTTATTGGAGATGTAGTTAATGACATAAGAGAAGACAGCTCTAAATTTATAATGGGAAATACCTTTACTATAATAAATGAAAAAGGACAATTAGAAACGTTGTATGGAGGAGATAAAAATAATCCTTCGGCCTTTATTCCTGCAGAACAAGATAGTGAATCTCCTACTTGGTATTGGCCTGGAGATGGTTTTGTAAAAGATGGAATTCTTCATCTTTTTATGTCTAAATTTCATAAAGTAGGTGAGGGAACTTTTGGTTTTGAATATATCTGTTGTGATTATTTTCGTTTGGATGTTAAAACAATGAAAATAATAGATAAAACAAATTTTGGTGCCGCAAATATTAATGGTGTACATTATGGTCATGCTGTACTTCAAGATAAGGATGATGTTTATATATATGGAACGAAAGGTATAGGTTATGGAATGGCTGATGTTCATGTGGCAAAAGGTAAACTATCGAATGGACGACTGGATGATTTTTCTTATTGGGATGGAAAAGAGTGGCAGTCAGATCCTGCGAAAACTACTAAGCTGGAAGGTGTAAAGAGGAGTGTATCCGAACAATTTAATGTGTTCGAACTTGAGAATAAGATAGTTTTGGTATCTCAGGACCGTATAGAGAATGTAAAGAATATTTATTCTTATACAGCTAATAGTCCAATCGGACCATTTAGTAATGAAAAACTTCTTTATACAGTGGATGAACCTAATTTTGAAGTTGATAGTATGATGACATATAATGCAATGGTACATCCACAGTATAGAAAGGATAATAAGATTCTTATGTGTTATAATGTAAATACTTATGATATGGATAAAGTATTTAAAAAAGCATCTTTATATCAACCACGTTTCTTTTGGGTACCAATAGATATGATTTTAAAAAAATAATATAGAATGTTTATGAAAAAAAAATATATAAATAGGATTTTATTTTCTACATTTCTAAGTATCGTACCATTTATGAGTTATGCCAAGCAAGATAATATAGCATATCTTGCTACTGTCTCAGCTTCAGATTCGCTAAATGAAAATTCAGGTCCTTCGCATTTGATTGATGGTAAGATAATGTATGATGGAATTGGAGAATGGATTTGTAATGGTAGTATTACTTCGTGGGGAGTTATGCACATGCCATGGGTAAAATTAGAATGGCAAAATGAAGTAGATATTGATAGAATAGTTTTGTATGATAGGGTATCACTTGATGAACATTTAGCAGGAGGAACATTGTATTTTAGTGATGGTTCAAAAGTAAGTGTTTCTATGATACCTAATGATGGAAGTCCAAAAGAAGTTTGCTTCCCTTCTAAAAGAACAAAATGGATAAAGTTTGAAGCTACTGATGGAAATGGTTTAAATATTGGTTTGTCAGAAATTGAGGTATTTCCTACTCGAAAAGAAGGAATAGAATATACAGAATGGGTTGATCCATATATAGAAACAACAAGAGGACGTTGGTTTTATTGTACTTCTGGATCACGCCCCTTTGGAATGGTAGCCGCTCATGCTTTTACTCGTAACAAAAATCAAGGTGGAGGAGGGTATAATTATAATTTTAATGAAATCTTAGGATTTTCGCAAATAAATGAGTGGATGATTTCAGGTCCTAATATAATGCCTATTACTGGAAATATAGATCCTACCATAGGTATGCAAGGATGGAAATCTGAATTTAAACATGAAAGTGAGATTATACAGCCAGGTTATCATCGTTTATATCTTGATAGATATAAAACTTGGGTTGAATACACTTCAACTGAACGTGTAGTAATGTACAGACTTAATTATACTACTTCTGAAAAAGCTAAACTGCTTGTTGATGTTGGAAGCGTATTAGGTAATTGCTCTATGGATAAAGGTAGTATTCTAAAAGTAAGTGATAATAGAGTTGTTGGCGAATTTATGACAACAGAACGTTTTTGGGGAGGACCTGATAGCATAAAACTTTGTTTTGCATTGGATTGCAATGTTCCTATTAAACAAGCGGATGTCTGGAATGAAAAGGGAGTATTACCTTCATCAGGTTTTGTGACAGGAAATGATGCAGGAATGGTTTTGGATTTTGGACAAATGTATAACAAAGAAGTATTATTTAAAATTGCTTTATCATATACAAGTGTGGATAATGCAATTGAAAATTTGAATGCTGAACTAAATCATTGGGATTTTGATAAAGTTCGTTACGATTCACGCACAGAATGGAATGAAATGTTAGGACGTATATCTGTAAAAGGAGGAACACAAGCGCAAAATATAAAATTCTATACTGACTTATGGCATGTGCTTTTAGGACGTCATAAGATTAATGATGTTAATGGTTATTATCCAGATTATACAAAAGGTCCATATATAAATAAACGTTCATCTACTCCAATGCAGATAAAGCGTTTGCCGATGAAAAAGGATGGTTCTCCAAAGTTTAATATGTATGGATTTGATGGAATATGGTTGACACAGTGGAATCTTAATATTTTATGGGGATTAGCATGGCCAGAAGTTCTTGATGATTTAACGGCATGTTTGGTACAATATGCTGATAATGGAGGACTTCTTCCTCGTGGTGCTTGTTCTGGTGGATATTCGTTTATAATGACAGGATGTCCGGCTTCAAGTATGTTGGTTAGTACATATATGAAAGGTTTAATGAAAAAGACAGATCCATATCATGCTTATGAAGTTATAAAGCGAAATCACATGCCAGGTGGAATGATGAGTTATGAGAGTGAAGATGATTTGAAATTCTATATTAAAAATGGTTGGTGTCCTGATAATGCAGGTAAAACATTAGAATGGGCTTTTCAAGATTGGGGCCTTAGTAGAATGGCTAAAAAAATGGGTAAAAAATCAGATGCTATTCAATTTGAAAAACGTTCCCATGCTTGGACTCCTTTATTTAATAAAGAGTTGGGCTTAATCCTTCCGAAGACCAAATCTGGTAAATGGTTACATACAAATCCTTTGGATGGAAAAGGATGGGTAGAAGCTAATTCATGGCAGGCTACATGGTCAATATCTCATGATTTGCCTAAATTGATTTCTTTAATGGGTGGTAATGATTCTTTCTGTGATAAACTGAATTATGCTTTTGAACAGGCTCGTTCTACAGATTTTGTTCATGCTTATAGTGGTGGATACGTAAGTTATGCTAATCAGCCAGGATGTTCTAATGCTCATTTATTTACTTATGGTGGTAAACCATGGCTTACTCAATATTGGGTACGTCAAGTTAAAGAACATGCTTACGGTGGAATAACTCCAGATAAAGGTTATGGTGGACACGATGAAGACGAAGGACAAATGGGAGCTGTAAGTGCATTGATGTCTATAGGATTATTCAGTGTTACCGGAACAGAATATGATACTCCTTATTATGATATTACTTCGCCAGTTTTTGATAATATAATTATAAAACTAAATAATCAATATTATGAAGGAAAAGAGTTTAAAATAAATGTACATAATAATTCTTCTAAAAATTGTTATATACAGAAAGCTCAATTAAATAATATTGATTGGAAGTATGCTCAATTTGACCATTATGATTTTTCAAAAGGTGGTGTACTGGATTTATGGATGGGAGATACTCCAAACAAATCGTGGGGTGAACTTAAATATCTAAATTCTGATAACGTGAAATAATGATGTTGGTTAGATTAATTATTATATTATTTATTATGCTTTGTGTACCCGATTTGGGTGCACAAAGTGTATTGAAACTCCCTAATATATTTGCTTCAGGGATGGTATTGCAACAGAAAGATACTGTCACTATCTGGGGATGGGGTAATCCTGGTGCAAATGTCAAAATATCAAATAGTTGGCATAAAAGAATATATAAAACTAAAGTTGATGAAAATGGTCGTTGGAAGGTTGATATATTAACTCCTTCGGCAAGTTATAATAGTCAAAATTTAAAAATAAGTTCACAGCATGAAACATTACTTTTGAATAATGTACTTATAGGTGATGTTTGGATTGTAGGTGGTCAGAGTAATATGCAAATGAATTTTAAAGGAAATCCTGATCAGCCTACTGAAAATGCACAAAAAATATTGTTACGTTGTAACCATAATAATATTCGATTGTTTAGGGTGGAGAATGGTTATTCATTAAATGTATGTGATACAATAAATGGTAAATGGTCTATAGCTACTCCTGAAAATGTGAAAGAATTCAGTGTCATAGGATATGTATTTGGTGAAAAAATACATAATATAGAAAAAATTCCAATAGGTTTAATTCAGTCTGCTCATGGTGGTTCAGTTGCAGAAGCATGGATAGATAAAGAAACATTGGAGAAATTTGGAGAGTTTGATCTTAATTTGGAAAAAAAGAAAATTGATCCAATATGGTATTCTTTTGAACCTACAGTTCTTTATAATAAGATGCTTGCCCCTATGTTACCATTATCAGTGAAAGGTGTTATATGGTATCAAGGAGAATCAAATGTTGAACGTCCTGAACAGTATCGTAGATTGTTTCCTTTACTTGTAAGATCATGGAGAAAATATTTTAATAAAACTGATTTACCTTTTTATTACGTACAGATAGCTCCATATAATCATGCGAATGTAAATTCTGCAGAATTCAGGGAAGTACAGTTGGATTTAATGGATAGTATATCAAATGTTGGAATGGTAGTTACATTAGATGTAGGTGAACCAGATGTGATACATCCTGCACGGAAAGAAATAATAGGAGAACGTCTTGCTTATTGGGCTTTAAATTGTGTTTATGGGCATAAGGCTTTTGAATGTAGAGGTCCAGAGTATCGTTCTATGGAAGTAAAAGATGGTCATGCTTTTATAAAGTTTAATTACGCTTCTAATGGATTAAGTTTTATGGGTAAAGAACCGAAAGGTTTTGAAGTTGCAGGAGAAGATAGGATTTTTTTCCCTGCAAAAGTAAGGATAACTCCAGCCTTTTGGGGTAATGAGGGATTAGAAATATGGAATGATAGTATAAAAAATCCTGTAGCAGTTAGATATGGTTATACAAATTATGTAGATGGTACATTATTTAATACTGATGGTCTTCCTGCATCCTCTTTTCGTACTGATAAATGGTGAAATTAAATTTTTAATTATATGAAAAATACTTCTTTAATAAAAATTATTCCAGTTTTGGCTGCATTTTTTGTGATGGGCTTTTGTGATATAGTGGGAATAACGTCTGATTATATGCAGACAAGTTTCGGATGGTCATCTACAATGACAGGATTTATTCCATCTATGGTTTTTATATGGTTCCTCTTTTTGGGAATTCCAATTGGAAATAAAATGAGTAAATGGGGACGTAAAAATACAGTTCTTATTAGTATGGTAATAACTATAGTAGGAATGTTTTTACCATTGATTAAATATAGTAGTGTTACTTGTGCTGTTGCATATATAATGTTAGGTATTGGTAATGCTATACTTCAAATATCTTTGAATCCTTTGTTAAAAAATGTAATTTTAGATCAACGGATGATGACCAGCAGTCTTACTGCCGGACAAGTTATCAAAGCTGTATCTTCTCTTGTTGGTCCGGAAATAGTTATTTTTGCAACAATGCATTTCGGTAAAGAAAACTGGTACTATTGTTTCCCTATATTGGGTGGTATCACATTACTTTTCGCAATTTGGTTATGGATTACTCCTATTAAGCGTGAAGATTCAGTATCTGAAGATATTTCAGTGAAAGATTCTTTTATGTTATTAAAGAATAAAATGATATTATTATTGTTTTTGGGTATTTTTTTTATTGTAGGTGTTGATGTTGCTACTAATTATATAAGTTCAAAACTTATGTCGTATAGGTTTGATTGGAATCCTGAAGATGTGAAATTTGCACCTCAAATTTATTTTTTATGTAGAACAATAGGAGCTTTATTAGGAGTTTTTTTATTAACAAAAATATCTTCTATAAAGTATTTCAGAGTTAATATAGTAGCTTGTATTATATTATTGTTATTATTGATGATATCGAATAATTCAGTATCGAATTTAATATTTATTGGTGGAATAGGTTTTTGTGGATCTTCTGTATTCTCTATTATTTATTCATTGGCATTTAATGAAATGCCATCAAAAATTAATCAGATATCTGGATTAATGATAACAGCCGTAGCAGGAGGAGGAATAATATCTCCTATATTGGGATTTGCAATAGATACGGCAGGAATTACAGCAGGACTTTTTGTTATATTCTGTTGTGTAATATATTTGACGTTCTGTGCTTTTAAAGTAAAACATATTTAACTATTTATATATCAATCAATTTTGATATATAAAAAATAATGGTGCAATCCGAATTAAGGTTGCACCATTATTTTTTTATTTCCAGTATTATTATTTTGTATTATTCAGCTGTAATCTCGATTACGTGACTTTGAGTATGTGCAAATCCGAATGCTTCAAGACCGACTTTCATCAGGAAATCACCGGAATAAACCTTACCGTTTGATTTGAATGTTGACTCTGTTCCGGGCATAAGGTTGATTTCTTCCACTTTATACATTTTGTTGGCGTCGAGTCCCTGAAGTTTTATGTTCATGAGTTTTTCCTGATAACGTGGATGTATATCGTATGCAAACAATACTGCTTTGTTCTGGTCTTTGCTTACGTAGTTTACGGCCATGTGGTTAGATTGATATGGTGATACAAGACGATACTGGTCTCCATCCATAATAGCCGGATTCAGTCTCTTCCAGTTGCTTACGGCTGTCTGACAGTATTCCAACTCTTCTACGCTCATATCTTTTAGGCCTATATCGAAACCTAATTTACACATTGATGCTACATCGGTACGGAATTTTACAGAAGTGTTCTTGTTCCAGCTTGTAACGTGTGCGCACATTGCTTTTGCAGGGAAGAACTGTGAAAATCCCCACTGTATATAGATACGTTCTATAGGGTCAGTGTTATCGCTGCACCAGAATTCAGTGAAATATTTCAGTGCTTCATAGTCACAACGGGCACCGCCACCTGAGCAAAGCATCATAGGTACATCCGGATAGTTTTCCTTTACTCTCTTCATAACGTTATATACACCGCGTACGTGGTCAATGTACATGTTACCCTGTTTGTCTTTCAGATATGGAGAGTAAATGTTTGTGATGGGGCTGTTGCAGTCCCATTTGAAAAATGCTATTTCAGGATTCTCTTTCATCAGGTTTTCAACTACGCTATATACATAGTCCTGTACTTCAGGGTTGCTCAAGTCAAGTACGAGCTGGTTACGGTAGTAATACATCTTTCTGTTTTCATCGTGGATAGCCCAGTTCGGATGTTTCTCGAAAAGTTCACTCTTAGGATTTACCATTTCAGGTTCTATCCATATACCGAACTTCACTCCGGCTTCTTTTGCAGATTTTACGAGTGCAGGAACACCTCCTGGCAATTTGCTGTGTGTCACTTCCCAGTCGCCAAGTCCTGCTTTGTCGTCTTTACGAGGATATTTGTTCGCAAACCATCCGTCGTCAAGAAGGAACATGTCAACTCCCAAGTGTTTAGCTTCTTTCATCAGGTCTGCCAAAATTTCCTGATTGAAATTGAAACCTGTATTTTCCCAGTTGTTGAGTAGAGTAAGTCTGTCTCCTTTTCCATCTTTCAGGCTATAGTTTCTTGCCCAATTGTGGATATTACGGCTTCCTTCAGAAGTTCCGTTGTAACTGAGAGTGAATATGAATTCCGGTGTGGTGAATACCTCATTCTTTGGCAATTCGTAGTTTGATGCGTATGGATTGATGGCGGGGATTACACGTAGATTACCAACATTGTCTATTTCAAATGTGAAACGGAAATTACCTGTCCATCCCAATGTACCCATAAGTACTTCTCCCTGATTTTCTGCTACCGGTTGGTCAAGTCCAACTTCGAAGAAAGGATGTGTGTGCATTGCTGCACGACTTCCTAATTTTGTATCAATTACTTTTTTCCCGAATTGTAGCTGTTGGCTGCTCATCTGTGCCTCTTTAGCCCAGTCGCTGCTGAATTCTGTTAGGTAATATGATGTACGGTTGAAATATAGCATTGTAGAAGCGTATGTGGATAGAATGATAGGCTTCTTTTCCTGATGCTTTATTTCACTCCATGTCTTGATTACGTTTTCTGCAGGATATGCCACGTAGTGTAGTGTCACATCTACCGGATATTTGTCGTCGCGCAGATTGATTGTGGTCTGTGTACCGCCTTCTACTTTTTGGGTAGATGAAGATACGTAATATAAGTATGTAGATGTTTTTCCGTCATTGTGCGTAATTGCTATGGCTGGTTCATAGTATTCTTCGTTACCTGAACCGCTATATACTTCCCATCCTCTTTTGCTTACGCTACCGTCTGAAGCGGCATGTACGTTCCATTGAAAGTTATTTATATCTTCTTCGTGAAGAAGTTTCTCTCCTAAATATGTCTGATACAGACGTCCGTTTTCTCCAACCTGAAGTATTAGGTCGATCTGGTTTGTTGATATACGGAATACTTTATCTTCCGCGTTGGCTTGAAAAGCTGCACATATTAGTGCGCTTGCGATAATTAATTTTTTCATGGATATAATGTTTTGGTTTATGTTTTTAGAATTTTATACTTGCGCTGAATTCTACAGTAAACGGACGCAGATATGTACCACTCATGTAACATCCCGCATATTTTGATGCTTCGTCTTTAGTGATAAGTTCAGAACCGTTTATTGTTCCTTTAGCTCCTTTTTGGTTCAGGAAGTTTACTACTGTTACTCCAAGGTCAAAATGTTTGTTTACAGTCCAGTTTATACCTCCGAATGTTTCCCATCGTCCGTTGAAGTACAGAGCTTCCTGCAGATTGGCGTATGTCTTTCCAAAGTAACGGAAACTTAGCCACAAACGCAAGTCTTTTGTTATATTGTAGCTTGGATCTAATTCTACAAGAATCTGTGGAATCTCTTTTACAATCATATTATTGGCATTTACTCCCATTTGAGAGCCGTCACTGAATGTTACACTGGCATTATAGTTCTTGTAAACAGGTTTTTGATATGTGAACAGTGCGTGTAAGTGGAAACCTTTGAATGGGTCTATTTCAGCAGATGTTGTCCATCCCAATGTCTGTATATCGTATATAAGCAGTACTGTTTTTCCTTCACTTGTTCCAGGTTTTGTCAGATTCTGTTGGTCAATGTTGTTTGATTTTGAGATGTATGTTACCATTGAAGTCAGGTCAATCCAATTGTTTTTGTAGAATAATCCTCCACGTACCAATGGAATAGTTACTCTTTTGTATTGTTCTTCTGTAGGACCAGTACCGGCATATTCATTTATTCTTGGAAATCTTGTAGCTACTGTACCGTCAGCTGTAAGTCCGAATCCCTTCATCATGTTATATGTGATTCTTGCAGTTGCTGCATAGTTTAATTTATCTTTTGTCACATTTGCAGGAGTGATAAGTGTTCCGTCTTCGGCTGTGTCACCAATATAGAAACCGGAATAACGTGGATGTGCAATCTGGTCGGCAGACATTCTGTAGTACTCAAGACGTCCTCCATAAAACAGATTAAGTTTTGGGTTAATTTGCCAGTCGTCTGTAAAATACAATGCTAATTTGTTTTCGTATCCTTTTGTATATTCAGGACTTAGTTCGTTGAACCCGCGGAATCTGCTACCATCGGATGCTGTAAGAATTTCAGGATATTCCCGCACTGTGCCTGTCCATTGCATTGATGATGAATGATAGTCCAGGTGATAGTACCATTCGTTCAGACCGAGATTCATTCTGTGGTTTCCGAATGTCTTTTCAAATTCTGTTGTGAGGAGGATGTTTCTCACTTTTCCGAAGTGTAACCATGTGCGTCGTCCTTCTATAAGTCCACTGTATGGAGTTCCGTCTGATAGTGTGTAACCGTCGTCTTCAGTTATTTCACTTATTGTACTACCTCCGAAGTCAACATAGTTAGCTTCAGGAGCATTCATATACTTGAAGTCAAGATTCCATTTCAGTCCATTGTCGAATGTATAATCTGTCAGTAATGTAACTTCATGCGAACGGTTGTCTGCCATGTCTCTTAGGTTACATGTTTTCATTTTTCCGTCCATTATGTCCATGTACTCAAATTCTCCGCTTGCTGGTCCGTATGAAGCAAGTCCGGGCTCAAATCCCGGTATTTCTTTTATTGAACCGTCACCTACATATATAAATGGTGCGGAATTAAGCTGGTTAAGAGAATTTCTGCTGTAGGCATATTTGTATAAAAGGCTTATTTTACCTTTGTTATCATTGAATAATCTTGTCAGTCCGGCACGGTAGATTTGAGTACGGTCTGCATATTCGTCGAATTTGATTTTGAATGTTCCGGGGTCGAATGTCTGATACATTGTTCCCGAATATCTCCATTTGTCACCTATGCCACCTGTTACATTCATGTCGAATTGTTGTAATCCGAAGTGGTTTGAGCGGTAGTTTACTATACCTTTGAATTTTTTATCACCTACTTTACTAAAAGAGTTTACAGAATAGGCTATGTTTCCTGTTTTGATGGCTGATTCTGACGGTGTCATCAATCCAACTTCACCAAGGCTTGCATCGCTTCGCCAATGATATTGTAGCTTGTGTACTGCTGATGAATAAACAGCAGGTAGGCCGTTCTCATATACATTTACATCTTCGCTTGGAAGTCCTATTTGTATTTCGCGTGGTTTTGTAGCATCTGCCGCATTAAGCATTACGTTTCTTTCGCTACCTTCCGCTTTCTTGGTTGATATAGAATCTTTTGTGGTAAGGTTGAAATCAGCTAAATTTGCATGAATTGTTACTGTCGGTAACATTGTTACAAATGCTAAATAGGAAAAGATTTTCTTTTTCATGATAAATTGTTTTAAGGATTAGATATATTTTTGAAGTGTTACAATCACAGTATGTTTCATGGCATTTCCTGTTGAGGCAAATGTATGGATGATTATTTTATCTTGTTTTTTCAGGTAGATTTAAAGTAGATTGTATGTAGCTTTATATACTATGTAAAAATCTATAATATAGTGATTTATATAATATCTATATATACTGTAAAGTAGATATTTGATTTATGGAAAAGTTTTCTTATTTTTGTAATCAACTCATTAATTTTTATTGTTTATGAAGAAATCGTTTTTATTACTTATGCTTTTTCTTAATGTTATGTCTGCATACGCAATGGGCGATATAAAAGAATTATATAGAGAACTTGATGCTTTGCTTCTTCGAAGGAATGAGTTTTGCAGAAAGAAAGAAGTACGTATAGACAGCATAAGAAGTTTAAAGGATGATATAAACGGTTATCAGGAATTATTTAAATTTTACAATGATATATTTGATGAGTATTATACTTATAGGTCTGATTCAGCATATTACTATTTATCTTTGGCTGAAGGGATGGCTGCCAAGACGTCAATGGAAATATATGTGGATAGATGCAAAATCAATCGTTCTCTTTTACTTGCCACAACCGGTTATTTTTCGCAGGCACTTGATGTTCTGAAAGGTATTAATAGGGATAATCTTGATAAATCTCTGTTGTTTGATTACTATTCAGCATACGAGTGGGTTTATAGTGTGTGGAGTGAGTATTCGGCTGATGACGCATTTTATGCAGATTTCAGAAATAAGGAAGTGCTTTATAATGATTCAATCCTCATGGTATTGGATTCTTCGTCAAATGAATTTATGTATTGGAGTGGAGAGCTGAATGCCAGAAAAGGTAACCAATATGAGGCTCAAAAATTTTACGAGAAGGCATTGGAAGGTTTAAAAGTTGATACAAGATTATATGCATGTGTCACTTGTGGTTTAGCATTTGCACATAAAAGGCAGGGAAACCTGAAAGAATATGAGAAATATCTAATAATGTCAGCTATTTCTGATATAACATGTCCGTTGAAGGAGAATCTTTCCATGCAGGAACTTGCTATGCTTATTTATCAGAGTCAGGAACCGGATTTGGCAAGAGCCAACAGGTATATTAACTATTCTATGGAGGATGCTATGTTTTATAATAACAGATTGAGGATGCTCGAGATTGCTAAAAAATTTCCTCCAATAGTTAATACGTATCAGGATAAATGGATCGAGAAAAACAGAATATTGGTAAAATCTGTATATTTCATCAGTATTCTTAGTATCCTTCTTGTACTTGCCATGTTATATATTTTCAGACAACTTAAGTTGCTTAGAAAACAAAGAATAATTGTGACAGAAATGAACATTCAGTTAAAGGATTTAAACTCTGAATTACTGAAGACTAACCGTACACGCGAAGAGTATGTCAGTCTGTTTATTGAGTTATGTGCCTCTTATATTGACAAACTTAATAAATATCAGGATTTGGTGAAGAGAAAAATTAAAGCTAAACAGATTGATGATTTACTGAAAATAGCTAATAACAGTAAAATGTCTGATAATGATGCGAGGCAGTTTTTTGTGAATTTTGATACGGCTTTTATTACTTTATATCCTGATTTTGTTTCAGAATTTAATACCCTTTTAAGAGAGGGAGAAGAAATATTTCCTGGTAAAGGTGAGATCCTGAATACAGAACTTAGAATATTTGCGCTTATAAGGTTGGGGATAAAGGACAGTTCAAGAATTGCTACTTTGTTGTTTTATTCTCCACAGACAATCTATAATTATAGAACGGCCGTAAAAAACAAAGCGAAGAACAGAGAAGATTTTGAGGAGCAGGTGAAAGGACTTTGTCCAATTGTCTAATTGAAATGTTATATAAATGCCCTTTTACACTGTTTTTTTGTTTCTTTATTTGCTGTATAACTATTTGTTTGTTATTTTTGTGCCAAAAATAATAACAAATGGATTTATTGTCAATAGTAAGTTTCTTTAATGATTTTAGTTCGTTGGTATGGGGCTGGCCAATGATAATAATGCTTTTAGGTACACATCTTTTTCTTACTATACGTTTGAGGTTTCCTCAGTTGTATTTGTTTAAGGCTCTGAAGTTGTCATTTTCAAAAGAGGGTAATGCTGATGGTGATGTAAGTCAGTTTGGAGCGTTGGCTACTTCTTTGGCTGCAACCATAGGTACTGGAAATATTATAGGTGTAGCTACTGCCGTAGCTTTGGGTGGTCCGGGTGCAGTGTTTTGGTGTTGGATTACAGGTGTGCTTGGTATGTCAACAAAATATGCCGAGGGACTTCTTGCCGTTAAATATAGGGTAAAGAATTCTTTTGGTGAGATGATAGGTGGACCTATGTATGCGCTTGAGAAAGGTCTCGGTATGAGATGGTTGGGGATATTATTCTGTATATTTACAGCTTTGGCTGCTTTCGGAATAGGCAATACCGTTCAGGCTAATTCAATCTCACTTTTATTAAATGAATCCTATAATATATCGCCACATATCAGCGGTATATGTATGAGTGTTCTCACTGCACTTGTTGTAATTTTTGGTGTAAAAGGCATAGCGAAAGTTTGTACGGCTTTGGTACCTTTTATGGCGATAATGTATGTATTGGGATGTATTTATATTCTTGTTGTAAACCATGCTTATTTGGGACAGGCATTGAATCTCATATTCGAATCTGCATTTTCTGCCAGAGCTGCCGGCAGTGGATTTGTAGGTACTACTGTAATGATGGCTGCAAGATATGGAATAGCTCGTGGACTTTTTTCAAATGAGTCGGGTTTAGGATCTGCGCCCATAGTTGCAGCAGCAGCGCAAACCAGAAATCCGGTTAGACAGGCTCTTGTCTCTTCTACAGGGACATTTTGGGATACAGTTGTTATTTGCGCTCTTACGGGGTTGGTTCTTGTAAGTAGTATTTTGGCTTATCCCGAAATTGATCATACCAGTGATGCAGCTTTGACTAAGATGGCCTTTGCAAAGATCCCATATATCGGAACTCCCGTCCTTTCTTTTGGAATAGTGACATTTGCTTTCAGTACAATTTTAGGATGGACTTATTATTCACAAAAAGCAGTAGAATATCTTGGAGGAAGAAAAGTGATGCTTGCATATAGAATTGTTTGGATTATAATGATTTATGTAGGCTCAGTAGTAAATCTTTCTCTTGTCTGGAGTTTTGCAGATATTGTTAATGCTTTTATGGCGATACCGAATCTTGTTTCTTTGCTATTGCTTTCAGGTGTAATTGTAAAAGAAACAAGAAAATATTTGTGGAATAATCGTCTTGACGATTACGATGATACACTTTCTTGAGATTATGGCATAATTGTCTCGACACGGGCGTGTTGAGATCTCCACACGCTCGTGCGTAGTTCTTCACACGCTCGTGTCGAGTACTCCACACGTTCGTGTGGAGATAATCATTTCACAACATTATTCTAATTGCAACATATTTCTACTTAACATAGTTTGAATATTTTCTGTGTGTTCTTGCTTTTATTAATACATGGTTTTAGCTTTATTTTAAACAATCTGATTTATAGTATCAACATTTCTAATTTTCTTCTTCTTCTTCTTATTATTCTCAGTACTGCTTGTTTTTTATAATATATTATTAATGTGTATATTTTGTTTATGTTTTTATATTCAGTAACATTAATGCAAAGAAAATGTTCTGTTTTTCCATTGATTAACAGTCTCTTATGATATTGTATATAATTTTTTTGAAAAAAAGTGGTATAAAAAGTTGTATGTAAAGAAAAAGTTCGTACCTTTGCACCCGCAATCGAAAATGATACGGTTGTTAAACAAGAAGTTCTTTGAAAGA
>CALUIE010000031.1 GCA_944320605.1 uncultured Phocaeicola sp. | reverse complement strand
CTTGGAGTAAACGTAAACGAAATCGATTGCTCAATCTATGAATGCCTTATCAATCAAACTGATATAAGAGAAGCCATATATACAACCGATATTGACAGATTAGACATCATACCATCTCATATAGATCTGGTAGGAGCTGAAATAGAAATGCTTAATCTGGAAAACAGAGAAAAAATAATGAAAAAAGCTCTGGAGCCGATGAAAGATGAATACGACTATATACTAATTGATTGTTCACCCTCACTCGGACTTATAACAATAAATGCACTGACAGCTGCAAATTCTGTCATCATACCGGTTCAATGCGAGTATTTCGCCCTCGAAGGAATAAGCAAACTGCTAAATACCATAAAAATAATAAAGACTAAACTTAATCCGTCATTGGAAATAGAAGGATTCCTTCTTACAATGTACGACTCAAGATTACGTCTTGCGAACCAAATATATGATGATGTTAAAAGACACTTCCAGGAACTGGTATTCAAAACCATCATCCAACGCAACGTAAAACTGAGTGAGGCACCAAGCCATGGAATACCGGCCATACTGTATGATGCAGAATCAACCGGAGCAAAAAACCATTTGGCATTGGCCAACGAAATAATAATGAAAAATAGATAATAAGACATGGCAGTACAGAAAAAATTTGCATTAGGAAGAGGACTGGACGCACTTATATCCAACAATGAGGAAGTGCATACATCCGGTTCGTCAAATATCGGCGAAATAGAGTTGAGCAAGATTTCTGCCAACCCTAACCAGCCGCGACGTGAATTTGACCCGATAGCATTACAGGAACTTGCCGATTCTATATCAGAAGTAGGTGTAATTCAACCTATTACATTAAGAAAAATAAACGACGACTCATATCAGATAATTGCCGGAGAGAGAAGATACAAGGCTTCTGCACTTGCCGGGCTTAAAACCATACCGGCTTACATCAAGACTGCAGATGATGAAAATGTGATGGAAATGGCGTTGATAGAAAACATACAAAGGGAAGATCTGAACTCGTTAGAAATAGCCCTTGCCTATCAACATCTTATTGAACAATATGAGCTGACTCAGGAAAGATTAAGCGAAAGAGTAGGAAAAAACAGAACTACCGTGGCCAACTATCTGAGACTTCTGAAACTACCTGCAACTATCCAGGTCGCTTTAAAGAACAGAGAAATAGATATGGGACACGCACGCGCTCTCTTATCTATCGACGATCCACAAATGCAATTGAAAATATTCAATGAAATAATAGCCAACGGATATTCCGTTAGGAAGGTGGAAGAACTTGTAAAATCGCTGAATGCGGAAAAGCAGGAAAAGAAAGTTGTAAAAAACGAGAAACTACCTGAGACATTTGGCGTTCTACAAAACCATCTTTCAAGTTTTTTTGGTGCAAAGGTTCAATTGTCATGCAACAATAAAGGAAAAGGTAAAATAAGTATTCCGTTCAATGACGAAGCCGATCTTGAAAGAATAATGGAAATATTGGATTCGTTAAAACAAACTGAATAAAGATTATAGCTTTGAAACATAAAGTCCACATATATCCTATAATGGTTTTACTCTGTATCTTCATCATGTCATTTCTTTATATGAAAGAGATACAGGCTATGAGTGTATATGAACCAACAAGTATTAATAGTGAAAAAAGCATCGTCAACGACAGCTTAACCGTAAACAGGAATGACAGTATTGTTCCAATAGAAGCTGATGACGAAATCGCAAAAGAAATAGAAAAACTGGAAGCTCCGGTAGATACAGCCTTGATATCATTAAAAAGCGACTCGGTACTGAACAGTACAGACAATAAGCAAACAAAACGATGGATACCTGACTCAAACAAATCATTATGGATGGCAATGGTTCTGCCGGGAGCCGGTCAGATATATAATCGTAAATACTGGAAACTGCCCATAATATATGGCGGATTTGTAGGTTGTGCATACGCTTTGACCTGGAACAACAAAATGTATAGCGACTATTCGCAGGCATATCAGGATATAATGAGCGACAATCCCAACAATGACAGTTACAAAGACTTTATTCCACCATACGTTGATATTGAAAGCAATTTAGAGTATTATCAGAATACATTTAAAAACGCCAAAGACGTTTATAGGCGTCAAAGAGATCTAAGTATATTTGCATTCATCGGTGTATATCTGTTATCGGTTATTGACGCATACGTGGATGCGGAACTGTCGGATTTCGACATCTCAAAGGATTTGAGTTTTAAGCTCGAACCTACGTTGTTCAATGATGTATTACGCAACCGCCCTCAAGGAGTAGGTTTGCAATGTAATATTAAATTTTAGATTATGAGAAAATTTTTAATTTGTCTTTTATCATTAGGTTTTTCCACACTATATTCACAGGAAAAAGTGGAAACTATTACTGTAAAGAATGATTTGGGAGAGAACGAAGAAATTGAGCTTCCCCAAGGAATGTTGTCTGCCACTGACAGCCTGTATCTTGATTGGATTTCGAAAAACTATATAACTCCTATAAGTTGTGAATCAGGATATTCCAATCCCAATATAAGTGATTCCGTTTATATAGACAGGCTTCAACGCATACCGGCAATAATAGAAATGCCTTACAATGACATCATCAAAAAATTCATAGGCCAATATACTACAAAACTACGCGAGACCGTGGCGTTCATGTTAAGTGCCAACAACTTATACATGCCAATCTTCGAAGAAGCTCTTGAAATATACAATTTACCATTGGAATTGAAATATTTACCTGTAATTGAATCGGCACTGAATCCTAATGCTGTCTCCAGACAGGGAGCTACAGGCCTATGGCAATTCATGTTAAGAACAGGAAAGATTTATGGACTTGAAGTCAACTCACTGATTGACGAAAGAAGAGATCCCATTAAATCAACGTATGCAGCGGCAAAATACTTAAAAGACCTTTACGATATATATCATGATTGGAATCTTGTATTGGCAGCATACAATTGCGGTCCGGGAAATATCAATAAAGCCATAAGACGTGCCGGCGGAGCAACAGACTTCTGGTCAATATACAATTTCTTACCCAAAGAAACCAGAGGATATGTTCCGGCATTTGTTGCAGCTAATTATATAATGACATATTATTGCGAACATAACATCAGACCAATGGCAATGCAGATGCCTGAAGGAACAGATACAATCCACATAAACAGAGTTTTAAATCTGAACCAGATAGCAGATGTATGTAAAATTGATATAGATCAACTCCGCGCATTGAATCCGGAATTCAGGAAAGACATAATTCCTGGCAACGAAAAAACATACTCGCTAAGACTGCCAAACAATATGGTGAGTTGTTTTTTGGAACATGAAGACAGTATTTACAACTATAAACCTCAAATATATCAGAACAGGAGATCTACTGTAAAAGTCACAACTCCTAAAACCGCTGAGGTATATCATAAAATCAGAAGTGGAGAAACTTTGGGAGGCATAGCTGCCAAATATGGTGTAAGCATAAACCAGATAAGAAGACTGAATGGTATTAAAGGCAGCAATATACGCGCCGGCAAAACTATCAGAATAAGATAAATGCGCTAAAAAAGCAAGTATTTCAATTAATTACCTTAGAAATACTTGCTTTTTTTTGATTATTTCATATTTTTGCATTATGTTATTTTTGGAGGAATACGTATATGACGGATGAAAAGCTAACTCAGGAACAAACTGACGAAAAGGTGATAAACGAAGCCTTTGAAGAACTACTGAACAGATACTTGGAAAGCCGACACAGGAAAAAAGTAGAAATCATTACAAAAGCATTCAATTTCGCCAAACAAGCGCATAAAGGAGTGCGAAGACGCTCCGGCGAACCTTACATACTACATCCCATAGCAGTAGCAAGAATTGCCTGCTGCGAAATAGGTCTTGGCTCCACATCAATATGTGCGGCCTTATTACATGACGTGGTAGAAGATACTGACTATACAGTAGAAGATATTCAGAACTTATTCGGAGAAAAAATAGCCTTAATAGTTGACGGACTGACAAAAATATCCGGTGGAATCTTTGGAGACAGGGCATCCGCACAGGCGGAAAATTTCAAGAAACTACTTCTCACAATGAACGATGATATCAGGGTTATCCTGATAAAAATATCTGACCGCCTGCACAATATGCGTACACTTGGTTCTATGTTACCAAGCAAACAATATAAGATAGCAGGAGAGACATTATACATATACGCCCCATTGGCTAACAGACTCGGACTTAACAAGATCAAGACAGAACTTGAAGACTTGAGTTTCAAATATGAACATCCGGAAGCATATGCACAGATACAGAAAAAACT
This sequence comes from uncultured Phocaeicola sp., assembly GCA_944320605.1. Taxonomy (GTDB): domain Bacteria; phylum Bacteroidota; class Bacteroidia; order Bacteroidales; family Bacteroidaceae; genus Phocaeicola. Next base: position 24,078 of record CALUIE010000031.1, on the reverse strand, counting down.
GGAAGCCACACAGGCTGAGCGCGACAGTCTTTTTGAAGAGTTTACAGCCCCTATAAAAGAACAACTGAACAATATGGGACTGAAATATAGAATACAGGCAAGAGTGAAATCGCCATATTCTATATGGAACAAGATGCAGACCAAGCACATAACATTTGAGGAAATATACGATATTCTTGCCGTAAGAATCATATTTGAGCCTGAAAATCCAGATAAAGAGGCTATTGACTGTTTCAACATTTACGTATCCATTTCAAGTATATACAAGCCTCATCCTGACAGATTAAGAGACTGGGTTAGCCATCCTAAAGCTAACGGCTATCAGGCTCTCCATGTCACACTTATGAGTAATAAGGGAAGATGGATAGAAGTACAGATAAGAAGCGAAAGGATGAACGAAATAGCGGAACAAGGCTTTGCCGCTCATTGGAAATACAAAGAAGGAGGAATAAGTGAAGATGAAGGAGAATTAGGAAAATGGCTGCACACTATTAAGGAAATACTTGATGACCCACAACCTGATGCACTTGACTTTCTTGACACAATAAAGCTAAACCTTTTCGCATCTGAAATATTTGTATTTACTCCTAAAGGCGAAATAAAAACAATGCCACAGAATTGTACCGCATTGGACTTTGCTTTTTCAATACACACATTCCTTGGAAGCCACTGTATAGGCGCAAAAGTAAACCATAAACTTGTACCGCTAAGCCATAAGCTACAAAGTGGTGACCAAGTGGAAATCCTCACATCAAAATCTCAGAAGGTACAACCGGACTGGGTAAACTTTGCAACTACAGCAAAAGCAAAGGCCAAAATACAGGCAATACTCAGGCGCGAGCGTAAAGAGTCACAGCAGATTGGTGAAGACATGCTTAATGATTTTCTCAAAAATGCAAAAATCGAAGCCAGTGAAGAGAATATTTTAAAGTTATGTAATCTTCATAAAATCAAGTCTCCTGAAGAATTAATGTTACAAATAGGACAGAAAGTAATAAAACTTGGTGATGGTGACATTGACGAACTGAAAGAAAAAACGACTAACAATGGTTGGAAGAAATTTATTCCTTTCCCATTTGGAGGAAGTAACAAAAATAAAAATATACAGAAGGAGACTACTGCCGCAACAATTGACATAGACAAAAAGAAGATTGTAAAACTGACCCCTGATACAATACAAAAGAATTACATCATTGCAGACTGTTGCAAGCCTATACCGGGAGATGATGTTTTAGGATATATTGACGACAATAACAGGATTATTATCCATAAACTGCATTGTCCGATTGCTGCGCAATTGAAATCAAGTTTTGGAAATCGTCTTTTGGCTGTGCAATGGGAAACGGGTAAAGCCCTAAATTTCCCTGTAAACGTATTCGTAAAAGGAATAGACGGTATAGGAATACTTAATAAGGTTACAGAAGTAATATCGCAACAACTAAACGTAAACATCCATAAACTGCACATCGAGTCTAACGATGGTATTTTCGAAGGACGAATACAGTTATATGTACATGATGTGGATGACGTAAATACAATCTGTAATAACCTCAAAAAAATAGAAAACGTAAAAAGAGTAACAAGAATTGAAAATTTTGATGATGACACTACTGATTAAGTCATATAATCGAGCTCCTTACGAATACTAAGGAGCTCTTCTTTTATGTCTTTAAGACGTTCAATAATATCAACGTTCCTTACTTCAAGTTCCTTTTCCTGTTTTAGTCTTTGTTTAGCACCGGCCAAAGTCATACCTTTTTCTTTTACCAGATGATAAACTAATCTGACATTATCTATATCCTCTTTCCTGTATTGACGGATATTTCCACCAGCCTTTTTAGGTGCAATAAATGGAAATTCTTTCTCCCAATATCTCAATAAAGACTCGTTCACACCAAACATTTGTGCGACCTCACTTATCGAGTAATATATTTTCAACTCTTTATCTGTACGTAAAACCATAAAACAAAACTCTAAGAATCAATCATAAACCTTACCATGGTTAGATGCTATTTCTACCATCTTATCATAATCTTCTGCGTTCAGATCCATAAAATAATAATTGACCGGATTCACTACTTTGCCTTTTACATGTACTTCATAATGCAGATGCGGTCCAGTACTCTTTCCTGTGCTTCCTACGTCACCAATAATTTCTCCTCTAACAACATTCTGCCCGTTTCTCACTCTGATTTTACTTAAATGAGCATACTTTGTCACATAGCCAAAACCATGATCGACAGTTATACAATTTCCATAAAGCCCTTCCCAACCAGCCTTTATCACTTTACCATTACCAGTGACATACACCGATGTTCCCACATTGGCCGAGAAATCCATTCCTTCATGAAACTTTACGGTTTTATAAATCGGGTCAATACGTGTTCCATAACCGGATGCCGTCCTTTTAAGATCTTTGTTTGAAACAGGCTGTATAGCTGGAATACATTCAAGCATTTCATCATGTTTTTTACACATCTTCACTACTTCGTCAAAAGACTCTGACTGTATATACAATTGTCTGGCAAGAAGATCCATTTTCTTTGAAGTATTGACGACAAGCCTGGAATTTGCCATATCCATCAGTTCGCCATATCTGTTTGTATTACCATAACTTGCCAGTCTCAACCTGTCGTTTACAGGATCGGCCTGCATTATAACCCTATACAGATTATCATCTCTCTGCTGAATCTGCTTCATAACATCAAGAGCCTCATCAAGTCTTGTGGACAAAATATGATATTGTGCCTGCAATTGGGAATTCTCCGTCCGTAAACTCTTTTCAGAAGGAGAACCAAAAATGAAGAAAAAGATGAGAAAACTACCTGCTCCTAATCCCATACCCACAAACAAACGCCTCAGATAACTCATTATTCTTTGGCGCAAAGTAGGGTAAATACGATCGTATGTCCGTGTTTTGGGATTATATATATAATAAACTTTACGCATTCCTATTCGTTTTATGAAAAAATAAGATACAATATATCAATATTTTGCATCATTTTTAACGACAAAAATAATAAAACAAGTTATCTTTGCAAATCAATTTTCAGAATATTAACCATCATAGAATATAAATATGTTGACAGCAAATGAAATCCGCGACTCGTTCGTAAAATTTTTTGAGTCGAAAGGACATCAGATTGTGCCTTCCGCACCAATGGTGATCAAAGACGACCCTACGCTGATGTTTACCAATGCAGGTATGAACCAGTTTAAAGATATTATCCTGGGAAATCATCCCGCAAAATATAAACGTGTAACAGACTCTCAGAAATGTCTCCGTGTAAGCGGAAAACACAATGACCTTGAAGAGGTGGGACACGACACTTACCATCACACAATGTTCGAAATGCTGGGTAACTGGTCATTCGGAGATTATTTCAAGAAAGAGGCTATCTCATGGGCGTGGGAGTTCTTAGTTGAAGTACTTAAAATTGATCCTAAAAACCTTTATGCCACAGTTTTCGAAGGAAGTCCGGAAGAAGGTCTGGAACGCGACAATGAAGCTGCTGGTTTTTGGGCACAATATATGCCGGAAGACCATATAATAAACGGTAACAAGCACGACAATTTCTGGGAAATGGGAGATACAGGACCTTGTGGACCATGCTCGGAAATACATATCGACCTTCGTCCTGAAGAAGAACGTGCGGCTATACCGGGACGTGAGCTTGTAAACCACGACCATCCGCAGGTTATAGAAATCTGGAACCTTGTGTTCATGCAATATAACCGTAAGGCTGACGGTAGTCTTGAATCTCTTCCTGCAAAGGTTATCGACACAGGTATGGGATTCGAACGTCTGTGTATGGCTATGCAGGGAAAACGTTCAAACTACGATACTGACGTGTTCCAACCAATCATAAAAGTTATTGGAGATATGGCAGGCGTAACTTACGGAAAAGAAGAAAAAACTGACGTGGCAATGCGTGTTATAGCAGACCATATACGAACAATTGCTTTCTCTATAACTGACGGACAATTACCTTCAAATGCAAAAGCCGGTTATGTAATCCGCCGTATTCTGCGTCGTGCAGTACGCTACGCCTATACTTTCCTCGGACAGAAACAGGCATTCATGTATCGTCTGGTTCCTGTTTTAGTAGAAAATATGGGTGGTGCTTATCCTGAACTGAAGGCTCAACAGAGCCTGATTGAAAAGGTTATCAAAGAAGAGGAAGAATCATTCCTGCGTACTCTTGAAACAGGTATCCGTCTGCTTGACAAGACTATAAATGAGACTAAAGCGGCTGGTAAAACTGAAATCAGCGGTGTAGATGCTTTCACTCTATATGATACATTCGGGTTCCCATTCGACCTTACCGAACTTATTCTTCGCGAAAATGGTCTTACTGCCGATGTAAAAGGTTTTGAAGTTGAAATGGAAAAACAGAAAGCACGTGCGCGTAATGCAGCTGCTGTAGAAACAGGCGACTGGATAACTTTAAAGGAAGGTGAAACCCAGTTCGTTGGATATGACTATACTGAATATGAAACTTCCATTCTTAGATATCGTCAGATTAAACAAAAGAATCAGACTCTTTATCAGATTGTTCTGAGTGATACTCCTTTCTACGCGGAAAGTGGTGGTCAAGTAGGCGATACAGGTGTATTGGTAAGCGAATTTGAGACTATCGATATTATCGACACCAAGAAGGAAAACAATCTTCCTATACATATTGCGAAGAAATTGCCTGAACATCCTGAAGCCCCAATGATGGCTTGTGTTGATACAGACAAACGTAGTGCATGTGCTGCGAATCACTCATGTACACACTTGCTTGACGAAGCATTACGTCAGGTTCTTGGTACACACGTAGAACAAAAAGGTTCGCTCGTAACTCCTGATTCATTGCGTTTCGACTTCTCACATTTCCAAAAGGTTACACCGGAACAGATACGCGAAGTGGAACACTTGGTAAATGCGAAGATACGTGAAAATGTTCCTCTGACTGAATATCGCAATCTGCCTATCGAAAAGGCTAAGGAACTTGGTGCAATCGCACTGTTCGGCGAGAAATATGGTGATGAAGTACGTGTGGTACAATTCGGATCATCAATAGAATTCTGTGGAGGTACACATGTATCTGCAACAGGTAAGATTGGTATGGTAAAAATCATTTCTGAAAGTTCTGTAGCTGCCGGTGTACGCCGTATTGAGGCTGTAACAGGTGCAAAGGTAGAAGAAATGCTGGATACAATACAGGATACTCTGGCTGACTTGAAGGCTCTGTTCAACAATGCTCCTGACCTGAAAGTTGCAATCAACAAATATATTGAGGAAAACTCTGGCTTAAAGAAGCAGGTTGAAGAATTCATGAAGGAAAAGGAAGCTACCGTGAAGGCTAAACTGATAGAAAATGCAAAAGATGTAGAAGGCATGAAGGTGGTAAGTGCAGTACTTCCTTTACCTGCCGATACTGTGAAAAATCTTGCATTCCAGCTGAAAGGTGAAATGGGTGCCAATCTGTTTGTAGCAATCGGTAGTGCCTACGAAGGTAAACCTATGCTTACAGTTATGCTTGGTGAAGACCTTGTAAAAGCCGGAATGAATGCCGGAACTATGGTTCGCGAAGCCGCAAAACTGATTCAGGGCGGTGGTGGAGGTCAGCCTCACTTTGCGACCGCCGGTGGTAAGAATCCGGACGGATTGAACGCTGCTGTTGACAAACTGTTGGAAATGGCCTCAAAGAGATAAGTCAGATTTCATAAATACAAACAAATAATAAAAGACTGCTGCAAGACTATAATGCGGCAGTCTTATTTTTTTGTAATTATGATATTGCGGACCAATTAAAATTCTTTTTTCTGATTTCTGCAAGGTGTCGCCACACCACTGCGTTTTCCGGTTTATTAGCCTGAGGATCATCGTCAATAATCTTCTCCGCCACATCACGAACATACTGCAAAAGCTGTCCATCACGCGCCAGATTAGCGATTTTCAGATCAAAAGCCACTCCACTCTGTTGTGTACCCTCAATATCACCTGGTCCGCGCAACTTCAAGTCTGCCTCCGCAATCTCGAAACCATCGTTCGTATCCACCATAATCTGAATTCTCTTGCGTGTTTCTTCAGAAAGTTTATATCCTGTCATAAGAATACAGTATGACTGATCTGCCCCCCTACCAACTCTTCCTCTAAGCTGGTGCAACTGTGAAAGCCCGAAACGTTCAGCATTCTCTATAACCATCACGGAAGCATTAGGAACATTCACTCCAACTTCTATTACAGTTGTAGCCACCATAATCTGCGTTTCACATCCGGCAAAGCGACGCATCTCTTCATCCTTCTCCACAGGTTTCATTTTACCGTGTACACGACTCACTCTATACTCCGGAAACACCTCACAAACCATAGCATAGCCATCTTCCAAATTCTTGATATCCATCTTCTCACTCTCCTGTATCAAAGGATAGACTATATACGCCTGACGCCCCATGCGTAACTGTCCGCGTACAAATTCGTACATCGAAGCCCTCATACTGTCAAAGCGATGAACTGTCGTTACAGGCTTCCTGCCCGGTGGAAGCTCGTCTATGACAGACACATCCAAGTCACCGTAAAGAGTCATTGCCAACGTTCGAGGTATAGGCGTAGCTGTCATAACCAACACATGAGGCAGAATTTTATTCTTGGTCCACAATCTTGCTCTCTGCTCTACACCGAAACGATGTTGTTCATCTATAATCACCAATCCTAATGATGCAAATGTCACAGTATCCTCTATCACAGCATGGGTTCCTACCAAGATATGAACTCCACCATCCATAAGGTCCTTTAGAATGGTATCTCTTTTCTTTCCCTTAACAGAACCAGTAAGTAATTCAACTCTGACATCCATACCATGAAGGAAACGACATAACGTTTCATAATGTTGCGAAGCCAATATTTCCGTAGGTGCCATCATACAAGCCTGATATCCGTTATCAAGAGCTATCAACATGGCCAACAATGCCACAAGAGTCTTACCGCTACCTACATCACCTTGCAGCAAACGGTTCATCTGTCGTCCACTACCCATATCACGACGCATTTCACGTACCACCCGTTTCTGAGCACCTGTAAGACTAAAAGGAAGATATTCCGAATAAAAAGTATTGAATTTCTCACCCACCTTACTGAAAACAAGTCCACCAAAGCGGTTCCTTCTCTCACGCGAGAACCGCAAGATATTAAGTTGGATATAGAACAATTCCTCAAATTTAAGCCGATACTGTGCCTTTCTAAGTATTTCAGGATTTTGTGGGAAATGCACATTTCGTAGTGCCTCCATAAGCGGCATCAACCCATGCTTAGATATAATACCAGGACTTAGAGTTTCCTCCTCCGAGTAATCTCCAATAACAGTGAAAATGTTTGCGACGAGTTTTTCTATCGTACCAGAAGAGATATTCATTTTTTTCATCCTCTCCGTAGTATTGTAATATGGTCTGAGCCCCATAGCAGAAAGTGTCATTCCTTCAGTTGACTCTATATCGGGATGAGCAATATTCACACGTCCTCCAAATATAGAAGGTTTCCCGAACACTATATATTCTTCTCTACACTTATATTTTCCTGTAATAAATTTGATACCTTGAAACCATACAAGATCAGCCACACCGGTACCATCCGAGAAGTGAGCCACCAATCTGCGTTGTCTTCCTTCGCCAAAAGTCTCGAAACTGAGAATCTGCCCTTTTAGCTGTATATAGGGCATAGAGCCATCAATCTCCCCTATCTTGTATATACGACTGCGATCAACATATTTATATGGAAAATGATACAGCAAATCCTTGAAGGAACGTATGCCTAATTCCTTCTCCAAGATTTCTGCCCTATGCGGACCTACGCCGGGAAGAAACTTGATGTCTCGTGATGACAAATCGATAATTTGACGTGATGACAAAATTCTTTCTTCAGATTTTTAGATTTTATTTGTCAGATACTATTTCTGCATATAGCTTCCGCCACAACCAAATCAAATGGTGTGGTGATTTTTATATTTTCTCTGTTTCCTTCTGCCAGTTCAACGCGCTGCCCGATGGCTTCTACCACCGACGCATCGTCTGTGAAATCCTCTTTATAACCATACGAATACGCTTCCTTCAGCATACGCACAGGAAAAACCTGCGGAGTTTGCACAAGACGGTAAGAGCTGCGCGGTACTGTAACACTCGTTCCGTCCTGTTCCATTCGTCTGACGGTTTCTACCACATCCACTACCGGAACAACAGCCTTTCCACCGGCAGCAATACCAAAACAACGGCTTATAACATCGTGAGAAACAAAAGGACGTACTCCGTCGTGAACAGCCACCACAGCATTATCATCTTCAACTAACGACAAACCGTTCTGAACTGAATGAAAACGAGTTTGTCCACCATCGGCAATACGGTGTGGTACACTGAAATCATACTTCTCACACAGTTTTCTCCAATACTCCTGATGGTCATGTGGCAAAACCAGCACTATATTTATATCAGATGAGAATGAAAAGAAATTCTCAAGAGTGCGCATCAGTACTGGCTTACCGTCAAGAGGGATAAACTGCTTTGGCAGATCTCCTCCCATGCGCAGTCCCTTCCCTCCTGCCACTATAATTACATACTGCTTCATCATGCGTAAAGCATTCCTTTTCTTACTTCATTAGCCTTTTCACGTCCCGCAAGTTTCTCAAGGATAGCAAATCCAAATTCCGCAGCTGCAGCCGGACCTTTGCCAAGGATAAAATTATCAACACATTCCACCAAAGCACCTGTATATTCGGCTCCATCCAAATACTTGTCAAAACCAGGATAGCAAGTAGCTTTCTTTCCTTTGAGTAAACCACGCTTGCCATATACCATAGGAGCCGCACAAATGGCAGCCAGAGACTTTCCTTTAGAAGCAAAATCCATTATCATCTTATCCAAGGACTGACACTCATCAAGATTTGTAGCTCCTGGAAGTCCTCCCGGCAAGATAATCATCTGCACATCTTCTACAGATATTTCACTTATCAAAGCGTCAGCGACCACCTGAACGCCATGCGAACTTTTCACAATCCTGTCTGAAGTTACAGACACTGTAATGGCATCTAATCCACCGCGGCGTAGAATATCCAACGGCAACAGAGCTTCGGATTCCTCGAATCCCTCAGCCAAAAAAATCATTGGTTTCATGATATTGAATGAAAAATTAAAAATTAATAATTAATAATGAGTTTACTACATCATTCTTAATTATTAATTGTTCATTGTTAATTATTAAATATTAATCACCTCAGCCTGAAATAATATGTTATGGTTCCACTCTGGTTATCCGGTCCGTCCACAGAATTGAAACGTGCTTTTCTGGCAGCGTCCTCCGCAGCCTTTCTCAATGCAGGATTCACAGTATTAGTACGTTTGTTAATACTTGTACTTATCACCTGTCCGGCAGGGTTAACCACAATAGTCACTACCACACGCCCCTCTTCCTGCACATTATATACCGGAACCGGCAAACCACCTTGTCCCAAGCTACGTCCGTTCAAATCGAATGTTCCATATCCACCACTACCTGCCATTCCACCGGTAGTACTGTTTCCTTCCGCTCTACCCTGTACTCCTGAGCCTGAAGTTGCTGTACCCTTACTACCCATCTGTGCTCCTTTTCCGAAAGCACCGGCAATCTTATTTGCGGCAGCCTCAGCAGCAGCTTTTTCAGCTTCGGCACGTTTCTCTGCCTCAGTTTTTTCTCTGACAGCTTCTATACTTTCTTCCTTATTTTTTTGAGGTGTCACCTTCGATTGAGTATCCGACTTTTTCTTTTCTTTCAGTTTTTCTTCCTTCACCTTCAGCGACGGTTCATCCTGCTGGGTTATCATCGGTTGTTCCACTTCAGGCTGCGGTTCCGGCACACTCTGGGTCTCAGGTTGTGGCTGTGGCATCACATCTACCTCAGTCATTGTATAGGGATCTGCGCTACCTTGAGCCAAATCGGTATTTCCCATCATAACAGGCACACCTCCCTCTTCCTGCTTTTCCGGCACAGCCAGATTAAGCAAGAGAAGCAACACCACAACCAGAACATGTACGGCCAATGTCCCTATAATTCCTGTTATTTTGCTTCTTTTCATTTTTTATCCGGCCTTCTTGTGGCCAACACCATTTTAAAATGATTCTCATTTGCGACATTCAAAATGCGCACTATCTCCCTGTAAGGAACAGACTCATCGGCATAAAGTGCCACATACATTTCAGGCTCCTTGGCTGCACAATCCTGCAGAAAAGGTGTTACCTCGTCTATAAACAGTGGCATTTCATCCTCATTGCCGAAGGCACCGTAATAATTCAAGTTCTTGTCTATGATAATCCTTGCCATAGGTTTTGCCGATGTCTGCTGCGATCCCTGTGGAAGCAGCACCTTGATTGCATTCGGCGAAACCATGGTAGAAGTAATCATAAAGAATATAAGCAACAGGAATATCAAGTCTGTCATTGACGACATACTGAATCCCGGCGATATCCTTTGTCTTCTTTTAAGTGCCATGATATTATTTTTCGTTAGGTTCGTTCAATAAATCCATAAAAGCCATCGTGCGTGCCTCCATCTGGCTCACCACCTTGTCTATTCTATAAACCAGATGATTATAGGCAAACATTGTTATGATACCTACTACAAGACCACCCACAGTAGTAATCATAGCCTCATAAATACCGCTTGACAAAAGCGTAATATCAATATTGTTTCCGGCATTTGCCATATTCCAGAAAGCCTGCACCATACCTGTTACAGTTCCTAAAAAGCCTAACATAGGAGCCCCACTTGAAATTGTAGCCATTATAGACAGTCCGTTCTCCAATTTTGCCACCTCTATGTTTCCGGTATTCTCAATGGCAGCCTGAACATCTGCCACAGGATGTCCCATACGTGTGATTCCTTTTTCTATCATTCTGGCCGCAGGTGTGTTGGCTATACGACAATAATTAATAGCCGATTTCACTTCTCCACTTCGTATATAATCACGAATTCTGTCCATAAACAGCGGATCTTCCTTAGCTGCACGGCTTATCGTAAAAGCACGTTCAAAAAAGATATAGAACGCTATGACAGACATGACAGCCAGCACCGCCATTATCCATCCGCCTTTTAATGCCATATCCCAAAGATTCATTTGCGGTTCACTGTCAACTACCGGAGTTAGCACCGGATTTGCTCCCGCCATTGTGTCGGCAGTCATCTGTGCAGCCGCCAAAAGTGTAAGTAATTGCATGATATTCTAATTGTTAGTTTTTAATATTAATCTTAAACTTATTCCAGACATTTTTTATATTCTTCAATAGTTTTCTTCAACCCTAAATACAAGGCATCGCATATTAAAGCGTGGCCTATAGACACTTCGTCAAGCCACGGAATATTACGATGGAAGAACTCCAGATTCTCCAGACTGAGATCATGACCGGCATTAAGCCCCATACCCAATCGTCGTACAGCCTTGGCCGCTTCAATAAAAGGAGCTACAGCCTCTTCAGGATTCTTTTTAAATCCGGAAGCATATGGTTCTGTATATAATTCCACCCTGTCAGCACCGGCACGTGCGGCATATTCTATCATTTCTATATCTGTCCCAACAAAGATTGAAGTCCTTATACCGGCCTCGCCAAATCTATCCATCAAATCAGACAGGAAATCCAGATTAGCTTTTGTGTCCCATCCTGAATTAGATGTTATCTGGTCCGGTGCATCCGGTACAAGAGTCACCTGATGCGGTTTAACCTTCAAAACCAAATCTATAAAATCACTGGACGGATATCCTTCTATATTAAATTCTGTTCTTAGTAGAGGACGAAGAGCATATACATCGCTATATCTGATATGGCGTTCATCCGGACGCGGATGAACAGTTATACCTTCAGCTCCGAAAGATTCGCAATCCAGTGCCACCTTCTCAACATCAGGATTATTTCCACCACGTGCATTGCGTAATGTGGCAATCTTGTTTATATTTACGCTTAGTTTGGTCATAATTTATGATTTTTATATCTTTGCATAACAGAATGCAAAGTTAGCAGGTTTTATCATAAACCAACTAACATACAGGTTAAAAAAGATTGATAATAAGCCACACTTTATGCAAAAGGAGATGAAATTTGCCATTTTCGGGAACACATATCAGGAACACAAATCAGCACATGTCGCTCATTTACTTAGGATTCTACGTAAAAAGAATGCCAATATATGCATAAGCCATGAGTTCTACGAATTTCTAAGAATACATACCAAGACTGATTTAAGTGGTCTGGAAATATTCGACGGCAATAATTTCACTGCTGATATGGTATTAAGCATAGGAGGTGACGGAACATTCCTCAAGGCAGCAAGCCGTGTTGGAGAAAAAGAAATTCCTATTTTGGGAATAAACACCGGACGTCTTGGATTCTTAGCTGCAATTTCACCTGATGAGATGGAAGAAACTTTCGATGAGATATATCAAGGGAAATATATCGCAGAATCAAGACGTGTACTAAAACTGACATGCGAAAACAACATTCTTAAAGGAAGTCCATACGCACTAAATGAAATAGCTGTCCTGAAAAGAGACAGCTCATCAATGATAACTATAAAAGCATACATCAATAATCAACTCCTGAATATTTACCAGGCAGATGGACTTATAGTTGCCACTCCCACAGGCTCCACGGGATACTCGCTAAGTGTTGGAGGTCCTATTATGGTACCGCAAAGCGGAACCTTCAGCATTACTGCTGTTGCCCCACACAGCCTTAATGTACGCCCCATAGTAATACGTGATGACTGGGAAATAACACTCGAAGTAGAAAGCCGTAGTCATAACTTCCTGATAGCAGTTGACGGTAGAAGTGAAAGCTGTCATGAAGAAGCACGACTGATAATAAAACGGGCCAATCATTTCATAAAGATAGTGAAACGATGCAACCACACGTTTTTCAATACTTTAAGGGAAAAAATGATGTGGGGGGCAGACAACAGAATCTGAGGAAGTATTTATCAAGATTATATAAATAAGTTTTGATTAACCAACTATATTTTTCTGTTACTTTAAGAAAAACATTAAATATATAATAAACCATCACCCCAAAATCATTTTACTATGACAGAAAAGAAATCAAGCATTTGGGAACCGTATTTGCCATACATTATAACAATAATGTTATTTATCATTCCGTCGGCTACGATAATAGGCAATAGCATCTCATGCGACAACGATCCTTCTGAAACCATAAAGCTGATTAAGTTTAAAGGGAAAGTGGTCGATGCAAACACAAATACCCCATTAAGTTCTGCGAATATAACGATAAAAAGTCCTGATGATGGAACAATTATTGACGGTACTATACCATTTATTGATGGGACCTTTGAGATTGATGTCCCCATAAATTCTATAGTATCCATTTCATACGTAGGAAAACAAACATTAAACTTTGTAGCAACGAAAGAAAAAATAAATTCGCTCAAAAAATCTCCTATAAAATTAAATGATGATATAAAACGTATAGACCAAATAGCAATAGAGAGAAACAGACCTAAGATTATTCCCAAACCTCTCAAAGCAATACCTGAAGAAGATCTTTGCGAGGATGATACTGGATTTTTTATGATAATAGAACAAGAGCCCGAATATCCAGGAGGAACCGCCGCACTAATGGAATATGTAAAAGAAAATATAACATATCCGGCCGATGCTCTGAATGGAGGAGTAGAAGGGTGCGTTATTGTCCAATTCACGGTAAACCCAGACGGTTCTACATCCGATTTTAAAATAATAAGAAGCGTATTCCCTTCGCTTGACAAAGAAGCCATAAGGGTGCTTTCAGAAATGGGAAAGTGGGAACCAGGATGGCAAAGAGGCTTACGTATTCCTGTAGAATACCAAGTGCCTGTAACATTCAAATTATTACCTTACAAAAAGGACTGACTATACACTACAATATCCATAAAAAAAGTAAGTGCCATTGCCGGATTTTTCCAGACAATGACACTTACTTTTTTGCATATTCATAATCAGAACGTATATCCCACTCCCAAACCAAGTACCGACTTGAACTGTACACGTTCTGCCACTGTGGTTGTACCGTCATCATGTACCTTGTCGATAAGCAAACCGTTGTAATATTTCAGACTTGTTGACAAAGTGACATTCAGCAGTTTCAGTAACTGATATGATATTGCCACATCCCAGTCAACATCAAAATTTCCGAAACGTCGGTTATTGTCCATATACTTGAAATATGAATCTGGATTGTTTATCGGTCTTTTATCCCATGAATATAGAGTGAAGAGGCCTAATGTAGTCATCAATGTCAGGTCCTTATACTTATAATTTACAGCTCCTTTAAAAGTAAAACCGAACTCGGCACGGGCATTCTTGTAAATCTTGCTCTCACCATCATCACTATAAACATAAGTTCCGTATTTCTCCTGCAAGACCTGCCGCAAGTCGTAATCCACCCATTCCGAGTTGGGATCAAGTGCTTTCATATCCTCGTTATATTGTTCTCTGAATTTATCATTAAAACTATCTGAAACAGAGACAGAAGTCACTCTTCCGGCAATCGGTGAGGCATATACAGAAAATATCTTGTTAGGCTTCCAGTCAATACCGATTGAGAAATCTGTATAAGAAGGGGCAAGCCATTTAGATATAGGAGGATTATAACCGGTGACATACTCATATCCCATGGCATATTGCGACTGGAACGCACCTAAGACTGTAAGATACCACGACTTACGAAACTCCCACCCCATTTTGGTAGAGAAATTTATTTTATCACTCGATTTCTGCAAAGGGTCTTCATCTTGGTCAATCCATGAAAGGCCGTATTCTGTGTCAAAACTTGTATCCCAAGCAAAATGGTCTTTTTTCCACAAAAGCCTTAATCTTGCAAAAGCGATACCGTTAACGTTATTCTTTCCTCCGGCAGCCCAGTTCACCATACCTGTAGCTGCGGCATTTGTTCCGATAACTCCGGAAAAAGTCCAAACCTTATCACCTGTGTCAACTTTCTTAAGCTCATCGGCTGCCTTTTTAGCTTCTTCTGCTTTTTTAGAAACAAGCGATTTGTCAACATTTTGGGCAATTGAAGAAAAAATTGCAGTTAATGAAAACAATACATAGAAAAACAGTCTGTTCATAAATCTTTATTTATTAATAGTTTATTTCTCTGCAAAGTAAATAAATTTATAACACATTGTTATTATTTATAACAAATTGAAGAGATACTTTGTTTAATAAATAATAAAAGTATTATCTTTGGTTACTCAAAAGACATATAACAAATAAAAAATGGAAATGATTTTTCTTTTTATAGGAATAGCCATAGGATTGTTAACCGGATACATGGTAGCAACAAGAAAAACCGGCATTCTGCAATCGCAACTGAAAATGCAGCAGGAACACGCAGCAGAACTGCTTAGAAACGAACAGGATAAAGCAGTCCAACAGACTGAGAGTCTGACAAAAGACATACAGAAACTACAGGATAAACTGGAAGAGAAAGCACATCTGCTGAACGAGGCTTACACGGTTTCGGCATCACTGAAAACCGAGAACCGTAATATGGCTGAAAAACTGGAAAATCAGAAAGAAGAGATTGCCACAATGCACAAGCAATTCAACTTAGAATTTGAAAACATAGCCAACAAGATATTTCAGCAAAAGACAGAAACTTTCAACAAATTAAGTACCGAAAGCCTCAGCAGTCTGTTAAAGCCTTTCGGAGATAATCTGAATGAGTTCAAGCATCAAGTGGCAGAGGTTTATGAGAAAGAATCGAAACAACGTTTCTCTCTCGAAGACCGAATAAAGGAACTTGTTCTACTGAACAAACAGATAAGCGATGACGCAAATAATCTGACAAAGGCCCTGAAAGGTGATTCGAAGATGCAGGGTAACTGGGGCGAAATGATACTGGAAACAATACTTGAAAACTCCGGTCTGCACGAAGGCGAGGAATACTTTCGCCAGGAATTTCTGAAAGACGAAAACGGCGAGTATCTGAAAAACGAACAGGGACAGCGACTCCAGCCGGACGTAATCGTGGTCTATCCCGATAACCGCCACGTGATAATCGACTCCAAAGTATCTCTCACCGCATACGCAGCATATATAGGAACTGACGACAAAGCCGAAAAAGAGCAGTATCTGAAAGAGCATCTGCGTTCGGTAAAGGCTCATATAGACGAACTGAGCAAGAAAGACTATTCCAAATACAACGTATCGGCATTGGATTTCGTAATGATGTTCATTCCTAACGAACCGGCCTACGTGCTGGCTCTGCAGGCAGACAATAACCTGTGGAATTATGCTTACCAGAAAAAAGTTGTATTAATGAGCCCCACAAACCTTATTGCTGCCCTTAGGTTAGCTCTTGATTTATGGAAACGTGAGTATCAGGAAAAGAACATTCAGGAGATAGTGAAACGCGGAACCGCACTGTATGAGAAACTCGCCGGTTTTGCCGAGACATTCGAGAAGATAGGTGATGCGATAAATACAGCAAATACGGCATACGGAAATGCACGCTCGCAGTTGTCGGAAGGTAAGGGAAATCTCATCCGTCAGGCAGAAATGCTCAAGGAATTAGGTATTACTCCGAAGAAGAACATTCCTGCAAGACTCTTAGATGAAAAATGATATTACAATTATAGATAAAAACCTAAACATTTCTTGGTGCTGACGATGGTCGGCAATGCTGCCGACTATAGTGGGCAGAGCTGCTGACAATAGTCGGCAGCAAAATATACAGGCTTATTTTCTCTTATATGGGCTATCATACAAAAGAAATATTACGGCTATTGTTCAGAATTATATGCCAGGACTTTCATCTGACACTGCTTGCAGTCGAACTCTAAGCGGAATCGTCTGCCATCGGAGCTTACAAGATAATAAGGTTCGCGGAACGGCGAACGTACCTTGTGATGTACCGGACACCAACCCATACTGTAGCGGATACAATGTTTGCAAAACATCAGAACTGCGTCCTTCGGCTGTTCTTTCTCAAAAGCCGGCATTACCTTCAGAACTCCGTGATTCTTGTAAAATTCCGCTGCGGAACTGTTCATTACATTTCCGAGATATGTAAGTGTACTTACAGGGAATTTACTCTTGCTTTCCTTCATACGGAACACTTCCCTGCGATAGTTTATCCTGCGCACTTCAAGCAGTTTCTCTACTGCATTACGTCTGATTTCAGAGAGTTCGGACGAAGGGATAAACCAGTTATCGGAGAAATCTATTCTTATATCCTTTGCCTCAAACGGAGTATTACCTAACTTGCCTAACTGATTTTTAAGATTGTCAGTTTGCGGTGTACGTGCCGGTTCTTTTGCACGCTGAAATGTGAGGGATATGTTATTGTCGTCCTCGTCTGTAAGGTTCAAAGTAAATCCAAAGTTATTTTCAGTCAGACAGATATCGACCGCAATCTTTCTTTCTGCCGATTTCTTCTGCATCAGTTTCTCAAACTCCTGGTCGAAGTTACGGTAAAGACGTGTCTTGGGTTTCAGTCTCGGCATATCCTGTGGAAAAAGTTTGTTGTTCTCCACACGGTTCACTCTGAATCCTTGAAGACGACCGTTATCGTCGATATAGCAAAGTCCGTCACCATTGCTGAACGACTTCACTCCCGCTACAGTAAAGTAATTTCCTCTGATTTCCTTAACCGTACCTACCTCCTCACCTAATGACTTTGGTGTACTGAATGAGAATATTCCCGGATTTCGTCCGCGAAGAAAATAATCGGTAAATCCACGGCTGAAACTCTTGTCAAGCTGTGGGGTGAAAGTAGTCTTCACCGTACCTGACGATGCTCTGACGTATTCCTTACGGTATTTGAATATGGAATCTAATTTCTGGCGATAATATGCGGTAACATTCTTTACATACGACACATCTTTCAACCGGCCTTCTATCTTCAATGACGTGGCTCCGGCATCAAGCAATGCCTCAAGATTGTCGCTCTGGTTCATGTCTTTGAGAGAAAGAAGATGCTTGTTTTGCTCTATTGTTTTTCCGTTGGAATCCACCAAGTCAAAAGCCAGACGGCAGAACTGGGCACATTCGCCACGGTTTGCACTGCGCCCATAGCAAGCCTGACTGACATAGCACTGTCCGCTATAGCTTACGCACAAGGCACCGTGTATGAAAACTTCAAGAAGTGTTTCGGGGCAGGTATCATGTATCTTCTTTATCTCATCGAGTGACAGTTCGCGCGCCAATACCACCTGGCGGAAACCTATGTCCGAAAGAAACTTCACTTTCTCTGGGGTACGGTTGTCCATCTGCGTACTGGCATGTAAAGCTATAGGAGGGAGGTTAAGGCGTGTGATCCCCATATCCTGTATAATCAGAGCATCTACACCGGCACGATACAGTTCCCATATCATTTTCTCCGTTTCAGGCAATTCCTCATCATGCAGAATAGTATTTACAGTGACGTATATGCGTGCGTTATAAAGATGAGCATGAGCCACCAAAACCTTGATGTCCTCTATAGAATTACCGGCAGCGGCACGCGCTCCGAAACGTGGCGCACCGATATAGACAGCATCGGCACCATGATTAATAGCCTCTATTCCGCACTCAAGGTTCTTGGCAGGAGCAAGAAGTTCTATTGGACGCTGTTTTATCATTACTTAATCTGATTAATATCGTATGGTGTTTCCTGATATACATAATAGTTTAGCCAGTTTGAGAAAAGCAAGTTTGCGGTACTGCGCCATCTCACTACCGGTCCCTTGTCAGGGTTATTGTCACGATAATAGTTCTTTGGCATATCTATAGGCAGACCTTTTCCCAAGTCGCGGCGGTATTCTCCGTCGAGTGTAAGCGGCGAATATTCCGAATGCCCCGTTACATAAAACTCGCGTCCGCCACGTGCCATCACTATATGTACACCCGAATCTTCGGACTCTGAAATGATTGACAATTCCGGACATTTCTCAATATCTTCACGGCGTACCTCTGTATGGCGGCTATGCGGTACAAAGAATTCGTCATCAAATCCACGGAATATAGGTAACTGGCTGAATCCGTCGCAGATATGATGCTCGAATATACCGAACATCTTCTTGTCAAGAGCATATTTAGGGATACCATAATGATGATACAGTCCTGCCTGTGCTGCCCAGCATATATAGAAAGTGGATGTAACATGGGTACGTGTCCAGTTGAATATATCCTGAATCTCACCCCAATAATTTACATCCTCAAAATCAAGATGCTCCACAGGTGCCCCTGTGATAATCATGCCGTCGAACTTCTCGTCGCGCATATCTTCGAAATCACGGTAGAAAGCTTTCATGTGTTCTATCGGGGTATTCTTAGATGTGTGACTCTTTATCTTCATAAAGTTAACCTCTATCTGAAGAGGTGAGTTAGACAGAAGACGGATAAGATCTGTTTCTGTAGTAATCTTCAATGGCATAAGATTAAGAATAACAATCTTCAACGGACGGATATCCTGCGATGTCGCTCTTGAACTGTCAATGACGAATATGTTTTCTTCCTTAAGTAAGTCTATTGCAGGAAGTTTATCGGGTAAATTTAAAGGCATAAGAAAGTGTTTTTTAATTGTTGATTCATAAAGGTAATAAAAAAGCATCCAGAACAGTAATAACCATTTAGGATGCTTCTTTATTTTTATTCACTGGTTAATAAAACTCTATTGGAATCATTAATTCTTATAAGGATGAATAACATCATCAATATAAAGTTCAAATATCAAAACCGAACATCCATTTATTGTACTATTGTAATCTTCTTCACCATATCCCATCTGATATGGAATATAAACAATAGCTTTGTCAGACATATCCGGTTTCATGTGTATCAAAGCTGTAGTCCAACCTACAACAACCTCACTTACGCCAAAAGATGTAAAATTATCGTTTACTTTTTTATCAAAAGTTCCATAATAGTTGCCATCGAAACGAGTCCCGTTAATCAGGAAACCCTGATAAGCCACAGACACCGTGTCAGAATAGTTTATCAAAGGTTCATAGACATCGTTATCGGCTTCAGTGTACACATCTCCTTCTTTGGCGTACTTAACATATACATAGTCATAGACCTGATATTCGTATGGTTTCATAGGATTGTTTATCTCATTCTGAAACTTTATCTTGTAATTTTCATACTTGCGCCATATTTCACCAGAAGGGGGATCATTTACTACATCTGCTATCGAATCAATAAAATGCTCATTTCTTTCCTTCCAGTTGGCATACGGATCAACCACCTCTGTATCTTTAGCACAAGAGGAGAAACCTATAACCAATACAGAAAGAATGGTAACGAGCCAAAATATTCTATTATTTGTACGCATAATTTATTGTAGAGTTTTCAATAAACTTGTGATACTTACCTTATCAGCGATAATATTATTAAGTTCAGAAATAGCCACACGTTCCTGTTCCATTGTATCACGGTTACGCAATGTTACGCAATTGTCTTCCAATGTCTGATGGTCGATTGTAATACAGTATGGAGTACCGATTGCATCCTGACGACGGTAGCGTTTTCCGATACTGTCTTTTTCATCATACTGACAGTTGAAGTGGAACTTAAGATCGTTCATGATTTCGCGTGCTTTTTCAGGCAGACCGTCTTTCTTAACCAACGGCATGATGGCAAGTTTCACAGGAGCCAAAGCTGCAGGCAATTTAAGAACTACACGAGTTTCGCCGTTTTCAAGCTTTTCCTCGCAATATGAAGCACTCATGATGCTGAGGAACATACGGTCAACACCGATTGATGTTTCGATAACGTACGGAGTGTAGCTTTCGTTGATTTCAGGATCAAAGTACTTGATGCTCTTGCCCGAGTATTTTTCGTGCTGGCTCAAGTCGAAGTTAGTACGGCTGTGGATACCTTCAACTTCCTTGAAACCGAAAGGCATCAGGAATTCGATGTCTGTAGCGGCATTAGCATAGTGAGCCAGTTTTTCATGGTCATGATAACGATAGTGATCATCACCGAATCCAAGAGCCTTATGCCATTTCAGACGAGTTTCTTTCCATTTCTTGAACCATTCAAGTTCTGTTCCCGGTTTTACGAAGAACTGCATTTCCATCTGTTCGAACTCACGCATACGGAAGATGAACTGACGTGCAACGATTTCATTACGGAAAGCCTTACCTATCTGTGCGATACCGAAAGGTATTTTCATACGGCCTGTCTTCTGTACATTCAGATAGTTTACGAAGATACCCTGAGCTGTTTCAGGACGAAGATATACCTTCATTGCTCCATCGGCTGTAGAACCCATTTCTGTAGTAAACATAAGATTGAACTGACGAACTTCAGTCCAGTTCTTTGTACCTGAGATAGGACATACTATTTCTTCATCAAGGATAATCTGGCGCAGTTCGTTCAAATCGTTAGCATTCATAGCCTTTGCATAACGGTCATGCAAAGCGTCAAGCTTAGCCTGATGTTCAAGAACACGTGCGTTAGTGCTGCGGAACTGAGCTTCATCAAAAGCATCACCGAATTTCTTTGCAGCCTTAGCAACTTCTTTATTAATCTTATCTTCGTATTTTGCAATCTGCTCTTCAATCAGAACGTCTGCACGGTAGCGTTTCTTTGAATCACGGTTATCAATCAATGGGTCATTGAAAGCGTCAACGTGTCCAGAAGCTTTCCATATTGTAGGGTGCATAAAGATTGCAGAATCTATACCTACAATGTTTTCGTGCAAAAGCACCATACTCTGCCACCAATACTGCTTTATATTATTTTTCAGTTCCACACCCATCTGGCCGTAATCATATACAGCTCCAAGACCATCATATATTTCACTTGAAGGAAATACAAAACCATACTCTTTGCAGTGAGAAACCAATTTCTTGAAAACGTCTTCCTGTGCCATTTTTCTAACTTATTTTATATTTTTCTAATTGTTTTATTTACTATTGGCTACAAAGATACGTAAATATGAAGAATAATGAACGAATAGTGTATTAATTTATCTTATGAATATAGACGAAATGACTCATTAATAGAGACAAAAACAAAAAAAACATCTATTTTTGTATGATTTTTTACCTTATAACACATTTAATATCACCCCACGAAAAGAATACATACGATGAGAACAGCACAAGACAAACATAAGATGATGACAACGATGCCAGTTCCTAAACTTATAACATCACTTGCCGTACCGACAATTATAAGTATGCTTGTAACATCATTTTATGTAATGGCTGATACTTATTTCGTGGGACAAATAAATACGCAGTCCACTGCAGCTGTAGGTATTTCATTCTCAATAATGGCCATAATACAGGCTTTCGGTTTCTTTTTCGGTCATGGATCCGGCAACTTTATATCACGAAAACTTGGAGCAAAAGATTATGATAGTGCGGAAAAAATGGCATCAACAGGTTTCTTTTATGCTTTTATTTTTGGAATAATAATTGCAGTTTTAGGGAATCTCTTTCTCACCCCCATCTGCTTATTGTTAGGCTCTACTGAAACCATATTACCATACGCCGAAAATTATTTAGGAATAATACTTATAGGCGCACCTTTTATGGCATCATCACTTGTTCTTAACAATCAAATGCGTTTCCAAGGTAATGCTGTATATGCCATGATTGGTATAATAATAGGCGCAATTATCAATATTGGACTTGACCCACTTCTGATTTTTGTTCTCGATATGGGTGTATCAGGAGCTGCCTTATCAACCATTATAAGCCAATTCTGTAGTTTTATGGTATTGATTTATATGGACAGCAAAGGGACTAATATAAAAATAAAGTTCAAAAACTTCACTCCTTCTTTTTCTTATTTAAAGGAAATAACATACGGTGGCATACCATCATTAAGTCGTCAGGGACTTGTCAGCCTTTCCACAATAATGCTTAATGTAGCAGCAGGAAGATATGGTGATGCAGCAATAGCCGGAATGTCCATAGTAACACGTATATGTATGTTCATAAATTCATTTGTAATAGGTTTCGGTCAAGGTTTCCAACCTGTTTGCGGTTTCAACTATGGTGCTGGATTATACAGACGTGTACGTGAAGGATTTTATTTCTGTATAAAAACAGGAGTAATTTTTCTTACCATCTGTGCCATTATTGGATACATTTTCGCCCCGGAAATAGTCTCATGGTTCCGCAAAGACGACCCTTTGGTTATCGAAATTGGTGCAAGAGCACTCCGTTGGCAGTTAATTACACTACCAATAGGCACTTGGGTAATATTATGTAATATGATGCTTCAAACAATCAGAATACCAGGTAGGGCACTAATCTTATCATCAGCAAGACAAGGACTTTTCTTTATACCACTAATTCTGATACTTCCATACTTCTTAGGTCTTCAAGGTGTTGAAATGTGTCAAGCTGTTTCTGACTTCTGTTCATTTATACTTGCCTTTCCACTTACTGTTCCAATTCTAAAAAGGCTTAGAAAAGACAATGTTTAAAATTATATTATAGTAAAAAAAGAAATTATTAAATTTAAATATTCTCTTTTTATAACTTAATGTGATAATATAATTCTGTATTTAAGATTCTTCAGTGCGAACTTTCCCTGATAAGGATTATTGAGCCAATTAAAACGATATATGTTTGTATTCTATTTTAGGAGATTACATTACATAATATTAGAGATTAATTCATATCTGCAAACATAAAGAATATCCTTGACAAGGCTTGCCAAATGGTATGAAGAAATAGACAATCAGGATTCCTTGCATTTGGAAGAGTAGCAAGGTCAATACAGACACATTATCTTGAAATAATAAACTACTTCGAAAGACATTCTACGAATGCTAATCAGAATCTTTTAATACTAAAATAAAGAACTTTCGCTCACAATTCAGGGGAGTGAAAGATAAAGTTTTCTTTCTGTTCAGACTGACTGTCGAGAATTTATGCGTAACTTCAGAATTCCTCAAATTTTTACGTTGAACCATTAAATAATTACGACAAGTATATAAAAGTCTTATAAATGCAAAAACTCCCCGAAGTATCTCTACCTCGAGGAGTCATTCCATAAAAACGGCGACTACCTACTCTCCCACTTATGCGCAGTACCATCGGCGTGACGAAGCTTAACTTCTCTGTTCGGAATG
>CALUIE010000030.1 GCA_944320605.1 uncultured Phocaeicola sp. | reverse complement strand
CGTAGTGCAGGACGAAAATACACATTCCGTGGAAAAGAAATAGAAGTCAAACTTCTGCAGCACAACGATGATTTTAAGGGTGTTGACATAGCCTTTACCTCCGCCGGAGCCGGTACTTCGAAAGAATTTGCGGAAACAATAACCAAGTACGGAGCTGTCATGATAGACAATTCCAGTGCTTTCCGTATGGATAACGATATTCCACTGGTAGTTCCGGAAGTCAATGCCGCAGATGCATTAGACCGCCCACGTGGCATTATAGCAAATCCAAACTGCACAACCATACAGATGGTTGTGGCACTAAAAGCCATAGAAAACCTTACACATATAAAACGCGTCCACGTATCAACATACCAGGCAGCCAGTGGTGCAGGTGCCGCCGCAATGGACGAACTTTACGAACAGTATCGTCAGGTATTGGCAAACGAACCTGTAAAAGTAGAAAAATTCGCTTATCAGCTCGCCTTCAACCTAATTCCTCAGATTGACGTATTCACAGACAACGGATATACAAAAGAAGAAATGAAGATGTATAACGAAACACGCAAAATCATGCACTCTGACGTTAAGGTTAGTGCAACATGTGTACGTGTTCCTGCTCTTCGTTCACATTCAGAAAGCATCTGGATTGAAACAGAACGTCCTGTATCAGTAGAAGAGGCTCGCGAAGCATTCTCAAAAGGTGAAGGACTTGTTTTGATGGACAACCCTTCTGAAAAAGAATATCCTATGCCATTGTTCCTTGCAGGCAAGGATCCTGTTTACGTAGGTCGTATCCGTAAAGATCTGGCAGACGAAAACGGACTTACATTCTGGATTGTAGGTGACCAAATCAAGAAAGGTGCAGCACTTAATGCCGTACAGATAGCAGAATATCTTATCAAGGTTAAAAATATAGGATAAGGGTAATTAATATAACTAAAAAAAATGGAGATTATGGTGTTTTAAAAAAGACCGTAATCTCCATTTTTTATAACTGAACGATATCATGAATATTTTGTCTGCCGATAATTGGCCAGCACTATTTTTTACATTTGTCAACACCAAACACAATAAGTTTTATTAATATGACATTATATTCCCGTTAATTAATATATCCAACTACCCTTAAAAAATACAAAATAAACAAGATATAAATATCAGAAATACCAAATAAGTAAGAATGTACGCCCATGGGGAGTCGAACCCCAATCGATGGAACCGGAATCCATTATTCTATCCATTGAACTATGGGCGCCTCAGATATAATTTTTATGAAAACGGTTACAAAAATAATAAGTTTATCGGAATTAGAAAATAAACTTTTATGTAAAATACTTTCAAGAAGAGTATTAAAGTTTGTCTCTTAATGACAATTATTCAAGCATTCTATTTGATAAACAAACTTTTTGATAACTTTTTCGCAAAAACAATTGCATATTTACAAAATATACCTATCTTTGCGAACAAAACTAATAATACTAAATCATGAGTTACTTAATAAAACCTGCCAACTATAAAGCCCTGCTTGACATGAAACAGACAGAGCTTGGCATTAAACAAATAAAAGAATTCTTCCAGCAAAACCTTTCATCGGAACTCAGGCTACGCCGAGTAACAGCTCCATTGTTTGTGCTTAAAGGAATGGGTATAAATGACGATCTGAATGGAGTGGAACGCGCAGTATCTTTCCCAATAAAGGATCTGGGAGACCAACAGGCTGAAGTTGTACATTCGCTTGCCAAATGGAAAAGAATGACACTCGCTGATTATAACATAGGACCGGGATATGGCATATACACTGATATGAATGCAATCCGCGCAGACGAGGAATTAGGAAACTTGCATTCATTGTACGTTGACCAATGGGACTGGGAAAGAACAATCACACAGGAACAAAGAAACATTGATTTTCTGAAAAGCATTGTGACCAGAATATATTCTGCCATGAGACGTACAGAATATATGATATGCGAAATGTATCCGCAAATAAAATCATTCCTTGCACACGACATTCAGTTCATACATTCAGAAGAACTTCTACAGATATATCCTGACAAAACTCCTAAAGAACGCGAAAACCTGATAACCCAAAAATATGGTGCCGTATTCATAATAGGTATAGGATGTAAGTTAAGTAACGGAGAACCTCATGATCTCCGTGCTCCTGACTACGACGACTATACCACAATAGATCCATCAACTGGATTGCCTGGACTTAACGGTGACCTTTTGGTATGGAATGAAGTTCTCGGACGTGCCATAGAGCTTTCATCAATGGGTATCCGTGTTGACAAAGAAGCATTGTTACGCCAATTAGCACTTTCCGGAAAAGAAGACAGGAAAGAACTGTATTTCCACAAAAGATTGTTGAATGGTTCTCTCCCTCTAAGCATAGGTGGAGGTATAGGACAATCACGTCTGTGTATGCTATATCTGAAAAAAGCACATATAGGAGAAATACAGGCAAGTATATGGTCGGAAAGCATGAGAAAAGAATGCGAAGAACACGGTATGACACTTATCTAAGCAACTAAACGAGATAAACATATCAATACAACGGAGTTCAAGAGCCCAAACGGCATTCTGAGTTCCGTTGTTTTTTTGTTTTTAATATATTACCTTTGCCAATACTAAATCACTGAACATACAAAAACAATGAACGTACAGATAGAAGAATCATGGAAGGAAGCATTAATGCCGGAATTTTCAAAAGACTACTTCATACGTCTAACAGACTTCGTAAGAAAAGAATATCACGAGACAACAGTTTATCCTCCAGGAAAACTTATTTTCAATGCTTTTAATCTTTGTCCGTTTGATAAGGTAAAAGTAGTAATAATCGGTCAGGACCCTTATCACGGTCCCGGTCAGGCGCATGGATTGTGTTTCTCTGTAAACGACGGCATACAACCCCCGCCATCACTTGTCAATATATTTAAGGAAATAAGCAGCGATCTCGGAAAGCCTATTCCACCAAGCGGCAATCTCACAAGATGGGCTGAACAGGGAGTTCTTCTGCTAAACGCCACACTCACAGTACGCGCACATCAGGCAGGATCACATCAAAGAAGAGGATGGGAGGAATTTACCGATGCCGTTATCAGAAAATTAGCCGAAGAGAAAAATAATTTAGTATTTATACTGTGGGGATCGTACGCTCAAAAGAAAGGAGCCTTCATAGACAGGAACAAACATCTTGTACTTACTTCTGTACATCCATCACCACTGTCCGCACACAACGGCTTTTTCGGAAATCACCACTTCAGCCTTGCAAATGACTATTTGGTAAAAAACGGCAAAACAGCCATTGACTGGTAAACAAAATATTAATACCAATTGACCGCACTTCCGGTATTGCTTCGCTGATCCCATTTAAGGGCATCCGTAAGCATACTGGAATTGGCACGGATAGTAAAGTTATACGAAGTATAAGGTCCGAACACCAATCCGCAACTCATATTAAAACAGTGAAGGTCACGGGTAATGTTCAACGTAGTCATTGACAGTTCCTTTGTTGTGAAGTCGTATCCGGTAGAATAGTTCATGTTCCATCGGCTACCAATCTTGAAATTACCGGATATATTCAGCGAATGCGTCAATTTATACGGATAACGCATAGTCTTTATGTTTATTTTCTTCTTATCCGAATTATCTTCACGTATGCTATAACTATAACTCAAGCTCACACTCCATGGAAACTTGAATGCCATATACCCGTCTGAACTGATGGAAGCAGCCTCAGTCTTTCTCATATTGGAGTTATTCTGTTCCTGTTCTTCAACATTTTCCTCGGTGTTTTCTTCTTCACTATTCTCTTCACCTTCTTTTTTCTCATCTTTCTCATCCTTCTTTCCGAACAGTTTCTTGAATGTATCATTATTCAGTGTATAAGAGAACGAACCGCTATATCCCTGGAATCGTCCAAAACGTCCGTATGACCATTCTGTACGGTCGCCTACCACTACATTACCATTTTTGTCAAATTCGTAAGCGTATGTAGCAAACGAAGCATTCATATTGAATGTATAATTATTAGGGAACTTCAAACGTACATTCATGCTTAAATCACTCCATTTCTTATTTGCTACGTCATACGACATTGATGCACCCAACTGGTCAATAAGACTAATCTTACGGTATCCGGTTGTATCACGGTCCGACTTCATCTTCATTTCAAGATTATTATCAACAGAGAATGATATATTCTGCGACATAGTCTTTCCCGGTGTTCCATACGTCATACCGTCATAAAGTGAATATTCCACTGTACGTACCTCTCCCTGTTCATCAGTATAAGTATAAGTGTCATAATACCCGAATCGTTTTGTACCGAAATTCGGGGTATAAGTATAACTTACAGTAGGTGTAAACACATGACGTACCTGAATCTCCTTACTCTTCATAAAAAGAGGCTTATACATACCATACAGTTTAGTGTTCATCTGTACAGACATATTATAGTCATACACACGATTAAAACCATTTATAGTATCCCGTCTGACATGATCCGACGTATTCAATGTCGGGTCATAACTCTTCTTTATCTTATTCAGATACCATCTCTCGGTATAATTGAAAGAAGGCACTATATTGATATACTTAAAGAGGTTAAAGGTAGCCGATACAGGAATTTTATGCTGGAATCCGTTTTTCCATTGTGTAAGAGGAGTCTTGAACAGAAGATTATCTTTTGTATTGACACTGTTGGTCATGGCTCCTGTATATTGGAAAGAAATCTTCTCATACCATCGTTCATCACCTGCCGCCTTTTTACGTTTGAACGGATAAATACGGTTCAAAGATATATTCACATCAGGTAATGTCATATTGATTGATGAGTCACGAGTATTCTGTGTGATGTTGAACGAACCCGAAATATTAAGACCAATCTCCGGGAAACTGCGTGAATAACTGATACTCGACGCTTTTGTATTTTGCGCATACTGCTGAGGATTATACAAACTGCTCAAACTTGAACGGTCGTAACTACTTGTAGCAAAGTTCACACTTGCAGAAAACGAACTGTTAGGACTGGCCTTGGCATCCTGACGATGACTCCACTGTATGCGGAAGTCCTTAGACACAGAATAGTCCGGCATCCCTTTATCTCCTGTCTTTGTAACTATATAACTGGCATTGAACGAACCGCTGAACTTATATCTTTTACTATAATTTGATGCGGCAGAGAGTCCCCAAGACCCCTTGGTAAATATTTCTCCAAGTACCTTCAAATCCATCTTATCACTAATGGCAAAATAATATCCACCATCACGAAGATAGAATCCTCTGTTCAATTCATCACCATAACTTGGCATGATGAAACCAGAAGAATAACTGCTGTTGAACGGGAAGAAACCAAACGGCACAGCTATCGGCAAAGGCACATCCTCTACAACCAAATGTGCCGGACCGAAAACAACGTTCTTCTTTGGACGTACTTTCGCCATGGACAACTGAAGATAGAAATGCGGATGTTCGTGGTTATCACATGTAGTATATTTACCATGTTGCATATATATTTCGTCCTCCGCACCTTTTTTTGCGTCACGACTGGTCACGTAACCTTCTCCCTGCTGTGTTACAATACTGTTGATGAACCCTTTCTTGGTCTTGAAGTTATATCGCATAATCTTCGATTCGTAAGGTGTTTCACCATCCTTGAAGACAGGTAAACCTGATTCTACGCCTGCTGTATCCTTAACGCCTCTGGCATATACTGTATTACTGTCCATATTCATTGTAATTACAGCAGATGTCAGTTCTATTTTCTGATAATTAACCTTTCCTGAACCGTAAAGGTGAGCAAATCCTCCTTTTGTAAAAACTATAGAATCACTTGCCTCATATATTACAGGCGCATCAAGTGCATCTTTTTTACCGGTTGTATCTGCCGCCAATGAATCAGACAACAAAGAATCGGTAGCCAAAGAATCCATTTTCAATGAATCAAGACCTAAAGAATCCGCTTTTATTTGAGACGACACATTTCTACCGGAACGTCTTCCCCTTACACGCTGTGCTTCAGCATAGAAAGTGGAAACAAGTCCAAGCAGAAACAATGTTATAAATATGTATGTTGTTCTTTTAAACGATGTCATTATATATACTTTTCGCGATAAGCGATACAAAAGTAAGCATAATCACTTAAATAACACTATCTACATTAAGTTTTTAAAGTATTTTTACGACAAAACTATATCATAAGAACATCTCACACCACTTGTCAAACCTCACAAGTCCTTCTTCACCATGTTTTTCTATACTTTTCCGTGCTTTCTCAAGTGGCTTTTCATTATCAAGTTTTGTTTTTGAAAAGAATTTGTCGGCAAAGCATATAATCTGTTCTTCCAAACTTACCGGAAGCATATCTCTGTGTGGGACAGGCAAATCACGCTCAATGATGGCTTTAAACGAAAGGCCTGCTCCGGTATGACGCTCACACACCAACGCATGTCGTGGATAACCTTCCTTTCGTACCAGATCGGCACCCAGATAACCATGACATATATACGGATAAGTGCCGTAACAGTATATACCATCGGCATCCGTAAGGAATATACCTATATCATGCAGCATTGCAGCCTCTTCAATAAACTGTAAATCAAGATTAAGTTCCGGATGTTTTCGTGCCATTTCTAAGGCTTTGTCTGCTACTGAACAACTGTGTTTCAATAATATTTTCTTAAGTTCGTTATCTTCCGGATAATATTTATCTATTAATTCTATTGGGTTCATTGTTTTTTTTATCTTTGCGTATAATTAATTCGATTTACAAAACTAATAAATATTATCATCCTATCATGAAATATCTTGTTATTTTACTATTAATTTCTTTCTCCGGCATATGCAAAGCCACAAATATAAAAAACGGAGCAGACCAAATCGAATCTCTGATATCAATTATAGGAAACAAAAGAATAGCCTTGGTAGCAAACCAGACATCTCTGACAGGTAATATTCATCTGCTTGACACTTTATATTCTTTAGGTAAAAGACCTGTTGCCTTGTTTGCGCCCGAGCACGGTTTCAGAGGTAAAGCCGATGCGGGGGAAACAGTAAAAGACGGCAAAGACGTAAAAACAGGAACTAAGATAATTTCCCTTTACGGCAAAAACAAAAAGCCTTCTGCTACAGACCTTGCCAACATTGATTTGATAGTGTTCGACATTCAGGACGTAGGGGCAAGGTTCTATACTTACATCAGTACATTATATTATGTGATGCAGGCCTGTGCCGAAAACGGAAAAGAGCTTATTGTACTTGACCGCCCGAATCCATGCGACTATGTTGACGGCCCCATATTGAAAAAGGAATACAAGAGCTTCGTTGGAATGTTACCAATTCCGGTACTTCATGGCTGTACGATAGGAGAACTGGCAGGAATGATAAACGGCGAAGGATGGCTTGGCAAAAATCTGAAGTGCAATTATTCAGTAATCAAAGTTAAAGGTTGGAAACATGGCGATCCTTATTCACTTCCAGTAAAGCCATCACCTAACCTACCCAACGACCAATCTATAGCTTTATACGCATCGCTATGTCTGTTCGAAGCTACATCTGTCAGTGTTGGTCGCGGAACATATTTTCCGTTCCAAGTGATAGGTTCACCATTATTGCCAAAAGACAAATATCCTTTTTCATTCACCCCGAAAGCATTAGAAGGATTAGATAAAAATCCTTTGCATAAGGACATTACATGCCATGGCCTTGACCTTAGAAAAACAGATACCAAACAACTCAAAGGCTTTTCATTGAAATATATTATCGAGATATACAACGAGTTCAAGAAGATGAACAAGTCCGAATCATTCCTTACTCGTCCAAAATGGTTTGATCTACTGATGGGTACAAACCAGGTGAGACTTGACATGCTAAAAGGCAAATCAGAAAAAGAAATACGTTCTGCTTGGAATGAAGAATTAAAAGAATATATGGAAATGCGCGAGAAGTATATCTTGTACAATGAATTGTAGCCTTAAACAATACTTCACCATTATCATTGCATTGGGCAACAAATTCCCTTCCTGCGCCGGTAAAACTCCAGTCCAACTGTGAGAGGACTGAAGTTTTCCTATAAGTATAAAGTGGTATTCAATAAATATCCTTAAAAGAACGAATATTTTTAGGAAAGCCTGTTGGGATATTTCCCTCGTTTTGGCTGGCAAACCTGATTCTCGGGAGAATACCTAAATAAACAAAAAACCAACTAATTCGCAACACTTTGTATATGAATTAGTTGGCTAAATTTATAATATTTACTGAATCTCCCTACTTATATAGTTACATTTGTCATTTTTACAGCTATCATTTCTAATCCCTCTGAATTTCTGTCAAAAGGATAATCAAAAGACTCCTCATGAAAATCTGGTTCATTGCATTTGTTTTTATACATTTCCTTGTATTATTTTTACATGAAAAGTAGTGAATTCCAAGAAGATTCTTTTCAGAATTTAACACAAACTGTATGTACAATTTCTGTCTTTTTAGAGGACACTATCAAAACGATAGATTGATAATCTGTAAATTTACCCATCATTATATCTAACCCTTTTGAGATATTTTCTCTGGAAAATTCTTGTTTCTCTAATACGAAAACAAATT
Source organism: uncultured Phocaeicola sp. (assembly GCA_944320605.1). GTDB lineage: Bacteria > Bacteroidota > Bacteroidia > Bacteroidales > Bacteroidaceae > Phocaeicola. Next base: position 20,598 of record CALUIE010000030.1, on the reverse strand, counting down.
TCTCAGCATAACTATCTATAGGTATGCCTCTAAACTTTAAATGCAAATCTTGAACAAATGTCATTATAGAGCACTAAGCTAAAATGATTGTCAAAAAAACTTATATTAAATACTCTATTTTTCATACTAAAATGCTTTTTTTGTTTCCATGATTATGAATTATGCTTCTTCTTTCAATTTACTCATTTTTATTATATGTTCTTCTGAATAAGGAGATAGTCTAAATTTAAATTCTATATCATTAGCTTCAGAATCTAATTTTTTATAATATAATGTAGCTTCTTTATATTCATATGAAGATAAAAAATATCCACCAATGATTGCATTATTGTCTTTTACGTCTGTGTAAAAAAAAGTATATTGGGTTTCAAATTTATTGTTATCAGGATTATGTAATAAAATATTTAAGTATTTATTCTCTGTAAAGTAAAATATAAAAGGTTCTATTTCTCCAATTTTTTTTCCATCTACTTCATAAGCCAACCAATAACTATTTTTAAAATCAATGGCTTCATAAAATATTTCTGTATGTTTAACACAACTACTTAACACAAGAAGTAAGGTAGTTAAAATATAATGTAATCTGTTCACTCGGATTATATATTAAAGGTTTGTATTTACTTTTATTTTCCTTATAATTTTCTGTTCGCCACGTACCTAGGATCTTTGATTATATAGTGTCCCCTTTGATATTATCATGTAAGTATGCGGTGGAAAATTTCCACCGCATACTTTATGCGTTTCGTACAATTTCAGTAAAGTTTGACCAGTTCTCTACTTTATAGCCTCTGATATCCCTTACTGACTTTTTGAACCATTCAATCTTTGACAAGTCCATTATTGCTTTTACAACATGCCCCATATCGTCACTTTCGCTGAGATATGTGCTACCCTGTATCCAGCTGAAACCATTCTGCTTTAATATTTCTTTAATTTCAAAATAGGCTCTGTTATACGGCTTTCCGTAATATATCTCGAGATCAGAGATAATCATGTCAAAACTTATGGCAAACATATTTCTTCTGTTTGAGGCTTAAACAAATCTTCTTGACCAAAATAGACGTCCTTATCCTCAGTCTCTGCTGATATCACAATTCCCACAAATGGATTGTCTTCAACCTCTATAACCGTACCAGATATCCATTGTGACAGCCTGGTTAGGTCTGGCGAAATTAATACTTTATCTCCTACTTTCATGTTATTAAAATGTTTATAGTTCTGTATTTACTTTTATTTTCCCTATTCGCCTTCTTCCATACACGATTACAAGTTCGGAACGATCGTAGTAACAGCACAGCAATTCCGTACACTCCCTTTCTCTGGATATAAGTTTGCCTTTCATCCTTTACGTTTTTTATCAGTACAAAAGTACGATAAACTAGTGTAAAACGCAAATTATAAAGTAATGAGATAATACTTTAACTATGAAATATAATAATTAAAGTGGTAACTGAGTATATAACCCAATGATCAGTTACTACTTTATATTTATATTCTACAAGAAGAAAAGTAGTAACTAATCAAATGTGTATTCAAAAGATTAACCTCTTAAATTTTCTTACTGTCAACTATCTTTGAATGTTATTTTCTACTATTATACAGGTACTAAAAAGGACCGAGCTGAATACAGTTTAAACAGTGATTAAACATCGTTTAAACAGTATTCAGCCCGATTAGTATATCAAAAAGAATGTATATTATCTCTTCTTCATCTTCTGCATCATACCTGCCATTTTGCTGCCAGTTACCATCTTCATCATCTTACGAGTCTGGTCGAACTGCTTAAGAAGACGGTTTACTTCCTGAATGTTCGTACCACTACCCTTTGCGATACGCATACGGCGAGAGCCGTTAAGAATTTCAGGATGAGTACGTTCTTCAGGTGTCATAGAATAAATAATTGCCTCAATGCTCTTGAACGCATTGTCGTCAATATCAATATCCTTGATAGCCTTACCCACACCCGGAATCATGGAAGCAAGTTCCTTGATGTTACCCATCTTCTTGATCTGGTTTATCTGTGTAAGGAAGTCATTGAAGTCGAACTGGTTCTTCTGGATTTTCTTCTGAAGACGTTTAGCTTCTTCTTCGTCGTACTGTTCCTGCGCACGTTCAACGAGTGATACGATATCACCCATACCGAGGATACGGTCTGCCATACGTGCAGGGTGGAACAAATCGATTGCGTCAAGCTTTTCACCTGTACCTACAAACTTGATAGGTTTGTTAACTACAGTACGTATAGAAAGTGCAGCACCACCACGAGTATCACCATCCAACTTAGTAAGAACTACACCATTGAAGTCAAGACGTTCATTGAACTCGCGTGCTGTGTTTACAGCATCCTGACCTGTCATTGAATCGACTACGAACAGTGTTTCATCCGGATTGATAGTTTTCTTGATAGCCTCAATCTCGTTCATCATCTGTTCGTCGATAGCAAGACGACCGGCTGTATCGACAATAACAAGGTCATAGCCCTTAGCTTTTGCTTCATGAATAGCATTCAAGGCAATCTGTACAGGATCCTTGCTTTCCGGTTCTGAATAAACAGGAACTTCAATCTGCTGTCCAAGTACCTTTAGCTGCTCAATAGCTGCAGGACGGTAAACGTCGCAGGCTACCAACAGAGGCTTGCGATTTTTTTTGGTTTTCAGCATACGCGCCAACTTTCCGGAGAAAGTTGTCTTACCTGAACCCTGGAGACCTGACATAAGTATCACAGCAGGACGACCTTTAAGTTCAAGCTCAGCTGTTTCACCACCCATCAATTTGGTAAGTTCGTCATGAACAATCTTAACCATCAACTGACTTGGCTTAACTGCTGTAAGCACGTTCTGTCCCAAGGCTTTCTCCTTTACTGTATCTGTAAAGTTCTTTGCAACCTTATAGTTAACGTCGGCATCAAGCAAGGCGCGACGTACATCTTTCAGAGTCTCGGCAACATTGATTTCGGTGATTTTACCTTCACCTTTCAATATCTTAAACGACCTCTCAAGTCTTTCACTTAAATTATCGAACATATATTATTTTGATTTTTCTTAATTTCTTCTATTTCAACGGGGTGCAAAAATACATAAAAAAATATAAACCTCAAATCTTTTTATTCTGCCATTTTGCTTTTTTCAAATATATAAGACTAAAAGTCAGCATCAACACATAATATATTATCTCTGTGGTAAAACATATCTCGACAGGCTGACGAAGAACCATACCAACCACAACGACATAAAGAGCATAAAATATCTGAACACCGACTTCTACTCCCAATGCAGCCTGAGTATTGCCCGTACCTGATATTCCGTTGAAATAAATATTTGCCAATGCTGCTATAAGCATTGATGCGCAGACGACGTAAAGTGCCGGTATAGACTCGGCAACAAGCCCTGAATCACTCGTATAGATAGAGAGAATCGGATCAGGAAATATTACTGTAAGCGCAACACATACCACCATTATCAGAAATGAAATGCCTGCAATGCGGTGAAGCAGAGATATAACCTTGTCAGTTCCTCCCGCACCTATAAGATTACTAACCAACGTATTGGCGGTAGTTGCCAATGCCTGAACCGGAATGAGCAACACTATATACACACTTCTTACTATATTGGCTATAGCCAGTTCTCTTTGTCCCAAACGCTCAAGGGCCATAAAAAACACAAACCATATTGCCATAGCAAGGAAATATTGCACCATAGTGAATGACGATATTTGCAATATCCTGCCCACCATACCGAAATCCATTCCTAAAGAACGTCTGAAACCGTATTTTCTAAGATCAATCCTGCAATATGTATATATCAGGAAGAATACCAGTGATGACGCTTCTGCTATAACGGAAGCCAAAGCTGCACCTCTGACACCCATCTCAGGCAATCCCAATTCACCGAACACCAGACCATAGTCGAGTACTACATTCACGAGTGCCATCATAACGGAACTGAGAGTCAAGACTTTCGTATTGGTGATTCCAATATAAAAAGCCCTGAACATTACATTGAGAAAAGCAAAAAGAAATCCCCAGATACGCCATGTAAAAAACTGATATGTAGCCTCGTATATAGTATCGGAAGTTATAAGCATACGTATCAGCGGACCGGCAAAAATATACATAACCACAGCAAGTACTACAGCCATAAGGAAGCTGAACATACTGCCCTGCATCATGACGGGACCGACATCACGGTAGTTTCCTTCGCCGTTGCGGCGCGCTATCAATATCTGCGAACCTATACTGAAACCGAATGCCACTGTATAGACACAGATATATAGGAGTCCTCCCATTGCGGCAGCTCCCAAAGCCACTTCACCTACGTGTCCGAGGAAAGCAGTATCTGTAACATTGATAATATTTTGGGCAAGCAGCCCGAGAAGTATAGGATAAGTAACGCGCCAGATTTCTTTATTGGAATACATATTACACGGTGTTTATTCTATATTATAAATATGCAGCAAAGATACAAAAAGAAGCATACACTTCATAACTCACACATAAATATAAATCAGTTTAACCAAACTGACAATATTTTTAAGGATATCGGTGCCGACCACAGTGGACAGTGCTGCCTACTATAGTCGGCAATGATACTGACAACAGTGAGCAATGGTGCCGACTATAGTCAGCACCCAAAAAGATGATATTACCAACAAAAAAAGCCGCCTACAACACAAATTGCAAACGGCTTTTGCTATATATTTTTATTTCAGTTTTTACCAAACTCTACAACGGTTTTCAGGTACAAGATACATTGAATCTTTTTCAGTGATACCGAATGCTTCATACCATGCGTCAACATGTGGAAGCGCACCGTTTACACGCCATTCTCCAAGTGAGTGAGGGTCTGACTTAGTACGTGAGCGGATTTCCTCTTCGCGGATATTACCTGCCCAAAGTGTAGCGTATGCGATGAAGAAACGCTGGTCAGCAGTAAATCCGTCTTCTTCAGGAAGAGGGTTATTCTTTGTTGCATTCTTATAAGCAAGATAAGAAACATTCAAACCTCCGTGGTCTGCTATGTTTTCACCCAAAGTCAACTGTCCGTTGGCCTTCAATCCCGGGAGAACTTCAATGTTGTTGAAGAAGTCAACCATTACTTTTGTACGTTCGTTGAAACGGTCACCGTCACCTTCAGCCCACCAGTCTTTCAAGTTACCGTCCTTGTCGTACTGACGTCCCTGATCATCGAATCCGTGTGTCATTTCATGACCTATTACCACACCGATAGCACCATAGTTGAAAGCATCGTCAGCATTCATGTCAAAGAACGGATACTGAAGAATTGCGGCAGGGAAACAGATTTCGTTAGTCTGAGGATTGTAATAAGCATTTACAGTCTGAGGACTCATCAACCATTCATCCTTGTCAACAGGTTTTCCTATACGGCTGAACATATCTTTTGTGCCCCACTGTGCAGCACGGCATACATTTGCCCAGTATGAATCTTTCTCGATGTTAAGATCTGAATAGTCTTTCCATTTGTCAGGATAACCTACTTTTACGTGGAATGTAGAAAGTTTCTCCATAGCTCTTACCTTAGTGCTGTCGCTCATCCATTCCTGTGCCTGGATACGTTCGCCAAGAGCCGACTGAAGGTTCTTGACCAATGCCACCATACGTTCTTTTGCTGCTGCAGGGAAATATTTCTCAACATACATCTGACCTACTATCTCGCCCAACATTCCGTTTACGGCATTAACAGCACGTTTCCAACGTGGCTGATTTACCTGACGACCAGACAAAACTTTTCCGTAGAAATCAAATCTTGCAGCTACAAAATCATCGCTAAGATAGCTGGCTGCTGCATCAAGCAGATTATACTGAAGATAAGATATATGACGTGATAACGGCAATGTGTTTATAAGTTTTTCCACTTCCTTAATAGGTTCAATCTGCTCTACATTGAGTTCTGTCACACCTTCTACACCTAAAGCCTTGAGATAAGCATCCCAATCTATTCCCGGAAAAGTCTTCTTCAATTCATCGTATGACATTTTATGATAATTGGCTTCAGGATTACGGCGTTCAACTGCACTGTATGAAGCTTTTGCAATAGCTGTTTCAACTTCCATCACATCAGCCATTTTCTGTTTAGCCTCATCTTCAGAGAAACCTGCCAAAGTGAAAAGTTTAGTGATATACAGTTTGTACTGTTCACGGATAGCGGTTGTACTTTCGTCTGTATCAAGATAATATTCCTTTTCGCCAAGGTTAATACCTCCCTGGGCAATCTGGAAGATATTCAAAGTACTGTTCTTAGGGTCACCGTAAACATAGTTGCTGAAATATGTACCTATACCATTATTGAACATTTCAGCCTTAACCTGCATTATCTGGTTCTTGTCAGACATTGCAGCTATTTTGTCAAGCATGGGTTTGATTGGAGTTATACCATCAGCATTCAGCTTTACGCTGTCCATTGCCAGATTATACAAATCTCCTATTTTCTGTCCCTGACTTCCCACAGGATTCTCCTTTGAAGCAAATTCTTCAATCATTTCTTTCAACTGCTTCTGATTGTCCTCCATAAGCATTTCGAATGCTCCATAGCGTGAGTATTCTGCTGTAAGCGGATGAGAATCATTAAAACCGCCACAAGCAAAACGGAAGAAATCATTTCCCGGAACTGCTGTTGTGTCAAGGTTGGCAAGGTTTATTCCTGTGCTTACCTTTGCTTCCTTCTGGCCTGCACATCCGGAAAGTGCGGCTACAGCCAACGCTGCAAAAGCAATACAATGTTTAGTTTTCATAAATTAATATTTAGTTATAGTTCTATTTTAAGTTCATCTATTTCCATCAGTGCCGCCTCCCACTCTTCCTCAATCTGGGAAATCTGGTTTTTCAAATCCTGATGCTGTTCATAGAGTTTCATGTCGGATGCTCCCTCAGGAGTTGTCATCTTTTCTTCCAGTTGTGATATTTGAGTTTCTATTTTGGATATTCTGTCTTCACAGTCGGCAGCCTGTTTTTCCAGTTTTCTGATTTTCTTGTTCAGTTCCTTCTGGGCCTCGTAAGAAAGCTTGCTTTCCGATTGTACCGGCTGTTGTACATCTTTTTTCTGTGACGTAGCTGTAGGCGACTGCGACAGATGAAGTTCATTCAGACTTTCCATTTTCTTTTTCTGAAGGAAATCATATATACCTCCGATATGCTCTTTCACTATGCCACCACCAAACTCATATACCTTGGTTACAAGTCCATCAAGGAATTCACGGTCGTGGGATACAACAATCACCGTTCCGTCAAACTCTTTGATAGCTTCTTTCAATACATCTTTAGAACGCATATCCAAATGGTTGGTAGGCTCGTCCAGGATAAGGAAGTTCACAGGTTCAAGCAGAAGCTTTATCATTGCCAGACGGCTGCGTTCTCCTCCTGAAAGGACTTTTACCTTCTTTTCTGAAGCCTCACCTCCGAACATGAAAGCCCCAAGGATATCACGTATCTTCAGACGGATATCACCTTTTGCCACACGGTCTATCGTATCAAACACAGTTACATTCTCATCGAGGAGCTGCGCCTGATTCTGTGCGAAATATCCTATCTGTACGTTATGTCCTATCACAAGTTTTCCCTCGTACGGAATCTGATCCATGATACACTTGACTAGTGTAGATTTACCTTCACCGTTCTTTCCTACGAAAGCAACCTTCTCACCTCTGTTTATAGTAAGTGTGACATCATGGAACACAACGTGGTCACCGTATGCCTTCTTTACATTCTCGCATATCACAGGATAGTTTCCCGAACGGATAGCAGGCGGGAATTTCAGTCGCAAAGAAGAGGTATCCTCATCGTCTATCTCAATAGGAACAATCTTTTCAAGCTGTTTTATACGGCTCTGCACCTGAACAGCCTTTGTGGCCTTGTATCTGAAACGTTCGATAAACTCTTCTGTATCCTTTATTTCCTTCTGCTGATTTTCGTATGCACGAAGCTGCTGCTCGCGGCGTTCCTTACGCAACACCACAAACTCGTCGTACGGCACTTTATAATCGTATATATGTCCGCATGATATTTCTATGGTTCTGTTCGTAACATTATTGATGAATGCACGGTCGTGGCTGACAAGCACAACAGCTCCCGGACTCATCTTCAGGAAGTTTTCAAGCCACTGGATACTCTCTATGTCAAGATGGTTTGTTGGCTCATCGAGCAAAAGGACATCAGGACGGCGCAACAAGAGTTTTGCAAGTTCGATACGCATTCTCCAGCCTCCGCTGAACTCGGATGTAGGTCTGTCAAAATCGCTTCTTGAGAATCCCAATCCGGTAAGAGTACGTTCTATCTCCGCCTTATAGTTTGTTCCGCCCATCATCATGAAACGCTCGTTCTCATGAGTGAAGCGGTCTATCAGTTCGTGATAACTTTCAGAATCGTAGTCTGTTCTGTCTGCCAGTTCCTGATTCATTTTAGAGATACTGTCCTGCAATTCAAAAATATGCTCGAAGGCCATTTCAGCCTCAGCCATAACAGTTCTGGTATCACTCAGTATCATTACCTGAGGCAGATACCCTATTGTAACTCCACGCTGAACCGCCACTACCCCGTCAGTAGGTAATTGTAAGCCTGCAAGAATCTTTAGCATGGTAGATTTACCTGCCCCGTTCTTACCTACAAGTGCTATACGGTCCTTTTTATTTATCACGTATGATACATCCTCAAACAGAGGAGTAACTCCAAACTCAACTTTTAATCCTTCTAATGAAATCATTCTCTACATATAGATTTACAAAGTGTCGGCAAAGTTAGTATTTTTACATTAAATAGGAATTATAGATTAACAAGATTTTATAATGGATACACAAAATAAGAGACGCCCTCAATCACAGAGAACGCCTCTCTACTGAAGGATTAAATTTAAGAGAGAGATAGTCATTAATAATTTGTTTCCACAAATATATATTAAAATCAACAATTGCAAAAATTTTACGGAAATTTCTTTCAAAATAAAAGTAAAAAGTCCATATTCACAAATATTTATTCAGTAAATAAACATTTCAGCTTACGAAAAAACAAAAGCTGCCGTTTTCCTTTTTATATATGGAAAACGGCAGCTAAACATCTATAATTTTACAGAATTATTCTTCAGTATATCTTTCAATAGTCTGTGCTCGGTCAGGACCTACAGAAACTATTTTTATAGGAGTTCCCAATTGTTCTTCAAGGAAAGAAATATAAGCATTAAATTCTTCCGGGAATTCATCTTCGCTTGTCATCTTTGTCATATCAGTTTTCCATCCCGGCATTTCCACGTAAACAGGTTCTACCCCTTCGTTGATATCGAATGGGAAGTAATCTATTTCCTCACCATTAACCTTATAAGCAACGCAAGCCTTTATTGTTTCGAAGTCATCAAGGACATCACTCTTCATAAGAATAAGCTGTGTAACACCATTAATCATTATAGAGTAACGTAAAGCTACAAGATCAGCCCATCCGCAACGACGTTCACGGCCTGTCACTGCTCCATATTCATGACCAAGATCGCGTATTTTCTTACCTGTTTCATCAAACAGTTCAGTTGGGAAAGGACCGGAACCTACACGTGTACAGTAAGCCTTCATAATACCGTAAACTTCGCCTATTTTGTTAGGGCCAAGACCAAGACCGGTACAAGCACCTGCACATATTGTGTTGGAAGATGTTACGAACGGATAAGAACCGAAATCAACATCAAGCATTGTTCCCTGGGCTCCTTCGCAAAGTACACTCTTTCCTTCTTTAAGAAGATTGTTTATCTCATGCTCGCTGTCCACCAGATTAAACTGACGGAGATATTCAATACCTTCCATCCACTGTTTTTCCAGTTCTGTAATGTCATATTCGTAATTAAGACTCTTCAATATCTGTTCGTGACGAGCCTTTGCTGCAGCATATTTAGCTTCAAAATTATTCAGAATATCACCTACACGCAAACCGTTACGGCTAACTTTGTCTGTATATGTAGGACCGATACCCTTACCTGTAGTACCTACTTTTGACGCTCCCTTTGCAGCTTCGTATGCAGCATCAAGAATACGATGTGTAGGCAATATGAGATGAGCTTTTTTAGATATATGCAGACGTTCTTTCAAAGGATGTCCGCTTGCTTCCAACGCTTCAGCCTCTGCCTTGAACAATGAAGGATCAAGCACCACACCATTACCTATAATATTTACTTTGTCACCTTGGAAAATTCCTGACGGAATAGAGCGGAGAACGTATTTCTGTCCTTCAAATTCCAGAGTATGACCAGCGTTAGGACCACCCTGAAAACGCGCAACTACATCATAACGTGGAGTCAAGACATCGACAACTTTACCTTTTCCTTCGTCACCCCACTGTAAACCTAACAAGACATCTACTTTCATGATTGTTATATTTAAAATAGTTTTTATTTGTTCTTTTTTCTTTTTGCCACACACTTACTGCACAATCCATATATATACAGTGAATAATGTGTAGCTTGGAAACCTTTCAATTTACTTTGTACTATGGCATGTTTCAAATTTTCATCTTCAAACTCAGAAACCTTTCCACATGCCGTGCATATCGTATGATGATGTGTTTCATTGTTATATGACCTTTCGTACTGGGAAGTATTTCCGAATTGATGTTTGATCACCAGACCGGCATCTATCAAAAGAATAATTGTATTATATAATGTGGCACGACTTACACGGAACTTTTCTTTCTCCTCCATATACTGAAGCAGACTTTCTATATTAAAATGTCCTTTAATAGAATATATGGAATCGAGTATAGCATATCGTTCGGGCGTCTTCCGATGTCCGTTCTTCTGAAGATACTCCGTGAGTACCTGTTTTACCGTATCTTTTATTCTATCTGCCATTAAAAAATATCTTCAGCCGTCAAAGTTAATATATTTTACTCAATCCAAGAAAACTAAATGCAATATTCTATATCATATTTTATTTCGTCTATATAAAGTTTCAGCTCCGAGTTGGCCGATTTACTTAAAAGACCTAACTGTCTGCCCAACATTTTTGCATTCTCTTTCGACTGTGCGGCAAACTTCTTCAGTGCTGTTGCCGCTGATTTTTTCACCATAGGTTCGTCTCCTTCTATTTCCGTAAATGCCTGATCCATAAACTCAGCCTCAGCACGTTCGTTCAGTTTCATGCCTTTCATCAGCAGACGTGACATAAGCATATATCCACAAAATTGGAAATAAGGACGTTCATCAGCCATCCATTTGAATACTACATCCGAAGCATAATCCACATTCTGCAGTATGTTCATTACTGTATATTCTGCCAACTCCGGATACTTCATGTCCTCTATCCATATCTCGGCTATTTCCCTGCAGAAAGAATCAGCAGGTTGAAGTAAAGTCGCCATTATTTTACATTCACGGATATTTTCTTTCCATAAAGCCTGAGCAAGATCATGGCTTTTCTCATATCCGGCAGCTATTTCCCTGATACGGGAATATTCTATACCGAAATTCAGTTTGTAGTCCATCCCCTTTTCACGCATACTCTGCGAGATTACACCGTTCATAAACAAACGGAATTTCGATTTTATATCTTTTATTATTTCTTGTACGTCGTTCATATCTTCAATTCAAAGATTAGAATAGTCACGACTATAACGGAGCATCTGTTCTGTATAACCTTCATTATAGTCTATCTTTACATCTATAATATTTTTGTGTTCATCAGTCACTGCACTATACACTGGATTTACAAATCCCTTATACGGCGCAAGATTAAGAGCTTTATACCTTTCAAGAACTTCAGAATGCAATTTCGGATTAACCTTTACCGCATATTTCTCCACCAGTTCTCGTGCCGCCTCATAATCTCCTTCGCTTTTTATTCTTTGAATCTCTGCAAGCAATCTGCCAAACAAAGAACGTAACTTTTCATAATCGTTTATTACAACGTATGTTTTGCCATCTTTCACTATTAATTTTACCACTTCCTCATCTGCTCCATGTTCTAAAGCCCATGCGGAAATAAGCTGACGGTTACGCATGTGTGATTCTTCAATACAGCATCCCGGCTCAATTCTAACAAGCTGTGTCATCAAACCGTTCATCATATAAGAATAATACTCTGCCTTATATGCTTCACTGTCAGGAATAAGTCCGAGTTCAACCATCTTTGCATCCGGTATATAATAAAGGCCGAACAAGTCTGCACGAGCTTCCTCTATAGTAGCTCCGTATGCTTTTAAAGCATCAGGATCAACACCGGGAAGAAGTTTGCCGGAACCGTGACCGAGACATTCATGCAAATCTGTGTGAAGATCGCCCGTTATATCAGCATATTTATCAAGTAATCCCTTTTCATGTTCACTATATACGAACTCATCTCTGAAACCATTACCTTTGGCTGCCTTGTTATAAGCATCAGTAAGGTTACCGATTGTCACTGATTTTGAACCATGAACACTGCGAATCCAATTTGAGTTTGGCAGATTGATACCTATTGCACTGGCAGGATAAAGATCGCCGGCAAGTATGGCAGCAGTAATGACTTTTGCCGACACACCCTTCACCTCAGATTTCTTGAATTGTGAAGATACTGGCGAATAGTCTTCAAACCACTGAGCATTACTGCTCAACACCTCAGTGCGGTAAGTAGCCTTCAGATCTTTAAAGTTTACTATTGACTCCCAGCTGGCTTTCATTCCGAGCGGATCGCCATAGCTTTCTATAAATCCATTTACAAAGTCAATACGCGATTCTGTATCCTTCAGCCAACAAATGGAATAATCGTCAAATATTTTCAAATCTCCGGTACGGTAAAATTCTATGAGCAGACGTATAACCTCTTTCTGTTGTTCATTTTCCGCCAAATTCATAGCTTTCTCAAGCCAATAAACAATCTTGCTTATTGCATTACAATACTCTCCGTCAATTTTCCACACAACTTCGGTCAACTTGCCATCCTTCTTTTCCAGACGGCTGTTCATTCCGTACATGACAGGAGTCTCGTCATCGGGCGATTTCATGGCAGCATAAAAATCCTCTGCTTCCTGCTGTGTGACACCCTCATAATAATTCGAAGCCGATGTCAACAACAAGTCTTCACCATCAGCCTGGTTTACACGCTTAGGCATCACGTCAGGATCGAATATAACAGGGAACAATTCATTGCACAATCCGACAACAGTCTCTCCATCTGACAATGGCAGTTGAGATTTATCCAATGACATTACGGCATCACGAAGAAAATCCACAGAAAATCCGGGAATGAACTTGTCAGTGGAATAATGATGATGAATTCCACTTGAAAACCACACTCTTTTCAGATACACTTCAAACGCTTGAAATTCCGAATCCGAACGGTCACCATCATAGTGTACATAAACAGCTTCAAGCAAACGACGTATTTTCAAGTTATATTTTCCGTTCTGATCAAACAAAATATCACGTCCGTTCAAAGCCGCTTCAGAGAGATAATAAATAAGTTTCTTCTGATTTAATGTCAAAGAATCGAAACCATGTACTTTATATCGTAAAATCTGCAAGTCTGCAAACTGCTCTACAGAATAATTAAAATTATTTTCAGACATTTTCATGATTTTTTCTGTATTCGTTAGGAGTAATACCTACTATTCTATAGAAAGCAGCATAAAAAGACTGACGATTGGCAAATCCCGACATTGCACTTATTTCCTCTATATTCTTTCCTGCATATCTTTTATCGGTAAGCATACGTTTGGCATCCCTAATTCTATATTCATTAAGCAAACATGAAAAATTCATTTTGAACTTGGAATTAACCACAGCCGAAAGATATCTGGTATTAGTCTTTAACATCTTAGCCAAATCACTGGCAGAAAAATTGGGCTGCTTATACTTTTTCTGTGTTACTACCACTTCATATATTTTATCGTAAAGTTCGTCTGCCAATTCTGTCCTTATAAGATCTCTATAAGGTGCTGATTTTATTTTCTTTTCCTTTAGATTATATGGCAACTTTACTTGTCCCTCATTTTCATTATTTATTACTTCATGATTATTTCCCATTTGTGCTGATTTGTTTTTAATCTTGGTTTAATATTTTTTACAACACAAATTTGTAAGTTTTTTTTCAGACTGCAAAATCTTTGTCAACCTTTTTATATAGTTTCTGCCATATAAATATTTACGAAATTTATACAGTAACAAGAAATCACGATATGCATACTTTCAAAAAAATAAATGGATACAACCTTATTTTAAGTTGTACCCATCTATATAAAAAAACTGATAACACCATTTATTCCCAGCCTGTATTTTGTATAAGATTCATGTTACTTGCCAAAGCTTTAGCTGGCAAAGGAAGAACATCAAGATAATCCCAATAATAATCAAACATAAACCTGTTTACAAAATATTTTATTCCTTCGCCCCAATCGGCAGACAAAATATCTCTAACTTTTAATTTTATTTCCTCCTCATTTACTGCGTCCTCAACTTTAAAATCATCATCATTCAATGCTGTTGCCAGATAATTCAACCTTTCTTTTGATACGGATAAATCATAATCAGATTCAGCATAAGCAGATAATAAATAACATTGTACAGCTATAGGGTAATCTTCATAATCCCTATTATCAATGATACCATCTTTATTTGTATCAAGCTCTATTTTTTTATCATTAACTATATAATCCAAATAATCTCTGATATCATCACCGCCCAAATACTCATCACGTAAAACCGAAGCCAGTACTTTTATAAAATATACATCATCATAATAATAACCTGAAATAGGAAAACTTACTATAGCCCTATCCATGTTCTCTGTTACAAAAGCCACTACATCATTTTTAGAAGCTCTTGGAGCGTTCAAATCTGAAGGATAAGAGTCCTGAATAGGAACATCACCAAAGACACTGGCAAGGTAATAATAGAACAACCCCCTGTATCTGTATGCTTCCACCAAAATTTTACCTTTTTCATTTCCTGTTATAACATCCAAATCACATGCATACAACAACAAATTACAAGTTTTAATGGCATCATACGACTCAAACCAGAAATCTTCCAATATTTTTGAACTGCTATTTAAAGATTTTCTGCTATCTGGTGTAGAATAGTCTTTATCCAATTCGATAAAAGCATTTTTTACAGAAGAGAATCCTGATTCAAGTTCTTGTTTTGCTTTTTGTATTTTTTCCGGATCATTGACATCTTCAGAGTCACCTGGATTAGAAGAAAAGCTATTTACCAAAGTAACTTCCAGAACTTCACCATTACATATAAATGAAATAATAGCCTGATATACATTTTTACCTTTGTCCGGATTCAAATAAATATTTACAGAATAATCACCAGCTACATCACCACTGCTTGGGTCCAATGTAATCCATCCGGTATTTAATGTTTCTGTTCTTCCTGTAACCGTCTCAATGCCACTATACTCAATCTTTGATGTCCATGGTCCCGAAGCTGTAAACTCTATAGGCATAGAAACCTGAGTATCTCCCAAATATGCAATTTGGTTCAACGCACTTTCATTTTTTACATCAAAATATTTGTATTCTGTTCCTTCATCACATCCGAATACAAACAAAGTAATAAACAAACACAAAAATAATCTAATCACTTTCATAAAAGAACTGTTATTTTCCAATTATACAATTATATTATATTCACTTTTTCAAAGTTACTGCTTTTTTCACACATAACATCCATATTTTCATTATTATTTTTTTCATATACAGAATATAAAATGTAATGATTTCATTTCTTTACAATATCTTTGTACCCACTAAAAACAACAGAAATGCAAAACATTCTCAAAACATATTTCGGATATTCTGAATTCCGTCCACATCAGAAAGAAATAATTACAAACATTATCGAAAAGAAAGATACACTCGTACTGATGCCAACTGGTGGCGGCAAATCATTATGCTACCAGATTCCGGCACTTATGATGGAAGGTACTGCTATTGTAATTTCGCCGCTCATATCGCTTATGAAAGATCAGGTGGAAGCACTACAAGCAAATGGTATATCTGCACGTGCCTTGAACAGCATGAACACTGAAACAGAAAATGCCAGTGTACGTATGGAATGTCTGCAAGGAAAAGTGAAACTATTATATATCTCACCTGAAAGACTTATATCCGAAACCAACTATCTGCTCAGAGACATCAAAATATCACTCTTCGCCATAGACGAGGCACACTGCATTTCACAATGGGGACACGATTTCCGCCCTGAATATACACAGCTGGACATACTTAGAAAACAATTTCCAAAAGTTCCGATAGTGGCCCTGACTGCCACAGCCGATAAAATCACACGTCAGGACATAATAAAGCAACTGAAAATGAATGAACCGGAAGTGTTCATCTCCTCTTTCGACCGCCCAAACCTTAGTCTTGACGTAAAGAAAGGTTATCAGCAAAAAGAGAAAATCAGAATTATAAAAAGGTTTATTGAAAAACATAGTAACGAAAGCGGTATCATATACTGCATGAGCAGAAAAACAACAGAAAAAGTAGCCGAGCTGCTTTACGACGAAGGTCTCGACACTGCAGTATATCACGCAGGATTGTCAAATTCAGAACGGGAAAAAGCTCAAGATGATTTCATTAACGACCGTGTACAGATAGTATGTGCTACTGTAGCATTCGGCATGGGAATAGACAAATCAAACGTAAGATGGGTAATACACTACAACCTGCCTAAAAGTATAGAAAGTTTCTATCAGGAAATAGGACGTGCCGGAAGGGACGGTATGAAAAGCGAAACAATACTGTTCTACTCGCTTGGCGATATGATTCAGCTCTCTAAATTTGCCGAAGAAAGTAACCAGAAAGAAATCAACATAGAGAAACTGAACCGTATGCAGCAGTATGCCGAATCCGACATCTGTCGCAGAAGAATTCTTCTGAACTATTTCGGGGAAACTATGGAACACGATTGCGGGAATTGCGATGTATGCCGTAATCCTCCGCAAAGATTTGACGGTACAATAATTATACAGAAAGCACTCAGCGCAATAGCACGAACAAACCAGCAAGTAGCAACTGGAACACTGATAGAAATCCTGCGAGGCAACTTTACTCAGGAAATAACAGAAAATGAATACGATAAAATAAAAACTTTCGGTGCCGGAAGGGATATACCTTCACGTCACTGGCAAAACTATCTGCTGCAGATGCTTAACATGGGTTATATAGAAATAGCATACAACGAAAACAATCATATTAAAATAACAGAATCCGGAGCAAAAGTTTTATTTGGTAAACAGAACGCCGAACTGGTAGTTATTAAAGAAGATGAGTTTACACAACACCAAATAAAAAAGAACACCGTCAGTACAAATTCTATACAAATCAAGAAAAATGCTTACGGAGACCATGATAATGAAGACTCACTGTTCGAAACTCTCCGTCTGTTAAGGCTCAAACTTGCCGAACAGGAAGCGATACCTCCATACATAGTAATGTCCGACAGTACATTACAGTCACTTTGCGACAAAAGACCGACAAACATAGAGGAACTGAACGATATATCAGGATTCAGTGAATATAAAAAGAAGAAATACGGACGTGATTTTGTGAATGAGATAAAACGGTATATAAACGGATAAAAAACGTAAAATCAGTTTTTAAGACAAGCCGTTCAAATTAGCGTTACACGTACGTGTTACGCTAATCATTATTAGAAGTTTTACTTACATTTCTTAATCTGCTCAATCAAAGCCGAGCGTGGTATTCCAAGACTTACAGCCTTTTCGTATGCCTTGAGTGCTTTTGCTTTATCTTTCAACGATAAATACACGTCTCCCAATTGCACAGTGGTCTCTGCATCTTTAGGATTCAGCCGCAAGGCTTCTTCCAAATCAATGACAGCTGACTCCGGATATCCTCTTTCCAAATCAAGATTGGCCCTCATAACCAAAAGAGAGGGATCATCTGTAAACTCACCTATTAGCAAATTCAATTTGTCACGTGCAGCAGTAAAATTTCCTTCACGCTGATCCAGCATTGCCATACCGATACGCGCCGCTTTATGCGAAGGCTCCTTTCCAAGTATCACATTATAATCTATACGTGCTTCCTTGTATTCGCGACGCTGCATATATATGTATGCACGATAAAGGCGTGCCTCAATATTTTCCGGTATAAGATCTATCACATTACAGAAATCAATGTATGCCTTCGAATCCAACCCTTTGTCAAGATACAGAGTTCCACGGTTTAGAAGCATGGCTGTGGAATACGGGGTGATGTTAAGAGCCATGGTATATGCCTCTATTGCCTCATCAGTACGCCCCAAGCGTTTCAACACCGTTCCTAAATTTGAGAAGAGCAATGCATTACGGGCGTTGTTAGGGTCCATCTTCAATGCCTGTCGGAAAAGCTGTTCTGCCTGCACGAGACTATCGCTCAAGGCATATTTCATTGCACGGTCCACAACCTCATTGTATGTTTGTCCGTATGAATTAACAAATGTACAACATGATATAAGAAAGAGTAATAATATCTTCTTCATAATAACGTATTTTCAACTAATTATGCAACAAAGATAACATAAACGCTTTGTCATTTCAACAACTTGGTGTGCTAAAATAACAAAGCGTCATTATAAGTAAATTTACCTAACTTCGTTTTATGCCTTCTTGATATAGTCAACAATCCACTGACCAACTTCCTTAGTACCGTACTTGGCACCGCCTTCTACCTGAATTTCAGGAGTACGGACATTAGCGTCAAGTGAAGCATCAACAGCACGGCGGACCAATGCTCCTTCTTCTTTCAAATCAAAATATTCGAACAGCATTGCTACAGACAATATCTGTGCCAACGGATTGGCGATGTTCAGCCCCTTAGCCTGTGGCCAAGAACCGTGGATAGGCTCGAATACCGGCGTGCTTTCACCTGTAGAAGCAGACGGAAGAAGTCCCATAGAACCGCTGATTACAGAACCTTCGTCTGTAAGGATGTCACCGAATGTATTTTCTGTAACCATTACATCGAAGAACTTAGGTTCCTGAATCATCTTCATTGCTGCATTATCAACATACATATAGTCTGTAGTCACTTCTGGATACTGCGGAGCCATTTCCTGAGCAATCTGTCTCCACAAACGTGAAGAAGCAAGGACATTTGCCTTATCAACCACAGTAAGGTGTTTGCGGCGTTTCATCGCATATTCGAAACCAACTTTCAAAATTCTTTCGATTTCAGGACGAGTGTACATATTTGTATCGTATGCCTTGTCGTTATCCTGATACTTCTCGCCGAAATACATACCTCCTGTCAGCTCACGGATGCAAAGAAAATCTGCACCGTCAACGAGTTCGGCCTTAAGAGGAGATTTGTGTACCAGACATTTGAAAGTTTGTACAGGACGGATATTTGCAAACAAACCAAGTTTTTTGCGCATAGCCAGAAGTCCCTGTTCCGGACGTACTTTTGCCGTAGGGTCATTATCGAATTTAGGGTCGCCTACTGCCGAAAACAATACCGCATCAGCATTTTTACAAGCCTCGTAAGTTGCTTCCGGAAACGGATCGCCTACTTTATCTATAGCGTCTGCACCACAGATGGCATATTCGTATGAAACTTTATGGCCGAATTTCTCGCAAACGGCTGTCATCACATCAACTCCCTGAACGGAGATTTCCGGTCCTATTCCGTCACCGGCTAATACTGCTATTTTAAAATCCATTGTATTTGAGTTTTAAGTTTATTTTCTATTCAATAAGATTCAACATTTTTATTGTAGCTTTGATTGCTGCTTCTGTCTGGTCGGCATCCAAACCACGAGTACGGAATTCCTTATCTTCGTAATTCCATGTTATCACTGTCTGTACAAATGCGTCTGTACGTCCGCCCGGTGGAATGGTTACAGCATAATTCACAAGCATAGGGAACTTACGGTTCAATGTTCCTTTATATATCTTGCGCAACGCACGCACAAAGGCATCGTACTGACCATCACCGCTCGAGCTTTCCTGATATACCTTACCGTCTATCTCAATACTCAACGTTGCCATCGGTTTCAATCCCTTGGCAAGAGTGACAAAATAACTCAAAAGCTTGACCTTTTTATCTACCGTATCATGTTTGAGCACATCGCTTATGATATAAGGCAAGTCATCCTGAGTCACAAGCTCCTTGCGGTCACCAAGTTCGATGATACGGTCTGTAACCTTACGCATGGATTCTTCATCCAGTTCAAGTCCCAGACTTTCAAGATTCTTACGGATATTCGCCTTACCGGAATTCTTACCCAAAGCATATTCCCTCACACGACCGAAACGTTCCGGCTGAAGATCGTTGAAATAAAGATTGTTCTTGCTGTCACCGTCGGCATGAACACCTGCCACCTGAGTGAACACATTCTGTCCGACTATAGGCTTGTTGGCAGGGATACTTATACCTGAGTATGATTCAACAGTACGGCTTATCTCATTCAGACGACTCTCGTCAATATGTGTGATAGCCTGGAAATGGTCTTTCAATATTGCCTGCACACTGGCAAGAGGAGCATTTCCTGCACGTTCACCCAGTCCGTTGATTGTGGTGTGAAGACCTTTAACTCCGCTCAAAACTGCTGCCAATACATTGCTGACAGCCAGGTCATAGTCATTGTGTGCATGGAAATCGAAATGCAAATCAGGATAGCGTTTCTT
>CALUIE010000029.1 GCA_944320605.1 uncultured Phocaeicola sp. | reverse complement strand
AAAGTTTTTTTGCGAAATCAGAACGGTACGTCAGGCAATGGTCCGCCAAACGGATTTCCATCCTGCACAGGAGCCATTTCCGCCGGTGGGGGAGGTATGGAGCCATTTCCCTTGTTCATTTTTGAACGTATAACCGGTGTCGCGTTCTCTTCGGTAGGCAACGGTACAATCATTTCGTCTTCCGGGTTTTGGAAGCGTGCAAACTCTCCGCGGAATCGCAGAAGCACGTCGCCCACGGCACCGTTACGATGCTTGGCAATAATGATTTCGGCCATACCGTGGAGGTCATTACCCTTTTCGTCGGTATATATCTTGTAATATTCCGGACGGTGGATGAAGCAAACCATATCGGCATCCTGCTCGATGGCTCCCGATTCACGGAGGTCGCTCAACTGCGGACGCTTGCCATCCACTCCCTCACGGTTTTCCACACCACGGTTCAACTGACTCAGGGCTATGATAGGTATGTTCAATTCCTTGGCAAGACCTTTGAGCGAACGTGATATGGTACTGACTTCTTCCTGACGGCTGCCGAACGACATTCCGCTGGCATTCATCAGCTGCAGGTAGTCGATGATGATTATTTTTACATCATGCTCTCTTACCAGACGGCGTGCCTTTGTTCTGAGTTCAAATACTGACAGTGAAGGAGTATCGTCCACATAGAGAGGAGCATCATACAGTTCCTTAATCTTATAGTCCAATTGTCCCCATTCGTATGGAGCGAGCTGTCCGCTTTTGATCTTCTCGCCCGGTATCTCACACACATTTACAATCAAACGGTTGACTAACTGTACGTTACTCATTTCAAGCGAGAATAATGCTACCGGTACTTTATTGTTTACGGCTATGTTTTTGGCCATAGAAAGCACGAACGCAGTCTTACCCATCGCAGGACGCGCAGCAATGATTATAAGGTCGGAGTTCTGCCACCCTGAAGTCATCTTGTCGAGCTTGTGGAAACCGCTTGCCAGACCGCTCAAACCGTCGGTACGTGCGGCTGCGGTACGAAGCATCTCATACGCTTCCTGTATCACAGGATTGATCTGCGTATAGTCCTTCTTCATGTTCTGTTGTGAAATTTCAAACAGACGTCCTTCTGCTTCCTGCATTATGTCGTCCACGTCTTCAGTCTCATCGAAAGCCTTTTTCTGAATGTTGCTTGTGAAGGTTATAAGCTCTCTGGCAAGGTATTTCTGTGCTATTATGCGTGCGTGATATTCGATGTGTGCAGACGATGCCATCATACCGCTCAGCTGGGTGATATAGAACGGACCGCCCACTTCATCAAGGTGTCCTTTGAAGCGCAGGTGTTCTGTCACTGTGAGCAAGTCGATAGGTTTCTGCTGTATAGCCAAGTCTGTTATTGCTGCATAAATCAACTGATGTCTGTGCTCGTAGAAAGATTCAGGTTTAAGAATCTCACTCACAAGTGAGTATGCATCCTTTTCAATCATCAGTGCACCAAGCACAGCCTTCTCCAGTTCAGGAGCCTGAGGCTGAAGGTGTCCATATTCATCCGTAAGCTTTTCTTTGCTTACCTTTGTTGTTCGTGTGGGTCTTTTTTGTGTAGTAGCCATTATATATATCTATGGTATAATTTTTTTGCAAAGATAAGATTTTCCTATTTATTGTGATTTATCTAAAAACTAAATATGAAAAAAAATAGGAAGAAAGCCATATCAGCTATCTTCCTATTTTTTATATTGTTATAAGACAAGGATTATTTTACTGGAATCTTATCTATTCTTTTCTGATGACGTCCGCCTTCAAATTCAGTATTGAAGAATTCTGTCATAATCTTGTCTGCCATTTCAGTGTCAATAAATCTTCCAGGCATAACAAGAACGTTTGCATTATTATGCTGGCGTGACAGTTTAGCTATTTCAGGAATCCAGCAAAGTGCTGCACGTATTCCCTGATGCTTGTTCAGTGTGATGCCAATTCCTTCGCCACTACCGCATATTGCAATTCCCGGATAACATTCGCCAGCCTCTACAGCTTCTGCCAATGGGTGTGCGAAGTCAGGATAATCGCAACTTTCAGTAGAGTAAGTTCCAAAATCTTTGTATTCTAATCCTTTTGCTTCCAACCACTGCTTAACATACTGTTTCAGTTCAAATCCTGCGTGGTCGGATGCGAGTCCTACTATTTTCATTATAACATTGCTTTTACTTGGTTATATACATTTTCTGCTGTGAATCCCAGTTTTTCGTCCAATACTTTGTATGGCGCAGAGAATCCGAATGATTCAAGACCCCAAACCTTTCCGTTGGGACCTACAAGTCCTTCGAGGTTTACAGGAAGACCTGCGGTAAGTCCGAATACTTTGGCTCCTGTCGGGATTACACTTTCCTGATATTCCTTGCTCTGGCTGCGGAACAAACCTTCAGAAGGAACAGAAACAATACGTGTCTTGATACCTTCTTTGTTCAACAATTCAGCACCGGCAACAAGTGTAGAAACTTCAGAACCTGAAGCAACCATGATAATGTCTGGAGCACCTTCTGAGTCGGTTACGATGTAACCGCCTTTTGCAGCTTCAGCATATTTTGTACCTTCAGGAAGGTCGTTTATATTCTGACGGGAAAGAATCAATGCCGATGGAGTGTCGATGTTTTCCATTGCAAGTTCCCAAGCCACAGTAGTTTCCTTAGCATCAGCAGGACGAAGAACAAGCATAGAGTTCTTTCCGTGGTGGTTTTTCAGTTTTTCCATCAGACGGATCTGTGCTTCCTGTTCTACAGGTTCGTGAGTAGGTCCGTCTTCACCTACACGGAATGCATCGTGAGTCCAGATGAACTTGACAGGCAACTGCATCAATGCAGCCATACGCACTGCCGGTTTCATATAGTCAGAGAATACAAAGAATGTACCGCAAGCAGCGAATACCCCACCATGAAGAGCCATACCAAGACAGCAACAAGCCATAGTAAGTTCGGCAACACCTGCCTGGAAGAATGCACCGCTGAAATCTCCAGACTGGAATGCGTGTGTTTTCTTCAGGAAACCGTCAGTTTTATCAGAGTTAGAAAGGTCAGCTGAAGCACAAATCATATTGGGAACCTGTTCTGCAAGAACACCAAGAACAGTTGCAGATGCATTACGAGTAGCGTCGTTGGCTTTCTGCTGTATATTTGACCAGTCGATTTTAGGAGCAGCACCGCTGAACCATTCTTTCATTTGTGCAGCTTTTTCAGGATTTGCGGCAGCCCAAGCCTTTTCTTCTTCGTACCTTGCAGCAACGATTGTTTCAAGTTCTTGTGCACGTTTTGCGTAAAGTTCTTTTACGTCGTCGAAGATGACGAATGGGTTTTCAGGGTCTGCGCCCAAATTGATCATTGTATTTTTATAAGCGTCACCGCCAAGAGGAGCACCGTGAGTCTTGCAATTGCATTCGTAAGAAGAATTGTCGTCTTTACGTGCACCCTTACCCATAATACATTTACCTATAATAAGTGTAGGACGTTTAGTCTCTGCTTTAGCGGCTTCGATAGCTTTACGGATTTCATCGCAATCGTTACCGTTGATTTCTATAACGTACCAGCCCCATGCGCGGTATTTCATGGCAGTGTCTTCAGTCATTACATCTTTAGTCTCAGTAGAAAGCTGGATGTCGTTTGAGTCGTAGAACATGATAAGGTTATCAAGTCCCAAGTGACCTGCTATACGTCCGCTACCCTGAGAAATTTCTTCCTGAATACCACCGTCTGAGATATATGCGTAGATAGTTTCTTTAGCGAAAGTAGGGTTGCCAGTACGGGCAGCAAGGAATTTGGCTGCAATTGCAGCACCGACAGCAAAAGTATGTCCCTGTCCAAGTGGTCCGGAAGTATTTTCAATACCGCGTTCCACATCAACTTCAGGATGTCCCGGAGTTGGTGAACCCCACTGACGGAATTGTTTTAATTCGTCGATAGTAAATTTACCGGTCAAAGCCAATTGTGAATACAGCATTGGTGACATGTGTCCAGGATCGAGGAAGAAACGGTCTCTTCCTTCCCATTTTGGATTCTTTGGGTCGTACTGCAGATATTCTGAATATAGAACATTGATAAAGTCTGCACCTCCCATAGCACCGCCTGGGTGTCCTGACTTAGCTTTTTCTACCATTGAAGCTGCCAATATACGTATGTTGTCGGCAGCATGGTTCATTACTTGTTTGCTGTTCATATTAAATTAGTTATTTTACTGAATATTTTTTGTCAGATAATTATGCATTCTGAATTTTGGAGCAAAAATATAACATTTATATGTAAAACACAACCTGAATAACAGCTTTTTTTATTGTCCGTTTAATAGAAAAAACAGATAATCAGACAGTTTTGTCTTTACTTATTGTCAATGTTACTAATTACTTTTTGTATTTTACCGCTACTTTTTCTACAGTAATACGTATTTTGTAGCTTTCTATGTATTTGTTGAATCCTTCAATATCTTCTGCTTCCTTAGATATTTCCGTACCTGTATTTTCTGTGGATACCTTTTCATATGTGGAGTTAGCGAGTGATTGTTTTTTGTTAATTACTAAATATGAGTTAAATAAGATTATAAGTTTTAATGGACAAATGCAGGAAAAATGAAAATATATTATTACCTTGCAATGTTTTTTAATGAAATCATATCTATTTGTTATATTCATTATTTTAATATTTATTTATGAAAAGTTTAATTTCTATTTTTGTCTTTCTTCTTGTTTCCGTATGTGGAATGGCGCAAGAGAAATAACTTATCAAACTTTTATTTATACAAGTGATGATTTGTCGGATGAAATAGCCCGTCAAAGTGAAGAACGTGACACCAGAGGATATATGGGCGATTTGTTTAATGCCGCACTTGATGCAACCAAAGGTATAGCCTCTGGATATGTGGTATCTTTTTTCGATTTGGGTGTAAATGCCATAGGATCATTGATAACGAGAAACGAAAGGTTGAAAAAAGAATGGGAGGAAACTGTAAAGGCGGAGAATGTTTTCCAAACCCAGATAAGTACCGTGTCTGAAATAAATGATTTTTACAGTGACACTTCTTTCGACGGTGCTATGGATCCTAAAGGAATGCGATTTGACGGTATAGGATGTATGCGTAAAAAAGGGAATGATACTGTGTTCTATATTTCGTGTCATATTGACCGTACAAAAATAGACCGTATTATAAACCATTCCAAGTTTGAATTGGTCTTGGATACGTTGATTATAAGTCCGGAACATTCTAATCTTCCGAATACAACTCTTGGTATTCCTTTTTCATTTGAAGAGCGAAAGAATTTCACGCTTTCTATGAAAATCAAGATAATATCTTCATGGATGAATGAAATTGTACAGTTGCAGAAAAATCAGGAACTTGGCGAATTTAATATAAATATTCCTGTGGATGAAAAGCAGTTGGACAGCAGAGGATTTTTCAGATATGTGCGTAAAGCTGATGAGGTACCTGCTTACAAGGTGGTAGGTGAGAGTTTTATAGTGCCTCGTTCATTTATGGGGTATAGGGACGAGAATGATAATTATCATAACAGTTGGGGAACAGGCGAATATAAACTCTCTATACAACTGACAGAGACATGTGATGTTACAGACAAATATCGTGAAAACTGGAAAGAAGATAGTAAACGCCGCAAAGATTTGCAAAAGAAGAAAGGATTCCTTGCTTCAAGTTGGCAAATGATATCAAGTCAGCGTTGGGATGAATTATCCAAATCATGGGTCATCACTACCCTTAAGGCTCCTGTAGGTATAATATCAAAAGATGTGATAGACAAGTTGGGATTGGAAACTGAAGCTGCTTCAAAGGCTACAGCTCCTTCATCCGCTGCAACAGCAAAACCTATGAATAAATAAAATATCTCTGATTAAAATTTACGTATCCACATTATAAAGCCATATTGTTTAATTACAGTATGGCTTTTGTCTTTTTATATGTTGTAAAATTTGTTTTTTTGCTGAAATATTCTATAAACCACACTTGTGTTTCTATAAACCACAGTGTTGTTTATATAAATCACACTGTGGTTTATGTAAATACAAGTTATATTTATAGATTTGTTGACGGTGAAAATATTTTTATAAGAGTATGAAAAGTTATTTTGACGGGATAAAAGTTTTTTATCTTATTCTATAAAGCATTATATTTGCATACAGATTTAAGTATTAACATCTAAACTATCTTATATATGAAATATATTTCTCCCGGTTCATGGTTCTCGCTGGAATATCCGGCAGGATGGCATGAGTTTGAAGATACAGAAGACAGCTTTCTGTTTTATAATCCTGAAAAGTGGAACGGTAATTTCAGAATTTCTGCTTTTAAAGGAGAGAACAAGAAGTATGCCGAAGAGTGCATGGACTATGAATTGAAGAACAACCGTACTTCACGACTGGTGAAGGTGGGAGATTGGTCATGTGTCTATTCTACCGAGAACTTTCAGGAAAACGGAAACTGGTACACTTCGCATCTGTGGATTACAGGAAGGGGAGATATTTCCGTGGAATGTTCTTTCACTGTAGCTAAAGGAGAAAGCATGAAACCGGCAGAGAATATTATAGCTTCTTTAAATGTGAGATGCGAGGGAGAGAAACCTTGGAAAGAAGTAATTCCTGTGCGCGTACTTGAAATCAATGCCATCAACGAGAGTTTTGATTGGGCTGTGATGACAATCAAGAAACAACTTACAAAAGATTTTACTTCATCAGAAGCTGATATTGCCAATATTCAGAAAGTAATGGACAGCGGCAAGTTCAATAACGGTCAGCGTCAGGCATGGGAATCGTTCGGAATGGCTTTCGGTGCTATATTGGTCAATGAAATGGACGGCATGGAATGGGTGACTGTGATTGACGGTCAGAAAGAATTGCCGGCACTGAAGTTTGCCGATACTGATGTTATGGTCTATCCGCAGCAATTAGTATGGAGTAGGGTGAAGAACGGTAAGTCATGTAGCCTGAAGACCGAATTTGAAAAAATCAAGGCTGAGGTTGAAAAGGCGATTAATAATTAAAAGATTACGAGGTATCAGTTACAAGTTGACAAGGTTTGTATCAGATTGGAAGCCTTGTCAACTTGTCAACTTGTTTCTTTGTCAACTATAAACAAAACTCAAATGACTCCATATTTACAGGTAGAAAATCTTACCAAATCGTTCGGTGATTTGGTTCTATTCAATTCAATATCTTTCGGAGTGGCCGAGGGACAGCGTATCGGTCTGATAGCGAAGAACGGCTCCGGAAAAACTACTTTGCTTAATATTCTTGCGGGAAAGGAAGGCTATGACGAGGGAAAGATTACTTTCCGTCGCGACCTTCGTGTTGGCTATCTTGAACAGAGTCCGCAGTATCCTGACGATATAACTGTGCTTGAGGCATGTTTCTATCATGGCACTCCTGTGGTACAACTCATAAAGGAATATGAGAAATGTATGGAGACGGAAGGAAATCCCGGATTGGAGGACTTGTTGGCACGCATGGAACACGAAAAGGCATGGGACTATGAAAGAAAGGCAAAGCAGATTCTTTCGCAGTTGAAAATCAGGGATTTCAACCAGAAAATCAAACAATTGTCAGGCGGTCAGCTAAAGCGTGTGGCTCTAGCCAATGTGCTTATCACCGAACCGGACCTGATTATACTTGATGAGCCTACCAACCATCTTGACCTTGATATGACAGAATGGCTGGAGGAATATCTTAAACGCGGTACTCTGAGCCTGCTTATGGTGACTCATGACAGATACTTCCTTGACCGTGTATGCTCCGAGATTATCGAACTTGACAACAAGCAGGTTTATTCATATACAGGAAATTACAGTTACTATCTCCAGAAACGCCAGGAGAGGATTGATGCCGCCAATGCGGAAATAGCAAGGGCAAACAACCTCTACCGTACTGAGCTGGAATGGATGCGCCGTATGCCGCAGGCTCGTGGGCACAAGGCGAGATACAGGGAAGAGGCTTTCTATGAGTTGGAGAAGGTGGCAAAAAGGCGTATGAACGATTCTAACGTTAAGTTAGATGTAAAGGCTTCGTACATCGGGTCGAAGATATTCGAGGCTGATCATCTTTATAAGAGTTTCGGTGACCTTAAGATTCTTGACGATTTCTCATACATTTTTGCGCGATATGAAAAGATGGGTATCGTAGGAAATAACGGTACAGGAAAGTCAACATTCATAAAAATCCTTATGGGACTGCAAAAGCCTGACAGCGGACGTCTTGACATAGGCGAGACAGTACGTTTTGGGTATTACTCGCAGGAGGGGTTGCAGTTTGACGAACAGATGAAGGTGATAGACGTGATAACTGATATTGCCGAGGTGATAGAATTGGGTAACGGCAAGAGACTTACGGCATCGCAGTTCCTGCAGCATTTCCTCTTTACTCCGGAGACTCAGCACAGCTATGTGTATAAATTGAGCGGAGGGGAAAGACGACGTCTCTATCTTTGTACAGTACTGATGCGTAATCCAAACTTCCTTGTTCTTGACGAGCCTACCAATGACCTTGACATCGTAACATTACAGGTGCTGGAGGAATATCTTCAGAACTTCAAGGGATGTGTTATAGTGGTGAGCCACGACCGTTACTTTATGGATAAGGTGGTAGATCATATTCTGGTGTTCAACGGTAATGGCGATATTCGCGATTTCCCCGGAAATTATTCTGATTATCGTGACTGGAAACTTGCAAGACAGGACCGCGAGAAAGAAGAAGCCAAACATAAGGAGGAGAAGACTCAGAAAGTGCGCCTGAATGACAAACGCCGCATGACATTCAAGGAAAGGAAGGAATTTGAACAACTCGAAAAGGAAATAGCCGTGCTGGAAGCGGAGAAGAAGGCTATAGAAGATGCTCTTTGCAGTGGAACACTGAGTGTGGACGAGCTAACAGAGAAATCGAAACGTCTGCCTATACTTACAGATGAGATAGACGAGAAGACCATGCGCTGGATGGAACTCAGCGAAATAGAGGGATAAGAAATGGATTTCCGTAAGAGACTACTTCAGCGTTTGAGTCAGGACGACATACACGAGATGTGTTTTCTCACTCAAGGTGACGAAAATGATAATCTGAAAGAAGAGCTATATGCCTTGATATCCGATGAAGATGTCAGGGTCTCATATAATGCTTTGTGGGTGTTCACGCATTTTGACTTATGGAATAATAAATGGCTGTATGCAAAGCATGATGAACTGATTGATAAGGCTATCGCAGAGAAACATGAGGGAAAGAAACGCTTGCTTCTTACTCTTTTGCTGAGACAGCCGTTTGAATGTGACACCTTGCGCTCGGATTTTATTGATTTCTGTTTTGAGACTATACAGTCATCGCATGAGTCTTATGCTAACCGTGCTTTGTGTATGAAGCTGGCATACGAGCAGTGCAGATTCTTTCCGGAACTTCTGTTGGAATTAAGCAATTGTCTTGAAATAATATCTGTTGAACCTTTATCTTCGGGACTTAAGACGGCGAGACGCAATGTGATGAAGAAGATACGGTGTAGTCCGTATTTATGATTCCATGTTATTGTTTGTCCACTTTTGTTGCATACATTACATGATAGTAAAAAAATGTTTAATATGTTAATGAATATTAACGAGGGGGGGGTAAAATCTTTTTTTTCTATTTTTGAATAAAATTGAACAGTATGGGCAATCTTGCTGTTTGATTATTGACTGACAAAGTTTCTTGATTGAAAATTTCTGAAGCATGGCTTTTATATAAATTAAAAAAGGACTATTATTGCCGTCATTTTAATAGAGCATATATACTTGTAAAAATGCTGGAAAATGTAAAAGTTTTATATAGGGTTATATTGATAGGATTTGTAAATCAAGATTTTGTTTTATTGGTATATAATTCATAAATTAATAAAGGCTATTCAATGAGGCATAATATATGAAATCAGAGTGGAGAGATATAAAAAGTTTAATGGTTGGTGATGAGCGCGCTTTTATAGCTTTTATGGATCATTATTCTTCTGTTTTATTTCATTATGCTTTTAATATAGTTCATCAAAAAGAATTAGCGGAAGAAATTGTAAGTGATACTTTTTTTGAGGTATGGTCATCTAGAAAAGAATTGGATAAAATAGAAAATATTGAAGGTTGGCTTCATAGGATAGTATATAACAAGTCAATATCTTATTTGCGTAAAGAAAATAGGCAAAAAAGTCTTATCCCTTTGGATGAATTGGAAGACTTTACATTCGAAATATGTCTGTCACAGGAAGATAAACTTATAGAAAAAGAAAAACTTGTGAGTTTGAATAAGGCTATATCTTCTCTCCCTTCAAAATGCAGGCATGTACTTTATCTGGTAAAGATTGAAAAAATGCCGTATGCCAAAGTTGCAGAAATGCTCAATATTTCGACAAAAACTGTAAGTAATCATCTTACATTTGCCATGAAAAAACTTCTTGAAGTATTGAAAAATGAAATGGTATTGTTGCTATTATTTATAATGGTCCATAAGTAGATTTCATTGTAATCTGTCTTATGGACCATTTTCATTATATATAAACGAATGTGCTTATATTATACATCTTTAATTTGTTATTTCTATTTTTTCTTTGAGTGGTAAATCTGCGGAAGAAGAACCTACCAGAATCTCAAAATCTCCATTTTCTACAATGAACTGTTTGCTGTCAATGTCGTAGAAAGCGAAAGCATCCTTGTCAAGCTGTATTGTAATGTGTTTTGTCTGACCTTTCTTTAGGAATACCTTCTCAAATCCTTTCAATTCTTTTAGAGGACGTGGAACAGATGATTCACAGTCTCTAACGTAAACTTGGATAACTTCGGATGCATCCATTTTTCCGGCATTCTTTATATCAAAACTAACTTCAACATTAAATGTATCATTCTTTTTAAGTTGTAGATTGCTGTAAGTGAATTTGCTGTATGACAGTCCGTAACCAAATGGATAAAGTGGTTGCTTGCCTGTGCGGTCATAACCTCTGTAGCCTACAAATATGCCTTCGGCGTATTGTACTCTCTTGTGAGGAACATTGCGTGTGTCATAATAGTTGTTGAATGTTGGATTGTCTTCCCATTTTTCTTCTATTGATATAGGTAGTTTGCCGCTTGGAGATATTTTTCCGGTAAGTATTTCTGCAATCGCTTTTCCTCCTTCCTGTCCCGGATACCATGCCATGAGAATAGCTTTAACTTTATTTCCCCAATTGCGGAAGTCTATTCCTCCTCCAGAATTTATTACTGTTATTACATTATTATGCGCTTTTGTCACTTCATCAATTAGGAATTCCTGACCGTATGGCAATGCAAATGGTCTGTCGAATCCTTCCGATTCTATATTGCTGTCAAATCCTAAGCACATAACGACATTGTCTGCCTTTTTCAATTCCGAATTCAGCAAATCTTTGTCTAACATCCCTGCTTCAAATTTGATGGTAGCTTCACCCACATTCTCGAAATAATCTATCTGTAACTGATAAAGGCTGTCTTTTTTAACTTGCATGAAGGCGTTTCTTGAACTTAAGGCATGATTTCCCCAATCTCCTGTGATAGTCTTTCCATTAACTATGATTCTATAACCGTCATCACCTGAAATCTGGAAACGTATTGTTCCGCTTTGGTCTGCTTTATAGACACCCTTCCATTGTGCGGAGAAGTGGTCATCCTGAATGTCAGGATATGGTGAACCATATTTCCATGCATAGTTTATTTTTGTGGTGGTATCTTTATGGCAAGGTTTACCTGACAGTTTCTTGTCTTTAAAATAATATCCGGTAAATCCTTGAGTCTTCATGCTGTTGTCTGTAAAAATATTTTTTGAAATATCTTTATACAGTATGCTGTCCGATAAAAGTGTTATTTTTTTATTACCTTTTATTTGTGCCATACCTTCGTAAACTGATACAGTGGAATAAGGAGTTACAAATCCACTGCCTCCACCTGTAGGAATCATGTCTGCATTAGGACCGATAATTAAAGTGTGACCTTTCTTAAGCGGTAGTGTATTGTCATCATTTTTTAGCATAACAATACCTTCTCGTGCCAATTCTAACGCAGTAGCCTTTGATTCGGCGTTATCTTTTTCGATAGATTTGTCCTCTTGTGGATTGTCAAATAAGCCGAATGTTATCAGTGTTTGCAGGATATGCTGTACTTTTTCGTCTATGGTCTTTTCTTTGACTATACCATTCTCAATGACAGGAATGAGTTTTTCTTTTACCATAAATTTGCCTATAGGCATTTCCAAGTCAAGTCCACCATTGGCTGCACCTACTGTAGAATATACCGAAGTCCAGTCGGACATGAGAATTCCTTTAAAGCCCCATTGTTTTCTCAGAATTTCTATGTTCATCCATGCATTCTCAGTGGCATGTACTCCGTTTACAGGGTTATAACTGTCCATTACAGCTCCTACACCCGCTTCTTGTACAGCTTTACGGAATGCTGGGAAATAAATCTCCTGTAATGTACGTTCATCCACATCTGAACTGGCGTGATGTCTGCTCCATTCTTGATTATTTGCTACAAAATGTTTTACGGTAGCAATAACTCCTTTGTCCTGTACTCCAAGTATGTATTGCTTGGCAGTTTCACTACTTAGATATGGGTCTTCACCAAAATATTCAAAATTTCGTCCGCATAAAGGTGAACGGTATATGTTTACGCCCGGGCCTAACAAGATGCTTACACCTCTTGCCTTGGCGTCTCTACCAAGTCCGTTTCCTAATTCTCTTACCAGTTCCCTGTTCCATGTGGAGGCAGACAAGATACCTGAAGGATACATTGTACTTTGAGTGTTGTTACGTATTCCTTGAGGACCGTCAGCCATTCTGATTTCAGGAATGCCTAACCTTGGAATAGCTCTGATGTAGAATGATCTGACTCCTGAAATGTAATCAATCTTTTCCTCAAGAGTCATTTTTTCGACTAAGGCTTTAGCCCTTTGTTCTGCTTGCTCTGTGATTCTTACCTGTGCTGTAGTTGAGTTTAGAGCACAGCATAACAATAGCAAGCAACTTGCTTTTTGTTTGATGTTCATGTTTTAAGGTTTTAAGTTATTAATAAAAAAATTGTCCGAGGGCAAAAATAGTATCAAATTTTGTAATATCAGAGTTTTGTTTAAAAAAAATGATTACATTTATACATATAATGTATTTTTCATATAGGAAAGTCTTTTATACAATCAAATATACCTTATTATAAAGATAAAGGGCTATTGTTTTACAGCCTGTATTTTATATTATGTTTTTAATGATAGATAAGTGCTTGATATAATGCGTATTATGTGTTGAATATAATTTTTTTTCAAAAAAAATGTGATTTTTACTAGGGACTTTTAAAGTTTATTGCGTCATTGATTATAGAAAGACAAAAAAATGGAAGAGAACAATAAGACAACCAAGAAATTAGAAGAGAAGTTAGACTCTTTGTTCAGTAGCCAAAACTATCCTGATTTTGATAGCAGTGCTATAATAGGAAAGACGTTGGCGAAGATTCATAGCGAGCGTAGAAGACGTCGTGTCCAGATGTGGTGGGTGTCTTCTTTGTCTTTAGCTGCTTCAGTTCTTATCGGAGTTGTAATATATTATTTTGTAAATACAACAGATAAGGTTGAAAACATGGATTTTTATCAAATCGCAGAAAATGTTTCTTCAGCAATATATGAAAGTAATGAAGTTGTACTGATTACATCGGAAGATGAATTACTGTTCCCAAACAAATCTTTTATCCAATATAATGAAAAAGGAAAAATAATAGTAAATGGAAATGTTGTAGAAACAGAAAATAAGAACGAAAGAAACAGTTTGACTCAAATTATAGTGCCTGTCGGTAAGAAAGCAGATTTGCAATTGTCTGATGGTACCAGGTTGATGCTTAACTCAAGGTCCCGTGTTATATTTCCTCAAACGTTTGATGGAAAAGAAAGAAAGATTTTTGCAGAGGGAGAAGTTTATATGGAAGTGTCTCATGATAAATCACATCCATTTGTGGTTGAATCATCGGATTTTAATTTGCGGGTATTGGGAACGAAATTCAATATTTCTACGTATAAGGAATTGGGAAAGACTGAAATTGTGTTGTTGGAAGGAGCTGTGGAAGTAGCAGATATTAATAATGAACAGAAAGCGTTATTGGCTCCTGATGAGTTGCTGAATGTGAAAGATGGACACATAGCAGGTCGTTGTCATGTAGATGCAGAGGATTATATAAGTTGGACAAAGGGTTTGCTTAATTTAAAAGGTATGTCTTTATCTGAATTAATGAATCGTTTGGGCATTCTTTATGGAGTAGATATTACTTGCAATGAATCAGTAGCAAGTAAAAGAATATATGGTAAATTGGAATTAAAAGATAATTTGAATGACATATTATATAATATTCAGCAAATAATACCGGTTCAGATTAATACATCGGAACAAGGTATTGAATTGATAAAATGATGTTTAACCTCAAAAGATAGCCTATGGATAATACTTAAAATTTATATGTTTTGAAAAATTAAAAAAACGAGAGAATATTGCAGTATTCCCTCGTTGGTTTGGACAATTTTCTTCTAAAGTAACTTTGATTAAAAACCTTAAAAAGAAATTTATGACAAATAAAACTCTTTTTTCTCTAAAATTGGAATGTTTTAACTATTTTTATTTTAGGGATGTAATCTTTAAAAGTTTTCTACGGATTTTCTCCATCATTGTTGTATGTGCGGCGATGGTAGCTTGCAGCCAGAAAACTCCAATGACTACGTTGAATTTTTCTCCAGATACAACTACCGTTCTTCGTAACCCGTTGAATGGTTGGGTAATGTATTTGGGACGTAATTGGGATGAAAATTTCTGGGATACTCAGGGGTATGACACGATGCGTGTATCGGAAACACAAACAGTAAAAGTGTCAGATTATGCAAGTACTTGTTATATACGTACCAGTTGGAGTTCATTGGAACCGAAAGAAGGCGATTATGTCTGGAATGATTCAACAGCCCGTATTACAAAGTTATTAAATAGTGTATTAGATAGAAATATGCGTTTGGCTTTTCGTATTGTTGTTGATGGTAGAGATCAGGGGCAGAATACTCCTTTATATGTGTTTGATGCCGGAGCATCTTATTATACTGATTCCAACAATGTGAAATCGCCATATCCTGATGATCCTGTCTTTCAGTCTAAGTATCAGAATTTTATAGAGGCATTGGCTGTGAAGTTTAACAACCCCGATATAGTTGATTTTATTGATGGCTATGGATTAGGAAAATGGGGTGAGGCGCATAGTATGGTCTATAAGGATTATAGTAACAAAGCAAAAGTATTTGAATGGGTTACAGGGCTTTACGCACGTTGTTTTACAAAGATTCCATTGATAATAAACTATCACAGGTTGGTAGGAGCCAATAATGTGACAGGCTGGGGAGAAGTCGCTCCTGATACGGAAGAATTGTTAAATAGTGCGATCGAAAAAGGATATAGTTTACGTCATGATGCTTTCGGAATGAACGGCTATTATCAGGATTGGGAAAAGGATTTTGTCTCTAAATGGAATTTCAAGCGTCCTGTAATAATGGAAGGCGGATGGATAACAGGCGGAACCCACCGTTATTGGAGAGATCCAAGCGGCAATTATCGTGAGGGACATTCTGAAGACGTTAGAAAAGGTGAGTATTTAGCATCGGCAGAGGCTCACGTCAATATGATGGATTTTCGTATTGGAGATGAAACTGCTTCATGGTTTCATGAATGTTTTGATTTAGTGAAACGTTTCGTAAAAGAAGGCGGTTATAGATTATATCCGGATTTTGTTTCATTCCCTCAAGAGGTTATTAGTAATAGTAAGGTAAAATTTAAATATAGATGGAACAATATCGGATGGGGGTATTGTCCGACAAACATTCCGCAATGGAATCAAAGGTATAAGGTAGCTGTAGCCATTCTTGACAATGATGATGAAGTTAAGTATGTTTTTGTTAATAACGAAACAGATTTGTCTAAATGGATAAAAGGCTCTCCGGTAACTTATGAACAGAATATTTCTGTGGAAGGGATACCTTCAGGGGAATATGTTTGGGCTATTGGATTGGTTGATACTACTAAAGACAATTCAATAGGCATACAGATTGCTTTGAAAGATAATAAGACCGAAGCAGGATGGATAAAACTGGGTAAGGTTACGATTTTGTAAACCAAAGTTTTTTAGAATTCAGGTAAGCACTATTTAATTAGTGTTTAAGGGTTTCTATGCCCTGAAAAGAAGATTGTTTTTAGATATGTTTTAATTTTAATATATTGAATATCAAATAATTAGTTAATAATAAATACTTTTTGTATTATAAATTTGTTAACCCAATGAGAATTATGTTAAAGAAAAAAGTATTATCTGATTTGAAGGCCAATATATGCCGTTTCTGCATGATTGGTACTTGTTTTTTAGTATCGAATTCAGTTTCGGGTACTACAACAGTAAAATGGGATTCTGATGGTAATATGTTTACTGTTCAGGCCTCAAGTTCAACTATCAGAGATGTATTGAACTACATAGAGGAAAACAGTGATTATATTTTTGTGTATGATGAAGACGTACAGAGTTATTTAGGTAAACAGGTTAATATTTCTTTGGAAAATAAGAAAATTGATAAAGTGTTGGATGATTTGTTTGCAGAAACGTCTCTTTCGTATGCGAAGAATGGTCGCCAGGTTATGGTGAGTAGGAAAAACTCAACAACTTCAGTTAAGCAGCAGGGATCTAATTTACAGATTAAAGGTTTGGTAAAAGATGCTGACGGTGAGGCTTTGATTGGTGCATCTGTTGTAGTAAAAGGAACAAGTATAGGTACTGTTACTGATATGGATGGAAACTTCATTTTGGAGGTTCCGCAGAATGGAACTTTAGTTGTTTCGTATATTGGCTTTTTGACACAAGAGGTAAAAGTAAACGGAAAGAATAATATAAATATAACTTTAAAAGAAGATTCTCAGACACTTGATGAAGTGGTAGTAATAGGTTACGGCGCTGTTAAGAAAAAGGACCTTACAGGAGCTATTGCAGCTATTAAAGGAGACGACCTGGCTGCAAAGAAAACAACTACATTGTCAACAGCTTTGCAGGGTTCTGTTTCCGGTTTGATGGTAAGCCGTGACAATAATGCTCCGGGAGCTTCTGCAAGCAGTATGCGTATTCGTGGTATAACAACAATGGATAACTCAAACCCTCTGATTATCGTTGATGGGATACAGTGTGATGATATTGATTACGTTAACTCTAACGATGTAGAAAGTATTTCTGTATTGAAAGATGCAGCTGCTGCTTCTATCTATGGTTCGAAAGCAGCTTCAGGAGTAATACTTATTACTACAAAACGAGGTAAAGAGGCTGATCTGAGTCTTAATTACACAGGTGAGTTCGGATGGGAAATTCCTACTAAACAACCGGAAATGGTAGGGGTGACACGTTATTTGGAGATGAATAACGAATTGTTGTATAATGATAACCCCAATGCCGGCTTTTATCAGTTATATACGGCTGATCAGGTAAAAAACTGGATGGAGTACAACAAGACTAATCCCAATGATTATCCTGTTACAGACTGGCAGGGACTTATATTGAAAGGTTCAGCACAACGACAGACACATACTGTTTCTATATCAGGTGGAAATAAGGCTGTACGTACAAAAGCCTCATTGTCTTATGATGAAGTTGGTGCATTATATACAGGACGTAAGTTCCAACGTTATATGATGCGAGTTAACAATGACTTCAACATTAGTGACAAATTGAGCGCCAAATTGGATATTAATGTTCGAAGAGCAAAAAACAGACGACCTGTTTATGATCCTTTTAGTGACATGCGTAAGATGCCTGCAATTTATGCTGCAATGTGGGACGACGGCCGTATAGCTGAAGGAAAATCCGGAGCCAATCCCTATGCTGCACTGATGAATGGTGGTACTTATACAGCATGGAGTACACAGATAGGTGGTAAGGCTGCTTTGGAATTCAAACCTATAAAAGAATTGAGCTTACAGGCTATAGTTGCTCCTTTCATTAATTATACTAAAGCTAAGGAGTTCCGTAACTATGCATATTATACATTAAAGGATGATCCGGATGTAATCGGAGGAACAATAGAAGGTGGAGGTTCCAGCTTCAGTACCAATAAGCTTTCTGAAACCCGTAATGATAATTATCATGTTACTTCTCAGGTTATTGCAAACTATATGAAATCTTTTGGCAAGCATGATCTGACTGTAATGGCCGGCTATGAAAATTATGTGATGAGAAGCGAAAACCTAAGTGCAGCCAGAGACCAGTATGAACTTACACAATATCCTTATCTGAATATAGGTCCTGAAGATTTTATGACTAATAGTGGAACCGGAAGTGAATATACATCAAATTCATTCTTTGGCCGTGTTTTATATGATTATGCAGACCGTTATCTGCTTCAGGCAAATGTCCGTCATGATGGTTCTTCACGTTTTGCAAGCAAGTACAGATGGGGAACTTTCCCTTCATTCTCTGCAGGATGGGTAGTGACAGAGGAAAACTTTATGAAGAAACTTAATCTTGATTGGTTCTCTTTCATGAAGATACGTGCTTCATGGGGTATGTTGGGTAATGAACGTATTGGTGATTCATATTTCCCATACATGGCCTTGATGACTTTCGGTGATGCATATTTCTATACTGATGGTACTGTTACTTCCAATAAAACAGCTGCCCAGCGTGATTTGGCTGTAGAAGATATTACATGGGAAACAACCACTTCTACAGATATAGGTATTGATTTGGGATTCTTTAATAACCGCTTGCATGTGACAGCTGATTATTATTGGAAAACAACAGACGATATGTTGTTGTCTATTGAAATTCCATATTTTATGGGTTATGCCAATCCTAAGACAAATGCGGGAAAAATGTCAACAAAAGGTTGGGATTTGGAACTTGCTTGGAATGATCAGGTAGGAGAATTCTCATACGGAGCAACTTTTAATCTTTCAGATTTCAAATCTAAAATAGATTATCTGAATAACAGTGATATTATCAGCGGAAACAAGGTTAAACGTGCAGGTGTTTTGTTTAACGAATGGTACGGATATGTTTGCGAGGGTATATATCAGACACAGGAAGATGTTGACAATTCTGCCAAGCTGAATGACCAGGTATCGGTTGGTGACTTGAAGTATAAGGATATTTCCGGACCTGACGGTGTTCCTGATGGAAAAATATCAGCAGATTATGACCGTGTACCTTTGGGAAACTCTTTGCCAAGATTCCAGTTTGGAGGAACATTAAATGCAGCATATAAGGGACTGGACTTGTCTGTAGCATTCCAGGGAATAGGTAAACAGCTTTCTTATTTGGCAAAAGAAATGGTACAGCCATTGAGAGATAATTATGGTAATATTCCTGCTATTATTGATGGTAAGTATTGGAGTTTGTTTAATACAGAAGAACAGAATCTGCAGGCAAAATATCCTCGTTTGAGTAAGGTTAGTCTTGATAATAACTATGCAATGTCTGACTTCTGGTTATTCAATGGTAGTTATTTCCGATTGAAGAATATTACTTTAGGATATACATTGCCTACAAAATGGACTGATAAGATTGGAATAAAGAAAACACGTATATATATGAGTGCTTCCGATTTATTCTGCATAAGCAATTATCCTACAGGTTGGGACCCTGAAATGGGAGTATCTTCATACCCAATCACAACATCTGTAATTTTTGGTCTTTCTGTTAATTTCTAAATAATCTATAATGATGAAACATAATATTATAACAATAATGGCAGGTTTAAGCCTGACTTTTGCATCTTGTACTGATATGGATATGGTTCCAAAAGCACAAGGGAACAGTGAATCTTGGTACACTACCGAGACAGAACTACAAATGGCTGTAAACGAATTCTATATTCTCGGTTATTGGGCTACTCCTTTGCAGAGTTCGGAGCAATGGACGGATAACTTTACTTACCGTAATACCAACCGATGTGCTATATTGGATGGAACTATGCAGGGACAGCAGTATGAAGTATATACTTTATGGCAGCAGGATTATAAACTGATAGCCAGAGCCAATACGTTACTTGAGAGTATTGACCGTGCTAAGGATAACTTGGCTGAAGATAAAATACATCAATTTGAGGGAGAGGCATATTTTGCGCGTGCATGTAAGTATGCTGAACTGATATCTTATTACGGGGATGTACCTTATCTGGATAAATATATTACCATTGAAGAATCCCTAAAATTAGGTCGTAAACCTAAAGCTGAGTTGATTCCGTTGGTATATGATGATTTTGACAAAGCTATTGAATATTTGCCAACGTCTTATGGTAAGGAAGCTGAGCATTTTACAAAAGGTGCGGCATATGCGATGAAAGCACGTTTCGCCTTATATATGGGAGACTGGAAAGTTGCTGCGGAATCTGCAAAGGCTTGTATGGACCTGAATATCTATTCGTTGGAGCCTGATTACGGTAAACTTTTCCTGCAGAGTACAAAAACCAATCCGGAAAAGATTTTCGTATTGCCCCGTTCAATAGCAAACGATGTTATTGTTGATTCGTGGATAGTTAATAATTCTTTGCCAAGAAATGCAGGTGGATATGGATCTGCCTGTCCTTCATGGGATTTATTGGCCGCTTATTTGTGTAGAGACGGATTGCCTGTTGATGAATCTACTTTGTTTAATCCTCAGAAACCTTTTGAGAATAGAGACCCCCGTTGTACAGCCACTATCGTTGAATTTGGAACAGAACATTGCGGATTTATTTATGATCCTAATCCTACTGTTATGAAAGTTATGAATACGACAACAGGGGTAGAACAGGCTAATCAGGATAACCGTAAGGTTAATCAGTATGCTTCTTATAATGGTTTGATATGGAAGAAGGGCATAGATATTTCATGGACTGAAAATGGAAAAGAAGCTGAAAATGATTATATCATTATGCGTTATGCGGATGTTCTGCTTATGTATGCCGAAGCAAAAATTGAACTTAACGAGATTGACGACACTGTACTTGAAGCTATCAACAGGGTAAGGGCAAGAGCATATAGCACTGACTATA
This sequence comes from uncultured Phocaeicola sp., assembly GCA_944320605.1. Lineage (GTDB taxonomy): Bacteria > Bacteroidota > Bacteroidia > Bacteroidales > Bacteroidaceae > Phocaeicola. Next base: position 8,855 of record CALUIE010000029.1, on the reverse strand, counting down.
CAAATACAGGTTCTTATCCGTCTGTGAAAGATGAAGGTCAGGAAAAATTGAGGAAAGTAGTGAGACTCGAACGTCGTGTAGAACTGGCAAACGAAGGATTGCGCTATATGGACTTGATTCGTTGGAGACTTGCGGATAAGGCTTTGGACCGTCCGAATTACATCAATTTGCAACCGGATGAATGTATAGAAAAAGTTGTAAATAAAGGGTTGTGGCCATGGCCTGAAACTCCAAGCATAGATGATGATGGATTGGCTGATTTTTCAAAGATGGCTGATAAGGGGCTGATAGGTATCGGCGCACAGCGTGTATTCCCGGAACGCCAGTATTTATGGCCTATACCTACACACGATTTGGAACTTTGTCCTGAGCTTGGAAATAATCCCGGTTATTAATTTTAAAAAATAAAAATATTATGAAACTGACTATATTAAAGAATTGTCTATACACTTTTGCTGTTTTAAGCTATTTGACTTCATGTAGAGGTTATGAAATAGATAATTACAAGTCAAGATATGAATCATCTATGGAGTTGACAACTTCTGCTGATACTATATATCTTAACGAACAGGATCCTGATGATGTGGCTTTGACTTTGGAGTGGACTCCCGCTATGGATTACGGATGGGATTATACTATTACTTACGAGTATGGTATCAGTGTTTCCGAAAGTAAATCTCCGGCAATATCAAAGTATGAGGATGAGGGAAACTTTAGAAGGTCATACACAAATAAGGAATTGCAGGATATGTTGGTTGATGATTTTGAAGCGTTGACAAGTTCTTATTATACAATGAAGTTTACTGTGGATGCAACATTTACTGGACCTCGCCTGATAATGCCGGAACAGTCAACAGCCAATGTAATTGTAAAGACGTATGGTCCTAAGCAGTTTAAGGCAGACAAGGTTTTCATTGCAGGAACTGCTGTCGGTTCTGCTGAAATTGAATTGTCACCAAAATCGGATAATGAAGAAATATTCATTTACGAAGGCCCTCTTTCAGCCGGTACAGTGTATTTCCCTGTAAACTATTTTGATGAGGTGAATGCTATTTCTCCTATATCAGGAACTGATACGGATGTTACTACTAATACTCAGTTAGCGGCTACTATGGTTGACAAAGCTGAAACTCATTTCTGGAATGTAACAGAAGCTGATACTTATCGTGTGACAATCAACTTTGAAACTAAGACTATAACCTTTATGAAAGCAGCTGATATATTGGAAGTGGATAAGATTTATTTGGCCGGTACTGCTGCAACAGGCACAGATATAGAAGTAACCCAGACTTTGGAAAATGAGAATATCTATGCTTTCTATGGTAAACTAAACGAAGGTACACTTTATTTGCCTATAGAGTTTGGTGGCTCTCGCAGTAAAGCAATAGTTCCGAATGCTAAAGGAAGTCATGATATAAATGATGGAACAACTAATATATTCTCACAGGCAGACATGGCAAAGACTGATGAGGAATATTGGGAAATTCCTTCTGCAGGAAAATATCGTATAGTAGTAGATATTGAATTGAAGACTATTGCTATTTATTCTGAAGCGAAAGATATGCCTTTGAGAGAGTATACATGGATAAATTCAGAAATAGGTGATAATAATTTTAAGGCACCAGTTGAGTACCTTTGGATGTGGGGAGACTTTGATTCAGAAGCCTTTAAGGACAAGCCGAGTGATAAATACAAAATGGAGCCATCAAAGGCAAGTCCATATATATTTACATATTATGGAGTGTTGAATACAGGTACAGTTAAGTTTCTCGTTTCAAATGTAAGGAATAATGTATATGCATTTGGTGCAACAAATATTAGAGACCAACATTTGAAAGCAGAATTGGATGTGGAATATGTAATGGTTCCAGGACAGGGAGAAAATAGGTATTCAAGATATAGAATTCCAGAAGGCACTAATTTTATAGTTGTGGATATTACAGATGATGCTAATCCTACAGTGATATTTAGTAAGAAGTAATTAAATATACAGTTTCGCAAGTTGATATACAAATTGACTTGCGAAACTCCAATATAAAAACGAAACAAGTATCAATAGTTTAACATTAAAATAATGATTATGAAAACAGAAATTACAGTAAAGGAACGCTATGAAGTTCCAAAAGTAGAAATTTATGAAACTCTGAACGAAGGTTTTATTTGTACTTCAGATACGAAGTCTGCTTCCGGTCTTAATTTTATTGAGGATGATGTTTATGGAGACGGAACTAATGTATGGGGAAATTGATTCTCTTAATTATATCAGTAGTATATTTAACCTTTAAAAAGTTATTACAAAATGAAAGATATCAAATTCTTTGGATTATTGTCTGTCGCTGCATTGGCAATGTCCGTTTCATCATGTACAAACGATAATGAACCTCAAGTATCAGATAACAATACGGAAAACAATTCTGGAGTTGAAGGGTTTACCATCCAAGCCAATATAGGAGATATACAGCAGACACGCGCTACAGTTAAACCAGAGGATGGAAAGAGCTTCACATGGCAACCGGATGATAAGTTTGACTTGTACCAAAATACGGCAATGGCTACAGCTAATGCTTTTGCTATAGATAATAATAGCATTACCGATAATGGTAAAAGCGCAAATTTCTCTTGTGCCGATTTTACTCCTGCAACTGTGGATTCATACTATGCTTTCTATCCACAGGGTTTTACTGTTGCAGAAAATACATTAACATATAATATACCTGACGCTGCTTATAGTCAGTCCGAAAATAATAATACAGATCATCTGAAAGCAGGTATGATTATGGTAGCAACAGGTAATTCCGATGACTTGTCAAACGGAATAAGTTTCAGCCACAAGACTGCATTATTCAGATTTGGTGTAACCAATCTTACCGGTGATGTCGTAACAGTGAAATCCGTTAAACTGTCTTCTACAAGTACCAAATGTTTTGCAAGAAGTTATTCTTATATCGTAGGAGGTTCTGAAACAGTTGAAAGTAAAAACTCAGAATTGAATTTAAGTTTTGGTGCAGGTGTTTCTGTAGATAAAAATAGTTCTTTAAAGGCGTATGCTGTAGCTATACCTGCTGATGCTATCTCTGCCGGAGAAACATTTACTCTTGAGGTGACATATAATAATGATAATCAGACTAAGAGTAACAGCTTTATAATAAATGAGTCGTTTGAAGTCGGACATGTTTATTCATTCAATATCGACATTGAGTCGGACGTATTACAAGTTGATAAGATTTATTTGGCAGGTACGGCTATAGAAGGAATTGAGAATGTTGAAGTGACACAGACTCTTGAGAATGAAAAAATCTATGCATATTATGATAATTTGAAAGCCGGTACACTTTATTTGCCGATAGAATTGGGAGGTGAACGTAATAAGGCTATCATACCTAATGTTGGAGGTAATCATGATATAAATGATGGACAAAAGCAAAATTTCTCTCAGACAAATATCTCTAATGTTGAAAATAATTATTGGACAATTCCTTCTGAAGGAAAATATCGTATAGTTGTTAATATTGAGACTAAGGAAATTACTATTTATTCTGAAGAAAAGGATATGCCTTTAAGGGAATATTCTTGGAATAATACAGTAGAAGGTATTAATCCTTATAAAGCTCCTGTAGAGGCACTCTGGATGTGGGGAGACTTTGATGCTGCAGCAGAGAAAAGTGTTCCAAGTGATAAATATAAAATGACACCGTCTAATGCAAGTCCATATATATTTACATATTCCGGAGAATTAAATAATGGAACAGTTAAGTTTCTAGTTTCAAATATACTTAATAATGTATATGCATTTGGTGCAACAAATATTAAAAACCAACATTTGGAAGCAGAACTGAATATGGAATATGTAATGGTTCCAGGACAGGGTGATAACAGGTATTCAAGATATAAAATTCCAGAAGGCACTAATTTCATAGTAGTAGATATTACAGATGATAAAAACCCAACAGTAGTATTCAGTAAAAGATAATTGATATGAAAAAATACATTAATTTGATAAACAAGAGCGTATATGCAGCCCTTTTGATTTCATTGGTTGCATGTTCAAAGGAAGATGCCGGTGAAACAGATCCTTCTGCCATTCCTGAAGGATATACGGAGGTGAAAGTGACACCGGAACGTACAAAAATGATTCGCAATCCATTCAATGGTTGGGTATTGTATTCCGGTCTTGGAGATGGATTAAGTGAAACTTTCTGGGAGGACTATGATAATTTCCAATCATCGGAAGGCATTGTGAATGTATCGGATTACGCGTCTGTACTATATATTAAGGGCGCATGGTCTGATATGAATCCGGAAGAAAATGTATATATATGGCAGGACGGGGTTAACACAAAACCTGCCCAACGTTTGAGAATGTTAATGGAAGGAGCTGAAGAAAGGGGATTGAAATTGGCCTTCACATTCTCTGTTGATAGTAGGGACAAACATTATAATATAACTCCAGATTGGGTAAAGGACAAAACAAATGGTAACGGTGGATTCTGGTCCACTACCGGTTCTACACAGGTATGGTCTCCATACCCTGACGATCCTACATTTCAGGAATGTTGGACTAAATTTATAACTGCTTTTGCGGAGAAGTTTAACGATCCTACCAGGGTGGAATTCATTAGCGGTTTGGCATTAGGTAAATGGGGTGAATCGCATACTGTGATTTATTCTACAGGGGCTAATAATGACGATCCTAAAGAAGCTGTGGTTAATTTTCTCTCAGATTTGCTCATAAATGCATTTACTAAGGTTCCTGTAGTGGTTAATTATCACCGCAGTTTTGCGTCAACAAAAGGCGAAGGTATAGATCCGGACAGCGAGACTCTTCTTGATATGCTTGTGAACAAGGGCTTTTCTCTTCGTCATGATGCATTTGGAATGAAACATTATTACATGGACTGGGAACGCAACTATGTTAAGAAATGGAACTATAAACGTCCGGTTATAATGGAAGGTGGTTGGGTGAAAACTTCGCATGGAAGTTCAATCAACGGTGACGGTTATGCAAATTATTCGGACGTTCGTCAGGGAGAATTTGATGAGGCACGCGGTGCCTGTGTGAATATGATGGATTTCCGTTACTCAAGTGATATGGTTAATGGAGAAACAGCCTCATGGTTTAATGACGCGTTTAATCTGGTGAATGAGTTTATTGCTGAAGGTGGATACAGAATATACCCTGACAGGGTAATTTTGCCTGAAGAGGTGACATTGGGTGATGAAATAACAATCAGACACAGCTGGACGAATCTTGGCTGGGGATATTGTCCGACAAATATACCTCAGTGGGCAAATCGTTTCGAGGTGACATTTGCGCTGCTTAATTCTTCTACAGGACAACCGGTTGCTTTGTTCCAGGATGATGCCGCACAGCCACATGAATGGATTAAAGGTTCACAAAAGACTTATACACTGAACACAAAGGTTGAGAATGTGGCTCCAGGTTCTTATATATGGGCTGTAGGTATAGTGGATAAAATTTATGAGGACACTAAGATAGGAATAAACCTTGCAGCTAAAGAGAATATAACTGATGATGGTTGGTTAAAACTTCATGAAGTAACAGTGAAATAATTTATTTATTGTCCGCCAGTTGTTTTATAAATATTGTATTATGACTGGCGGATAAAATTTATATAAAAAGATCAAAACTATGATGAGCATTAAAAATATATTATTTTGTTTATTGCTGTTTGTCGTGCATTCTGTAAAGGCTACTGAATATTGGCTTGAAGCTGAAAGTTTCAGCTATAAAGGAGGATGGAAAGTAGATCAGCAGTTTATGGATCAGATGGGGTCTTCATATTTGCTGGCACATGGAATGGGAGTGCCGGTTGAGGATGCTAAGACACAATTAAATTTCCGGGAGAAAGGAACTTACCATGTATATGTACGTACGTATAACTGGACATCTCCGTGGTATAAAGGAAAGGGACCGGGATGCTTTAAGATACAGGTTGCCGGTAAGACATTGCCTACATTATTAGGATGTGAAGGCGAAAAATGGACATGGCAGTATGCCGGAAAAGTTAATGTAAAAAGTGGTGAAGCAACTGTGGTACTGAAAGACATGACAGGCTTTGACGGACGTATTGATGCCGTTTACTTTACTACACAGAAAGATTTTGTTCCGCCTATGGAAGGAAATGAATTGGCGGATTTTAGAAAAAAAATGCTTGGTTTGCCGGCGTTTCCTAAAGAAGTTTCTTCGTATGATCTGGTAGTTGTAGGTGGAGGTATTGCCGGAATGTGTGCGGCTGTCACGGCTGCACGTATGGGGTGTAAGGTTGCTTTGGTTAATGACCGCCCGGTTTTAGGCGGAAACAACAGTGCGGAAGTACGTGTGCATCTTGGCGGATATTCTGAGATTGGACCTAATGAAGGACTTGGCAGAATGTTGCGTGAGTTTGGTCATTCTAAAAAAGGAAACGCACAGCCGGCAGAGTATTATGAAGATGATAAAAAGCAGAATTTTATAGAAGCTGAGAAGAACGTTACGTTATATGCCAACTATAGGGCTGTGTCTGTACAGATGAATGGTACTGAGATTTCTTCTGTTGTAATCAAACATATAGAAACGGGAGAAGAAATTTGTTTAAAGGCCGATTTGTTTTCAGACTGTACAGGAGACGGTACTATAGGTTATTTGGCTGGAGCTGATTTCCGCATGGGCAGGGAATCAAGAAGTGAATTCGGAGAATCATTGGCTCCTGAAAAGGCTGACAGTCTGACTATGGGTGCTTCAATACAGTGGTATTCAAAGGATAATGGTAAAAAAACGGTTTTCCCTAAATTCAATTACGGAATGGAGTTTAACGAAAATAATTGTGAGAAAGTAAAGATGGGTGAGTGGACTTGGGAAACAGGTATGAATAAAAACCAGATAGATGAAGCTGAACTTATAAGGGATTATGGCTTGTTGGTAGTATATTCAAACTGGAGCTTCTTGAAAAATGAATGGAAAGAAAAGGAAAAATACCGCAATTTGTCTCTTGATTGGGTAGCTTATATAGCGGGAAAACGTGAATCACGCCGTCTTATGGGTGATTATATCTTGAAACAGGATGATATAGACAAGGGAGTGTTTCATGAGGATGCTTCATTTACAACTACCTGGAGTATAGACTTGCATTTCCCTGACCCGAAGAACTCGGAACTTTTCCCGGAACAGGAGTTTAAGGCTGCTACGAAGCATCTTTTTATTCATCCTTATGCGGTACCTTATCGCTGTTTGTATTCGCGTAATGTGAACAATTTGTTTATGGCTGGCCGTAACATCAGTACTACTCATGTAGGATTGGGAACAGTTCGTGTAATGCGTACAACAGGTATGATGGGTGAAGTTGTAGGTATGGCGGCTGCATTGTGTCGTCAATATGGCGTTTTACCACGCGAAATCTATCAGCATCACTTACCGGAGTTGAAGAAAATGATGAAGGAAGGAGCAGGAGTTAAATCTGAACTTCCGGATAATCAAAAATTCAATTTGCCTAACCGCTTATTGGAAAAACCGAGGGCATTTGAACAAGGAAAATAGTTATTGAAAAGCGTTATTTTAAATGTAAATATAATTATATAATGATACGAAAAACAGGTATAGTTTCAGTCGTTTTGTTTTGCGGCATATTATATGGTAACGCACCTGCTTTTGCTGCTTCCGGTAATTGTTATGGTTCATTAAAAAATGATACTCTATATATAGGAAACCAATGTGTTGAAAGAACTTTCCTATGGAATGGTGGAAACCTGAAAACACTTAGATTGGAGAATAAACTGTCGGGATGGTGTGAAAATACTTATTCCAATCAGCCTGATTTTATTATTACCCGTAATACTGATGCGGCCAGCAATGGAAAACTTTCTACTGAATGGGTTAAGGAGACTGTAATCAGTCCGGCTTTTCTGAAAGTGACGGTTTCTTTCTCGTTAGGTGAGTTGGATGTGCAGCGTGTGTACAGGGTTTATGATAATTGTCCGGTTATCGGTTGTGATACTTATCTGCGTGGAGCAGTAAACAGCGTTTTCGGTGAAAAGCAAGGAAACGTTGCGGATAATAAGAATATTGAATCTACTAAAGATATGAAATCGTCTCAGGTGACCGCAATTCTTGATCGATTTGCATTCAAAGGACAGCATTGGCATACAAAGACAGTTGAGTTTACTGATGTGACAGACTGGAATAATAATTTAGTATGGACAAGAGACTTTATTCCTTATAGGAAATTGTCATATCGTGGAAATATATTGTTTGCTGAAAACGGCGAGAGTAAATCGGGATTTTTTGTTTTGAAAGAAGCTCCTTGTTCGGGAGTTCAATTGGCATATAAAGGTGCTGATTTTATTGCGGAATTCGGTCATTTTATGGTAACAGGTATTGGAATAACAGAAAAAGATATTTCACCTGAAAAATGGACACGTACATACAGTTGTGTTTTAGGTGTTTATGACGGTACTGAATTGGATGCTTTGAAAGTCTTGAGGAAATATCAAAAGAATGTAAGAATTTTGACCAAAGGACGTGATGAAATGGTGATGATGAATACATGGGGAGACAGAAGTCAGGATACCAAGGTTAACGAGGAGTTTTGTTTGTCAGAGATAGAAAAGGCCGCTCGTTTAGGCTTTACGCATTTTCAAATCGATGACGGATGGCAGGTTGGAAAAAGTCCTAATTCAGCTTTGGCAAAAGGTTCTTTCAAGAATATATGGGACAATCCTGATTATTGGAAACCGGACCCTAAAAAATATCCTCACGGATTAAAACCGATAGTTGAAAAGGGGCGTAAGTTTGGAGTAGAAATTTGTTTGTGGTTTAATCCGAGTGTACAGAATGATTTTGCCGAATGGGAAAAAGATGC
>CALUIE010000028.1 GCA_944320605.1 uncultured Phocaeicola sp. | reverse complement strand
GTATCCGACTGCAAATGCTTTCCTCCAGCCACCAAAGCCATAGAACCGTATTTCTTACCAGTCTTAATACTATAATATCCCATAAGATAGTTCAATACGCCAGATACAGCTACTATCACTATACCTATATCCAGCTTCTCAACTTCTGCAGGAACCAAAAGCCTTTTTACAGCCTCGTAAATGATCATGGCTCCTGCCACACTTATCAAAATTCCTTCAACTGACGCTGATATCAACTCTATCTTACCATGACCAAAAGGATGTTCTTTATCACCAGGTTTAGCTCCCCAACTAAGACAATACAGACTTATAAGTCCTGCCACTACATTTACGATGCTTTCCATTGCATCGGTAAGAACTCCCACAGAGTTTGTTACAAAATAAGCAATGAATTTCCCTATAAGTATCAATCCTGAAATAAGTACAATACGTTTCTGAACTTTAAGTTTTAAAATATCCTCTTTCATTTTTAAGCGCATTTTATAAAACAGCTGCGAAGTTATTGATATTTTTCTAAAATGCGAGAATATACTAATAGTTTGTGTCTCATTATTTGTATTGAAACAACTTTCAGGACAAACAGTTCCCTACTAGAAAGAACCGTTCATACATTTATACCAAACATTATCTATTTAAAAAATCAGAATAAATATTACCAAAAGAGTCCTTTACTGTAACAGTTATTTTTTGCCAATCGTTAGATTTAGGAGTATATTTGAACATGTGATCCGAAGCAAATTCAAAATTAGAATTATATGCATTCAAATCCTGTAATTTAATACTAGGAAGGAAACTCTCATTACCATCCTCATTTACAGTTACAGTCCAATCAGTATGCCAATTAAAAACATTAATTACCATATCTCCTACAGACACTGAAGTGAAGTTTTCTTTTCCAACATTACTATCATATTGTCCTGGCGAATACAATTCCATTTGATACTCCTTATCATTAAGAGCACCCTGATAATACCTATTTGCCAGTTTATTACCTTTTATTTCATACACAGTAAATCCTCTTGGTGAACCATCATTACAGATACCTTGAGGGTTATTATCCCAATGATTCCCCATCAACGAGCCGTGATTATATTCAACAATATCCTCTGAAATATCAAAAGTATAATTATGATGTAAATGTCCTGTTAAAATCAAAACTTTGTATCCATCCAAAAGCTCATATAATTTATTACTACCTTTCAGATAATCAGTTAATTCATTACCTACATATCTTCTTTGAGAAGGCGTATGCATGGAAACAATAATCAATTTATCTTTTGAGACATATGACAAATCTTCTTTCAACCATGATAGAGTTTCGTCAGAAATAGCTCTATCATATCCAGCTTTATCTCCAGGCTTATAACCTATGTTACTAAATCCAACAAAATGGCACTGACCATAATTAAAAGACCAATTTACTGGACCAAACACACTTTCGAAAATATCATCAGAAGTTTCAAGCGTAGTAGCAGTCACATCGTAATCGTGATTACCTATTACATGAAATATAGGGAAACCAAACTTTCTTATTTGCTTTGGGTACTCATTCTGTAAATAATCCATTTTATCCCAAACCATATCTCCTAACGAAAGCCCGATAACAGGCCCTAATAATTCACTACTAGCTTTCAACAGATAAGGCATGATTTCCTCAGAGAGTTGTGTGCAAGAGTTACTATTCAATAGTTGCACATCTGCAAGTGTAAACAAAGTAAAATCATTACTATCTTGCCCTTTCTTCAGTATAAAATCAGATTTTACTGGTTTGTCTTTTACCAATACAAAGTTATTATATATTTTAGGCAGACCATTATTCATAGGAATTTCATATCCAGACGGAACAGAAATATATACTCGCCTTGTACCTGTAGCTACTTTCATCTGATAACTTCCATCGTTGTCCGTTACAACACATTTCACGCCATCAGAAACAACAACACCAGGAATAGGATTCTCTTTATCATCTTTTACATAGCCATACACATTGGTATCATCTTCTAAGAGGATACCAGCTTCATCCTTTTTACATGATGTAAATGATAAAAGTGTAGCTAATAAAATAAATATAATATTCTTTTTGTCCATCTTATATAATTTTAAATCAATAACCAGGAGTTTGAACTACCAATCCTGAAGAAGCAGTAATAGCTGCTGTAGGTATTGGAAATCTATTTAACTTCTTATCCTTTGATGGCTTATGATCCCACCATTCACCTTCTGTAAACTGATCCCAGCGTATCAGGTCAGTACGTCTTCTTGACTCTCCTAAGAATTCAATCATCCATTCATCAAGCATTCTATACATATCAAGATTATCTGCAGTTACAGGGTCTGGATCAAGCCTTCCGGGAAAGTTTCTGGTTCTTACGTAATTTATAAGATCAGCAGCTTCCTGTTTATCTCCCCTTCTCATTTTACATTCTGCCAACATATAATAAACCTCTGTAAACCTTATGTACGCATAATCTGGATCCCATCTAATATCCACATCATCTTGATTTGGTATAGGCCATTTAACCAATCTAAAACCAGAATTTTCATCTCCAGTTTTCATTGAAGACTCCAAAGTAGAAGGATCTACTCCAGGATTTGAAGAAATCAATGCTACATAGTCAACTAAATTTATAACTTTACCAGCTAAGGCCTTATTACCGACACAAGCTTGTCCTGTATCTGGATTTCTTAATTCTCCCATAAGAAACATTCCTTCATATTGCTTATTTCCTATATAATAATATGGCTTTTTGCGAAGATCTTTATCATTAAACTTGCTTGAAGTACTTCCCAATTTATAATCATAAGGTGTACCATCCGGTTTAAGTGACGGAGTTAACATATATCCATTATATGCAGTGTGTTTTTCAATGTTAAAATATACATGTGCATTATAAGGCATCATATACCTATACCAATAATCACCTTCTAAGTATGTTGTCTGACAAGGTACCGACCATACCGCTTCCTTAGAAACATTATTATCAAAACCAAAGATTGTATTCCACTCTTCTTCAATACCATAAGGGCCATATTTACCATCAATAAGTTCTTGACATAAGTCTGCACTCTTTTTAAAGTAGTCCACTCCTTGCAAATCTGCCGGCTTATCAGGAGTATTTCTATCTACTAAATATTTTTCTGCATTAAAATATAATCTGGCAAGAAGAATTGCAGCAGCTGCCTTTGTCATATATCCATCTTGCTTTTGGTTTAATTCTATCTTTATAGGCAAATTGTCTTTAGCACTGGAAAGCAGCTTCTCAACATGGTTGAACAACTCTCTTTCAGAGCTTCTGGCCTTAATTTCATCAGAAGAGGATGTATAAATTGGAAGACCACCAAACAAATCAAGTCCCATCAGGTAATAATAACCAATTATTCCATCCATTTGAGCCAACTGTTGTGTTTTTTGAATTTCTGTCATTCCTATTTTGGAATAATCAAGAGCGGCCAAATCTTCTCTCGCAGCAAGAGCATAAGCTACACCTTGAAGAGTCAAATCATACAATTTACCAATATACTTATGTTCCGGTGTCCACTGATGATACCAAAGACGTTGTTCATCTCCACCATTATAGAAGTCAGAACCTCTTTGTGGACAACACATTTCGTCTGTTGTTAATTCCCAACATCTATATGTCTCCCTACCTTGATCTATGTAATATTTCCAATGTACAAATGGGCGCGACAGTACTGCATAAGTACTTTCCTCACTTGTAAAAAAAGTATCAGGCGTCACTCTAGAATAAGAGATTTCATCCAAACTGCAACTAGTATATATAGGTAATGTGACACAACCCAAAAATAAAGATCTTATATATTTATTTAATTTCATCTTCATAATCTTATTTCATTTTAAAAATTCAACTGTACACCAAAAGTAAATCTCGTTGTTTTAGGATACATGCTAGACGTATCAGATATATATTCTATACCAGGAGCCAATCCATTAATATTAACTTCAGGATCAATTCCTGTATATTTGGTAAATGTTGCAACATCCTTTATTGTACAGTATAATTTAGCTTTTGAAAGAGGTAAATCATATTTTACCAAATCAAAAGTATAACCCAAATTAATTGCATCAATCTTCAGAAATGAACCATCCTCAATGAAATAGTCTGTAAGAATCTTTTCATCATTGATATCTTTATTTTTAGTATAAGCCATTTTCAATACATTATACTGGTCTGGCCTTTGCAAACCATAATACATATTTACCTGACTATATACATCAAAATCTAACCAGCTACGAAGATATACAGACAAATCCCAATTATTCCACCTGATTGTATGGTCCATTGCAATAATTGCCTTAGGAATAGCATTTCCTATAAAATGTTTATTTTCGTCTACCAGGTTATTAACATTGCCATCCTGAGCGAGCACTATTTCATTATTCTTATCATAAATCAACCATTTCCCATCTTCGGACAATCCTGCATACTTATATACATAGAACTGACCTATATCTGAATTGTTCTGCAATCTAACAGCATAACCAGGATTTCCTGGAGATGGGAATTTCTCCATATCAAGATAGAAATCAGCACCCATATCTTTGATTCTAGACTTATTATGAGAATATCTCAACGAAGTAGACCATACAAAATCTTTTGTTCTAATAATATCCCCTCCTATTTCGAACTCATAACCTTTATTCTGCAAACTACCAATATTTTTCATCATTGTAGAATATATATAAGGAGGCTGTGGCACAGATGTATCATACAACAAGTCTTTTACGTTTCTGACATAATAATCGAATTTACCCCACAATCTGTTATCAAAAAATGAGAAATCGAAACCTGCATTTATCTCATGTTTTTCTTCCCATTTCAAATCTGGGTTAATATTTTCAGCCGAACCATACGAAGATACAAATCCACCCGTAGGAAGAGGCCAAGACAAATATGACTTATATTGTCTTGTACTATAACCATTCCCGAAACCGTTATTTCCAGTTACACCATAGCCTAATCTTACCTTCAAATCGCTTATCCAACTAATATCTTTCATAAACTCTTCACTAGAAACTCTCCAACCTCCTGATGCAGCCCAAAATGTACCCCATCTATTATTAGGTCCGAACTTAGAAGAGCCCTCTTCCCTAATACTTGCTTGGAACAAATATTTATCATCATATGAGTAATTCACTCGACCAAAAACTGAAAGTAATCTTTCTCTTGGATCTTTATTTGAGTTCATAGATGCTCTACCATCATTCAACCATGTACCGTCTGCCATATCCCATGGTCCTACACCATCTATCGAAAAATCGGCATTTGTCATATTAAAGTTCTCTCCATTTGATTCCCAAAAGCTCCATCCTGCAACAGCATTAATTTTATGAACTTGAGAGAATGTCTTGTCGTAAGATACATAAGCCTCTGTGTTAACTCTTGTACTGTTATCATAACCGTGATATGCCTGTCCGTTTCGTGCATTGTCTATTGATTCTTTGTGTTCTGCACTTACATATTTATACTGATAATACATTCTTTTATCAATACCTACTGTTGCCTGAACAGCAAGTCCGTCCATTAAGTTAATCTTTAGCAAAGCATCAGCCAAAAGCCACTGATCGCGCCCCATGTCTTCTCTTAATTCAATGTCTGCTACAGGATTAAAATCAGAACCTCCAAAACCTATTCCATTGACATTATATTTACTATCATTCTCTACATCCATTACAGGTATTGTTGGATTTAGCATCAGTGCTTTATTAAATGTACCTGATGAGTTTCGTCTATCTCTGTTTGCCTGACGGAATTCACCATTTGTTCTTACTTCTACTTTTCCATCACACAGATTAAAAGTAGCATTAATTCGACCTGAATAATCAGTTCTGTTATCACCTATTACAATACCTTTTTGATCCTGTCCTAAAAAAGAGGCATACACTTTTGCTTTATCAGAACCTCCAGTTATACTAATATGATGTTTGTGAGAGAAAGGAGCTTCATTTAACAAAGAATCATACCAATCTGTATCATAACCATAATCAGTTCCTAAACCATATTCTACATACTCTGATGATGTCAATAAATCTGGATGTGAACGTACTGTTTCCAAAGAAAATTCACCAGTATAAGTTGCAGAAACCTTTCCTATCTTTCCTTTCTTTGTAGTGATAAGGATTACACCACCAGCAGCTCTGGTACCATAAATAGCACCAGCTGAAGCATCTTTCAATACATCCACAGATTCGATATCCTCCATATTCAAAGATCTGAAATCACCCCCAGGCACGCCATCAATAACTACAAGAGGACCTTGACTCGCATTCACAGAGGCTACGCCACGAAGTTGAAATCCATTACTACTGTTTGGGCTGTTATCTCCTGAAATTGTCAATCCAGGAATTTTTCCTTCCAAGGCAGTAGCTATTGTAGATCCTCCCAATCCTAAAGTTAAATCATCAGCTTTCAAAGAGGTTATTGAAGATGTTATCTGTTTTTTCTCCATTGTTCCGTATGCTACAACCACAGTTTCTTCTAAGGTAAGCGCATCCTGTTTCATTTCAATACGCAGGAAAGAATTATCAGAAATCTTAACCTCCTGATCTACAAAACCAATATATGATATTTTAAGTATATCACCTTTATTGACAGATATTTCGAAATTTCCATCGATGCCTGTAGCTGTTCCTGAGGTAGTTCCTAAGATAACAATTGTTGCCCCTGGTAAAGGTTCACCTAAATCATCGAATACTATACCTTTGATTTTACCTGTTTGTGCAAATGTACTTGCTGTAAAAAATAACATCAGCACCAATGATAGGTAAAAACTATATTTATATTTTTTCATATTACTCATTATTTGAGATTATATTTCTATTACTTTAAAACTCTTACAACTTGTATATTATCTATATGCCATCTTTGCTGGTCTGGCTGTTCGTCTTTTCCCAAATCCATTTGGGTAGGTCTTATTTTTATTATAGATTCAGCTGTAAGACCTTGAATTCTAACAGTTTTTTCCTGCCATTTCAGATCTCCTTTTTCTTGTTCAGGACGTATTGGCATTGTTGTTAGAACTGTTCCACCATTCTCTACTTCCACTGTTAATGTCAATTTGTCAATATTCCCACTTCTAGTCATATGAGCACTCCAATCAAATACTAAATCTACATCTGTAGCATTTGTACCTACTTCAATTTTTGGTAATGCAATACCTGTATGATAGTCTGTTTTACCGAATTTTAAATAAGCATCTTGCACATAGAGAGCTTCATTTTTGTTTTTATTAAATAACAAATCCACATATCCACGCCCTGAGAATTCTTTTAACGCCTTAGTATTAAATGGGTCAGTACTATACATATTAGGAGCATTAGCAGAATCATCATCATTTTCAACAGAATCACCTATTGGTTTTTCTGATTTTGAATTATATTCAGCGATATAAGGGCTCAACCAAGAAAAGTCATCCTTAAAAAATGTATTATTGTCTATATATGGAGTAGAAGACTGAGTCACTGTTAATAATGTATTTTTACCTGATTTTGTAGTAAAATTAATTTCTCCACTACGTAAATTATCTGTAGTATTTTTTGTGAAAGTCAAAGTAACATCAGTAGTACCAACCGAACCATTACTTGGAGAAACAGTTATCCAATCATTTCCTGAAGTTGCAGTCCAAGTAGTTGTAGTTGTTACCTTAAATGTTACACTATTGCCATTCTCATCATTACCAATATTATTTACAGATACTGTAGTGAGACCCAAATCGATTCCATCAACTGCCTGTTGAACAGAAATCTCAGCAGTTGAAACACCTGCCTTTACGATTAACTTTCCTATACGTGAATTAGAGCCTGAATTAGGTTCTACATCAAGAATAATCTCAATATATTGTCCCGCCTCACCACTTGACTGACTCAAGTTTATCCATTCAGGTTTCTCAATACTCCATGATGAGTTTACATCAAGTATATAGAATGATGGTGCAATTCCTGTTGGGAGTTTTCCATCTGCCCCTACATTAAAACTTGTTTCACTTAAACTTAGTATATCCGTTCTCAAACTTTGCTTTATTTTGACAGCAACATCCTGTCCAGCACCTGTAAACACTATATTACCATCACGATCGGCTCCTGAAATATTTTCATCACAATTTATATATACGTTGAATCTACCTCTTTCAGATTCCATTATGCTTGGTTTTATCCAATCTGGTTTAGATGAAATCTGCCATGAAGTGTTACTTCCTACTTCAATATATGGCAATTCACCTTGTGAATTCTTTCCGCTGAAATCCACATTTATATCAGCAGTAGTTACATCCAAGAACAAGTCAGGCTCTCCAAAGTTTTCTTTACAAGAAGACAATGCTGTTACGATTAGTGAAACAACAAAAAGAGCTGTCAATTTATTAAAAATTTTATTCATGCTGTTTACTTTTTAATTCCTGGTATTTTTACCATCTTTATATTATCCAAATGAAATCTATGTACACCTTTCTCTGATAAGTCCTGATGTCTGATGGTTATTTTTGATGCAGATGTTAAACCATATATTTTAACAGAAGCATTAGTCCATTTCGCTTCACCATCATTCTGATCTGGAACAAAAGTATCACTCACTTCAGACATCTCGCCTGATAATCTAAGTACTTTTCCACCTCCGGTAACTTCAACTACCATTCTTATATCATCAATGTATGAGTAACCAGACATGTGTCCTGCAAAATCAAAAGACAATTCTAAATCTGTTGTTGCTTCGCCGGTTTCATTCAAGTCAATCATAGGTAATATTAACCCATTATTATGATCGGTTCTACCGAATTTAAGATAATGGGTCTGAAGATACATTGTATTATCTTCCGGTTTGACAACCGAATAACCTTTTGTTGCAAATTCTTCCATAAACGCAACTGCTGTTGGATCTGGATTCGTTCCTTGACTCTTACTGCCAACATTTGGAGCAGAAGCACTCGGATCAGCTGTTGCAATATAGTCTCCTGCTCCAAGTTTCTCTGCATAAGTTGTTATCCATGAAAAATCATCATAAAAATATTCATATCCATAAGCAGGAAACGGAGCCGCGGTTTGTTTTACAACCACTTGCTGCGACATTCCTTCTGTAGATATTGTAAGAATACCAGTACGTCCAGTTCCTGACTCATATTTTTCTACTAGCACCTGTATTGTTGCGCTTGCATTACTTTTTGGTTTATCTACTGTAAGCCATTCCGAGTCTGACTCTACAGAATAACCTTTATTGGCAATTACATCTATTACAGGTATTTCACCCTTCTTGTTCTGTCCAGTAGAAATTACCTCTACACTAATAGTACTTAAATTAAATCTTGTTCTTATATCCTCTTCATCATTACATGAAAATAGTACAAAGAGAGATACAAACAAAAACAATAATTTAGAATAAAGTTTCTTGTTCATAAAAAGAAATTAGGTTGAGTTTTAAGTAATTCAGTTATTTCACTTGTTCTGTTTTAACATATTTATTTCCAAATCTATCTGTAACAATGATTTCAATAGATATAGCATCTTTAGATGGTGTTACAGAATAAAAACAATAATCATTTGCCTGTGGAATAGTTCCTTTTGATTTCAGAATACCATTAGCACGGTTTCTATTCAGATATTCCACATAGTCAGGGTCAACTGACGAGAATGATTTCATCTTACCTTTGTACTTACCATTTTCTTTCCACTCAACAGTCCATCCTTCATCCCAATTCCATATTTTTACACATAATTCATCTACATGTCCAGGGAAAGTACCTATAGGATAAACCTTAAATTGATAATCTCTTGGCATATCTAATGTTTTATAATGCCACTGCAAACTAAGAGGGGTTGACTCAAAAACCTGATATCCCATCGGAGTTCCATCATAAGCATATTTGCAGTTACCTAACCACCATGCTCCACCTATTGAAGCGACCATATGTTCTCTAACATTTGGACGTAATTTCAAATTTGAATGAATGTGAGTATGTCCTGAAAGTATCGACACCTGATAATCTTTCAATATATCCATCAGCTCATCAGCTCCTTCCAGTATTCGTTCGGGAAGATAATAAATATAGGCTGGCGCATGCATAGCCACAAAAACTTGAGAACCTTTAGGTATATATTCGGTATATTTTCTTACCCAATCAAGCTGATCTTTAGTTATTCTTTCTGTATATCTACGGTTTCCATGATAATCTATATTATCAACTACGATATAATAATCACGCCCAATATTGAAAGCATAGTAATTTGGACCAAAGAATTCTTTATAAACTAATTCACTCTTTTTGTTATCACTAAAATACTCTTCATGATCATGATTTCCAATTACAGGATACACAGGAAAGCCCAAAGTTTTCAAATCATTCTTGAATCGTCCATAAGTTTCCTGATTATCCCACACCATATCGCCAAGTAATATAGCTGCTACCGGAATATTCTTTTCCATATATTCTTTTCCATAGTTCTTCAGATCAGGTAAGCCTTCATTTTCCAATCTTTCGTATGCTGTATCATTACCTGGCTGAGTATCACCGACAGCAAACATTGTATAACTTCCTTGTGGAACGCTATATTCAAACAGTTCAAAATCATGATTCCTTGCGGATACTGATTTATAAAAACATGGTGTTCCTGTAGAATAGGAAGCAACATACCCTGACGGAGTAACGATATATACAAAATCTGATAATGTGGTATCTGTCTCAAGTACATATTCACCCAAATTATCTGTTTTTGTAAAATTCACACCATCAGTTACAACGACTCCATTAAGACCTTGTTTATTACACAAAACTTTACCAGAAATAGTTTTAGAATGCAGTCCTATGCCTGTAACTAAACAAAAACCCAAAAGTAATAATCTTTTACTCATAATAAATTATTAAAAAACCGGTGCAAATATGAGTATTTTAAGAACTGCTATAATGACCGGCTTTGGCAAAAGATAATTCTGTAATAGTAAATTAAAAATAAAGACATATTTTTGAAATATTAAATACAAACATATTAAAACGCCACAACCCAAAAGCGTATTTTTTTAATTATATAGAATAGCAATCGTTCGTTAAAAATCGCTAAGCCTAAACGGCTATGGCAGTAAATAAAATTAGTTCTTTGAATACTGATGGATGAGTTCGTCGGGACGTGTACTCACGCCCCTTGCCGTACGGTACTCTCCGAGCAATGATTTTTTGAAGTTGCAGGTTGTGAGAGAGGTACTTTTATTATACTTTTGCATAATTGACAACATTGTTAGAAATATAATGTTTAACCAGTCAACTTGGTCAGGAATAATAACAAATACTGACAACTAATCCAGTACACTTCAGTAATTTGGATACGTTTCAGAAAACGACCTGTCATTTCAGTTAAAACGCTTTGTCATTCAAATGCGAACGCCTTGTCGTTTTTTCAAAACGTATAAATCCATCTTTAGGCTATTCAATTGCACAACTGATAAATAATGTATATCTTTGCACTCATATTAAACGACTTACAACAAAAAAAGAAATAACTATATATCAAATGGAAAAGAAATTCAAAAGAACAACCGTAACATCGGCACTTCCATACGCCAACGGTCCTGTACACATAGGACACCTGGCCGGAGTTTATGTCCCTGCCGATATTTACGTTCGCTATCTTCGCCTCAAAAAAGAAGATGTAATCTTCATCGGAGGATCAGATGAACATGGTGTGCCTATCACCATCCGTGCAAAAAAGGAAGGTGTCACTCCACAAGATGTAGTAGATCGTTATCATACACTTATACGAGACTCATTCAAGGAATTCGGTATTTCGTTCGACGTTTACGGACGTACTTCATCAGAAATACATCATCAGACAGCTTCTGATTTCTTCCGTAAGCTTTATGATAAAGGTGAGTTCATAGAAAAGACTTCTGAACAATACTATGACGAAGAGGCAAAGACATTCCTTGCCGACAGATATATCACCGGTGAATGTCCACGCTGCCATGCAGAAGGCGCATACGGCGATCAGTGCGAAAAGTGCGGTAGCACCCTCTCACCTACCGAGCTTATCAACCCTAAGAGCGCCATCAGCGGAAGCCAACCTGTAATGAAGGAAACAAAGCACTGGTATCTGCCACTTGACAAACACGAAGGATGGTTGCGCAAATGGATTCTTGAAGACCACAAGGAATGGCGTCCAAACGTTTACGGTCAATGCAAGAGCTGGCTCGATATGGGGCTTCAGCCACGTGCAGTAAGCCGTGACCTTGACTGGGGTATCCCTGTTCCTGTTGAAGGCGCAGAAGGTAAAGTACTATACGTATGGTTCGACGCCCCTATCGGATATATTTCAAACACTAAGGAATTGCTTCCTGATTCATGGGAAAAATGGTGGAAAGACCCTGAAACACGTCTTGTACACTTCATCGGTAAAGACAACATCGTGTTCCACTGTATCGTTTTCCCTGCCATGCTGAAAGCTGAAGGCAGCTATATTCTGCCGGACAATGTTCCTTCAAACGAGTTCCTGAACCTTGAAGGTGACAAGATTTCAACTTCACGCAACTGGGCTGTATGGTTGCACGAATATCTGAAGGACTTCCCTGGCAAACAAGATGTTCTGCGTTATGTCCTCACAGCTAACGCTCCTGAGACTAAGGATAATGACTTCACTTGGAAAGATTTCCAGGCACGCAATAACAACGAACTTGTGGCCGTTTATGGTAACTTCGTAAACCGTGCACTTGTTCTTACAGGTAAGTATTTCGACGGAAAAGTTCCTGCTGCAGGCGAACTGACAGACTACGACCGCGAAACTCTGAAAGAATTTGCAGACGTTAAGGCTGAAGTGGAAAAACTTCTTGATGTATTCAAGTTCCGCGACGCACAGAAGGAGGCTATGAACCTGGCACGTATCGGTAACAAGTATCTTGCTGATACAGAACCTTGGAAACTTGCCAAGACAGATATGGACCGTGTGGCTACTATCCTGAACATAGCTCTTCAGCTTGTTGCCAACCTTGCAATAGCGTTCGAACCGTTCCTGCCGTTCAGCTCAGCAAAACTACGCACAATGCTTAATATGGATTCATTCGAATGGGATAATCTGGGACGTACAGACCTTCTTGCTACAGGTCACCAGCTTGGTAAAGCAGAACTTCTGTTCGAAAAGATTGAGGACAGCGCCATCGAAGCACAGGTACAGAAGCTTCTTGATACAAAGAAAGCCAACGAAGCTGCAGCTTACAAGGCTAACCCTATCAAGCCTACAATAGCATTCGAAGATTTCGAAAAGCTTGATATCCGTGTGGGTACAGTTCTGGAATGTGAAGTAGTGCCTAAGATGAAGAAACTGCTGAAATTCAAGATTGCCGACGGACTTGAAAACCGTACTATCGTAAGCGGTATAGCACAACATTACAAACCGGAAGAATTGGTAGGAAAACAGGTTCTGTTCATCGCCAACCTTGCTCCACGTCAGTTCAAGAACGGCCTGGTGAGCGAAGGTATGATTCTGAGTGCCGAGAACTTCGACGGTTCGTTGGCTGTTACCTCATTGCTTAAAGAAGTAAAACCAGGCAGCCAGGTTTGCTAATAAGATTATTACAGAAAATCAATCATAAAGGGCGGGATATAAGTGTCCCGCTCTTTTTACTAATCCTGTAAAACGTGTCAAACAAATCTCTGAAAGAAAGAACAGCAAAAGGACTTCTGTGGGGAGGACTTGGAAATGGAATCTTACAGGTTCTGAACCTTGTCTTTGGCATATTTCTTGCACGTTTGCTTACACCTGCGGATTATGGTATGGTAGGTATGCTTGCCATATTCAGTGCGGTAGCAGGGACAATACAGGAAAGCGGTTTCACCAACGCCCTTGTAAACAAACAGGATATAACCCACAAGGACTACAATGCTGTATTCTGGTTCAGCACAATTGCAGGAGTTACCCTGTATATCATTCTATTCTTTTGCGCACCACTCATCGCTAATTATTATAACCAACCGGAATTGACAAGACTGTCAAGGATATATTTCCTTGGATTTGTAATTTCCAGTACCGCTACCTCTCACAATGCTTATCTTTTCAGAAATCTTATGACAAAGGAAAAGGCAATAGCCCAAGCATACGCCATAAGTATTTCATGCATAATAGGCATCATAATGGCTTATAACAATATGGGATATTGGGGACTCACCATACAAAGTCTTATATATGTTTCCATTATAAACCTTAGCTTTTGGTATTTTTCCTCATGGCGTCCAAGTATTGAATTCGATTTCAGACCGTTAAAACAATTCTTCAGTTTCAGTGTCAAAATATTGCTCACAAATATATTTACCCAAATAAATAATAATATTTTCTCTACTATAATAGGTCTTAAGTTTACCCCTCATTCTGTAGGCTTATATACTCAGGCCAACAAATGGAACAATATGGGTTCAATGTTAATAAGCGGAACCATAAACAGTGTTGCACAACCTGTAATGTCACAAACCTGCAATGACAGGGACAGACTACTTAATATTTTCAGAAAGATGCTAAGATTTACATCGTATCTCAGTTTTCCGGCGATGTTCGGCCTTGCTTTTATTGCTCCTGAATTTATATTTATCACACTAAAGGAAAAATGGATGGCATGTGTTCCACTACTTCAAATATTATGCATCTGGGGAGCCTTTCTCCCTATAACAACACTCTGTTCAAATCTTTTTATCAGTAAAGGAAAATCAAATCTAAACTTAATCAACAATGTAAGTCTTGGACTGATACAAATACTCATTTTACTCATCAGTTACAAATATGGTATAGTTGTTATGATAACCATATATGTAATAATAAACCTGCTATGGATGTTCTTCTGGTATTTTCTGGTAAAAAAGGAAACAGGTTTAAAATTCCATGATGCACTAAAAGATATTTCATTATACGCATTGGCTTCCATAGCTGCCATTGCCATCTCCAGTGTTATAACACGGAATATTGAATCAGTATTTTTAGTTTTAATTTCAAAAATATTTATAACCGCCACTTTATATACCGGTTTACTGTGGTTACTAAAATCAAAAATCCAGAAAGAAGTTTTACTATATATTTTCAAGAAGCGTGTACTATGATAAGTATTGTAATTCCTCTATATAACTGTGAGCTTTACATCAAAAGATGCATAGATTCAATATTAAGGCAGACTGTTACTGACTTTGAAATAATCATTGTCGATGATGGTTCGTCAGACAATGGTCCCGCTATAATAAGCGAAATAAATCATCCTTCGATACGCCTTGTAAAACAACCAAACCAGGGAGTATCATGTGCAAGAAACAGAGGAATAGAAGAAGCCAAATATGACATTATTGCCTTTATAGACGCTGATGACATGTGGACTGAAACACATTTGGAGGACATATTGCATTTACATTCCAAGTATCCGGATTGCGGTGTATTCGGCACATCATATACAATACAAAACAATGGTAAAACAATATATCCCAATATCACAAATATTGATTTCAAAGAAGAAGATGGCGTGATGAGAAATTATTATGAGGTAGCATCTGGTAAAGACTTCCCCTTCAATTCAAGCTCTTATGCTGTAAAAAAAGAAATAATAGAATCCATTGGAGGATATCCGACAGGAATACCGTCAGGTGAAGATATACTTACAATGGCACGTCTGAATACTGTATCGGACATAGCATATACCAAGAAGGCCTCAGCCATATATACAATAAACAACAAGAATGTAAAAAGTGTAAGACCTATATTAAAGCACGACCCATTGGATAAATTTATATATGATAATTTCAAAATATCAAAGCACAAGAAGGGGGCAAGGTTATTCCTTTCATCGTGGCATAAACGAAGAATGACCGGTGCATTCATGGCACGAAAATATGCCATCGGTTTCGAACATTTTTTTAAGGCTTTTATTATTTTCCCCTTTCAGAAGAAACTATATACCTCATTCATTATTTCAATTATCTCAGCCATTTCAGGCAAGAACATTAATGAGATAAATGAATTTATTGCAAAATATAAAAATTGAACAACTATAAATGATATAATAAGTATGGACAATACTAATAATAACAACTACATAGCGACATGGTTCTACAAAGAATGTAAAGACGAGGCAAGTTTCTATCCTCAGATATGGGCTAAGGGAGACTCTCCACTTCTGCATTCCATATATATGATGATATTGGTACCTTTCTTTGTTACATTCAGAAAATATAATCCGGACGTTACATTGCAGTTCTTCACAAACATGAAAGAAGATGAATTGCCATATTATCTGAAAGAGATGTTCGCAAAAGTGAAAGTAAATGTTATTACAATACCATATACCCGCCGCCCTCCAAAAGACTGGCATGATGCATGGCAAAATCAGTTCTACCTATACGATATAATGGCATACATGGGAGATAAAATGAAACAGGATGACACTTTGCTAATTTGCGACGCCGACTGTCTGTGCTGGAAGTCATTATCCGGATTATTTGAGGCGGCCAGAAGTAATGGTAGTGCATTGTATGAGTTCATAACAGATCGTAACGCAAATATAAACGGTATCACCCTTCCGGATATGGAAGATTTCTACAACGAATGTTTTAAAGAGACTGTTTCATCTCCTATAACGTATTATGGCGGAGAATTTATATGCTTAAGGGGAGATTATGTAAGGATGATAAACGATTTATATCCAAAGATTTGGAGTTTTAATCTTACACGCAAGCAAAGCAACAAGCCTAAAATTAATGAAGAGGCCCAGCTCTTAAGTATAATGGTCGAAAGATTAGGTATAAGAAACAATAGTGCCAATAAATACGTAAAACGCATGTGGACATCACCCATGTTCAACAATATATGCAAGGAAGACGCCGAATTCAGCGTATGGCATCTGCCATACGAGAAAAAAAGAGGACTGAAGTTCCTGTTCAATTTATTAAAAAGAAATGGATATTGCATAAAAGACGAAAAGAGATTTATGTCGGTAGCAAAGACTTATACGGGAATTCCAAATAAAACTTTAAAGAAACGTATCTACGATTTCATTATGAAAATATCAAACAAAGTGTAATAATTACAAGATATAACTTATGACTACATTTACTGTCTTTCCTAACATAAAGCCTTCTTCCGGCAGGAAAGGAAATCCATATATAAACGATTTCATTTCGGCTATAAATAATGAAACAGGATGCAAAGTTATAAATGAAAGCCACAAGAACCCACTTCTTAGTATCCTAAAGCCTTCAAGATGGGGTAATGTATTTATATTCAACTGGTTTGAGAGCATTCCGGACTTCAAGTACGGCTATCTGCAGTCTATATTTGCTATATTGCTCATATTTACCCTCAAAATAAGTAATAGGAGAATAATATGGGTTCTTCATAATAAAAAACCACACGGGGAAAATAAAAAAGCTGTCAAAAAAATTCTCACCTATTTAATAGCAAAGTTTTCAGACTATATAATCACCCATGCCAGCGAAGGGGTTAGACTAATAAATAAAAGATACAAGTTTACTATAGGCAAAACTTTCTACATTGATCATCCTACAAAGAACAGACTTAATATGACTGTCAGTTCCAAGGAAGAAAAACAGTATGACCTGTTAATCTGGGGTAATATCATTGGATATAAGGGTATTTATCAGTTTCTCAAGTATATAAAGGAAGAAAACATAAACAATCTAAAGATATGTGTTGTCGGCAATTGTACCACGCCTAAGATTGCTGAAGAGATACAATCTGTAGCCAACGCAAACACCACATTGATTTTCAAAGGAGCATCGTTCGACGAGCTTGCAGGATATATTGCCGCATCTGAATTTGTACTGATGCCATACATACAGGATTCGATATTAAGTTCAGGCATATTAATGGACTCGCTGTCTTTCGGAGCAAAAGTAATAGGTCCGAATACAGGCTCTTTCAATGACTATGCAGATAATAAGGATTTAAATGTTTATGTTTTCAAGGAATATAAAGACATCTGTGAGATAATCAAAAACAATAGTGGCAAGAAAATATCATCTGAAGGATATAGCAGATTTTTAGAAAACAATAACTGGAATAACTTCATACAAAAAGTCCTCAGACTTGTAATAAACAAGAAATAATACATTATGAAAATAGCATTAATAAAACAAGAAGTATATCAGGACCTATACGTATGCCCCGTTACAGAAAGAAACGCGGCAAACATCCTATTCTCGTCAATGGGAAGAGTGGGACCTATAGGCCTTATGGCAGAACTTGATGCTGACTTCTATATAGTGAAGGAAGAGCCGGAATACGAAACACAGATTTACCGCAAAGTGATACCACATATCTCCAAACATCTGTATCTGCTCAAGACTGAGACACTCGACAAGATTCCGGGACAGGAATTCAAACAGCCGGGCAGTCCGTATCCAAACGGTAAATTCGCCATTGACTGCCACTATATAGATTGGAGCAAATACGATGTCGTGATTTCCATCAACGTCAGCCTGCCAACATCTGTCGTAAGAAGTTATCCACAGACACTTTTTGCATATATGATAGGTGAAGCCAACATGGCTACAGGAAGTGTACACTTCGGATACGATGTCACCATGAACCAAATGGCAAGAGGAATAATATCAAAGAAATGTGGCATTATGGATTTCCCATATACATTCCTCAGTTCGGACACTCTGCAGAAAATCATGCAGAATCACCTGGGAAGAGAGTCGGAGAATAAAGGAATCTTCATGGAAATAAATTCCACTACTGAACGTCCCGTAACAAAGGCTCCAGCACATTTCCATCCTCTTATAGACGCAGGATATGAGATAATTCTCCACAAACAGCGTATATTCGACAATCTGAAAAGTATATACGACGCTAAGTATTTCGTAAAGATGGGAGGACGACATATACGTGGAAACTCTGTGGCAGAAGCCGTTTCCTTAGGTACGCTGGCTATAATGGACAAGAACGAAGTGACACACCACGAGCTGATAATTGACGAGTGCGACGTGAAGACTATGGACCAGATGGTAAGCCTGATAAACAAATTAGAAAAGAATCCGGATCTGTATCAGGAGCTATTGGCAAAACAGCGCAAGGTGTTGAAAGAGTTATTCTTCGATGCTCCGGTACAGTCGCTTGCCAACTGTCTTGAAGAAAAAAGAAAAGCAGGAAAGGCAAGACCTTATAAATGGTATAACAAAATTGCAGACAGATTCTGTTTCATTAAATAAAATAACAAGATAACAATGAATGCCCCTATACTCCTCTTCGTTTTCAACCGTCCTAACCATGTACGGCGGACTGTAGAAGCTCTACAGCGAAATACTCTCGCGACTGAAAGCATACTGTATATATATTCCGATGCGGCACGTACTCAGGAACAGAATGATGCAGTAAGCGAAGTAAGAGAATACATACACACCATCCGCGGATTCAAGGAAATAAACATCATTGAAAGAGAAGAAAATTGGGGACTTGCCAGAAGCATAATAGACGGTGTAACCACACGTGTAAAAGAATACGGAAGGGTAATCGTATTGGAAGATGATCTTATTACTGCCCCGTACTTTCTTCAGTTCATGAATGATGCACTGGAGACTTACAAAGACGAAGAAAAAGTGGGACACATACAGGGATGTGATTTCACTCAGGACTCTTCTCTGCCTGATACATTCCTGATAAAATGGACCGGAAGCTGGGGATGGGCAACATGGGAACGAGCATGGAAGTATTTCAATCCCGATGGGAAAGCTCTTCTAAAGGAACTTGAAGACAGAAAACTGACATATACTTTCGATTTCAACGGAAAATACGGATACACACGTATGCTCCGCCGTCAGATTGAGGGAAAGAACAACTCCTGGGCTATACGATGGAATGCCTCTCTATTCCTCAATGACATTCTATCGCTTAATGTAGGAAAATCACTTGTACAGAACGAAGGTTTCGACGGTAGTGGTACAAACTGCGGCGGTGGAGGACTATATTCATCAAACCTGTTCATGGACAGGATTATGGTAAAAAGAATCACTCCGGCAGCGGAAAACGATGAAGCAAGACAGGCATACGTGAAATACTACGCCCGTACCAATTCATTCATGGCTAAAGCCATCAGAAGAATAAAACGTACCCTGAAAGGTGATTTTGGCAGATAAAATGGTCTCAGACGTCGTTTTTAACTATATTCTCATTAATTATTCCTGCATAAATTGGGACAAAAAAGGTCAGTAAGCATTATCTTTTGATAAGATAGGCTGCACCTCGGAATTAAAATTCGAAAACCTGGTTTTCACTTTGTACTTCACTCGGTTTGCACTATCTTTGCAAAAAATTCCCGGCCATGAGAATACTTATCATAAACACGTCAGAACGTATAGGAGGTGCAGCCATTGCAGCAAGCCGACTGATGGACGCACTAAAGAACAATGGTATAAAAACAAAAATGCTAGTCCGCAACAAACAGACAGAGCAGCTAACTGTCATCCCTCTGAAAAACTCATGGAGGAGAATATGGCAATTTGCCTGGGAACGTATCGTAATATGGATTGCAAACGGATTTACACGCCGCAATCTCTTTGCCGTTGATATAGCCAATACAGGAACCGATATAACAAATCTGCACGAATTCGTACAAGCCGATGTGATACACCTGCATTGGGTAAACCAGGGAATGCTTTCTCTTAATGACATCGACAAAATTCTGAAATCAGGAAAGCCTGTTGTATGGACAATGCACGACATGTGGCCATTCACAGGAATATGCCACTATTCAGGTACATGCAGAAAGTATGAAGAGAAATGCCATAACTGCGAACTTCTTTTAAAGCCTCACAAAAAAGACCTTTCATACAAAATATTCAAAAAGAAACAGAAGATTTTCTCAAACGCAAACATAACCTTTGTTGCATGTAGTCACTGGTTGGAGGAAATGGCAAAGAACAGTGCCCTAATCGGCACACAGGACATCACAAGTATTCCTAACGCTATTAACACCAATATGTTCATGCCCCGCAACAAACGTCAGGCAAGAGAGAAACTTAACTTACCACAGGACAAGAAACTCCTGTTGTTCGGTTCAGTTAAAATCACCGACAAACGCAAAGGGATAGACTATCTGATAGAGGCATGTAAAATACTGACAAAAAGCGACCCGGAACTGAGCAAAAAACTTGGAGTTGTAATTTTGGGTACACACTCGGAACAGTGTACTTCGCTATTTCCTTTCCCTATTTACAGCATGAGCTATGTGAAAAGTGAAAAAGATCTTGTAGATATATATAATGCAGTTGACATATACGTAACTCCATCATTGCAGGACAATCTGCCTAACACCATAGTAGAAGCCATGTCGTGCGGCATTCCTTGTGTAGGCTTCAACACCGGAGGCATACCGCAGATGATAGACCATTTACACAACGGATATGTGGCAGATTACAAGTCGGCATCCGATTTGGCAAACGGGATAAAATGGGTATTAACAGACGGTGACTATCAGACACTTAGCGAAGAGGCACACCGCAAAGCAATAAATACATATTCAGAATCAGTAGTTGCACATCAGTATCTGCAAATCTATAACAAACTGACAGGCAAAAATGCATAACACCGCTTCAAACTACCACATACAGCACCAGCATCCTAAGTTCAGCATTATCACAGTAACGTATAATGCCGAAAAGGTATTGGAAGACACTATACAGAGTGTCATTACACAGTCTTACAAGAATGTGGAGTACATTATAGTTGACGGCGGTTCGAAAGACGGTACACTGAATATAATAGAGAAATACAGACAGCACATAGCACATCTGGTGAGCGAACCGGACAGAGGTCTGTATGATGCGATGAACAAAGGAATCAAACTCGCAACCGGCGATTATCTGTGTTTCCTTAACGCAGGAGACGAGTTGCATGAGGACGATACTCTGTTCTACATGGTACACAGCATAAAGGGTGATACTCTGCCCGACGTGATTTATGGCGAGACACAGATAGTTGACGAAAACGGTCATTTCATCAGGATGCGGCGTCTCTCGGCTCCCGAAGTTCTTACATGGAAAAGTTTCAAGAAAGGTATGCTTGTATGCCATCAGGCTTTCTTCGCACGCCGTGAACTGGCTGTAAACGAACCGTACAACCTTAAATACCGTTTCTCTGCCGACTTCGACTGGTGCATACGCATAATGAAGAAAAGTAAGAACATACACAATTCCGGTCTTACAGTTATAGACTATCTTAACGAAGGCATGACCACACGAAACCACAAGGCTTCACTCATGGAGCGTTTTCATATCATGTGCCATCACTACGGATATATATCCACCATAACACACCATCTATGGTTCGTAATCAGAGCCGTCTTGAAAAAATAAACAGACATTTCATCTGAAAGTTGAAAATACATCTTAATAAATCGGAAAAACAAATAAGATTGAGTATATAAATTTGTAACAATTACAACAAAAGATGTAAAGAAAAGTCTCTCAAAGATGAACAATTCCAGCCAATGGACTGTAATAGACGAGAAAATTACTGATACTAACGGCAGAGTGAAAGACTTCCTTCCACAGAATGAAGAATCGGACAATAAAGGTATATATAAGCTGACATTCCACACCGAGCCATACTTCAATTCGCAGGAGAAAAGCTCATTCTATCCTTTTATTGAGGTAGTGTTCGAGATAAAGGACAACAGCCACTACCACGTACCGATAACCCTCTCACCTTACGGATACTCCACTTATAGAGGGAATTGACAAATAAAAATAACACACATAAATGAAAGAAGGCGTTTCATGGACTATCACTTCAGATAATCCGTGAAACGCCTGTATTTTTTTGCCGTCACACGTACGTGTCACGCGCGTTGCACGTTCGTGTTCCGCTAAATATGACTATGCTTTACGCTTTTTAAATTCAGAAATCATCACAGCCACTACACCAATGGCAAGCAAAGCCATTGCCATATAAGCAATTGTTTCAGTAGTATGAAGCGATTTTGGGTCGAATTTGAACTCTATCACATGCTTTCCTGCAGGAACATTCATCGCACGGAGGATATAGTCGGCACGTCCGTGTTCCACTTCTTCACCATCTATGGTTGAAATCCAACCCGGATAATATATTTCCGAGAACACCACTACCCCACCATTCTTGGAATCAACCTCATACTTCAGTGCGTTAGGCTGATACTCTTTCAGAACAATTGAGTTGAGAGAGTCTGGTTCGGCAGTCATCTTAACCTGTTCAGCAAATTTCTTATCGACAACAGCTGTGTGGAGCGGATTAACATCATGCAATGCATCTATCTCCTCATTGGCATTATTCACGTATTTCACATCGCCTACAAACCAAGCGTTTCCACAAGCATAAGGATTAAACACCGGAGCAGTCTTTCCGTCTTGAAGCGGAAGGATGAAATATCTTGTATTAAGCATGTTCAGAACAGGGAAAGCATTACGGTCAACCTTACTCATATCACCACCTGCCTCTGATAGTTTAGAGAAGATACCGTTCATCTCACCATGGATATGTTCCTCAATTATCTCCTGATAACGGCGAAGTTTTGCCGCGTGATATCCTCCGATACTCTTATGCCAGTAAGCTGTATTGTTCTCGTTGAATGTATTTACAGCCAGGTTCAGTACTCTATAATCCAAGGATTTGTCCTTTAGGATTTCCTTGTCAGTTTCCGACGGTTGCAGGTACGGTTTCATCTCAGTACCTTTAGCCACAAACTGTTCGTCGTAAAGATAGCGTTTGTTCACACCCCACATATCCACAAGACATAACAGAGCTATAAGTGCCACAGTAACCTTCGGTTTCAGTTTTCCAATCGAATAAGCATATACCAAAGCTACACCTATCAGAATAATTACAAGGCTGCGCCATGCATCGGAAGTAAATATTGAAACACGGACCTCTTCAAGATTTGTCAATATAGGAACAAGCTGATCCTGAGGAATAGCATTCTGAAGAGCTGACATCTCCATTGTGGAAATATACGAAGGGAAGAACACCTGAGGAGCCAAAGCAAACAGAAGCGACAAACCTCCTGTCAGTGCCAGACTGGTATAAAATCCTTTCGCATTTTCCTTTATTACAGAAGGACGTTCCATTATCTCTTTCAATGCCATGATGGCAAGCAAAGGAATAGTGAATTCCGCAATTACCAGAATAGACGAAACGGCACGGAACTTATTGTACATAGGAACATAGTCTATGAAGAAATCTGTCACTCCCATGAAGTTCTTTCCCCACGACAGCACAATAGAGAAAACAGTTCCCACTACAAGAGCCCATTTCATAGGACCTTTAACTATGAAACATCCAAGGATGAAAAGGAACATTACAAACGCACCGACATAAACCGGACCTGAAGTACCCGGCTGTTCGCCCCAGTATTGTCCCAACTGCGAGTACAGTCCGCGATACATAGGATTTGCCTCCTTCATTGCATCCTCATTTGCAGCCAAAGGCACAGAGGCACCACCTTTCACGTTAGGGACAAGAAGCGAGAATGTTTCGCCTATACCATAGCTCCACTGGGTGATATAATCGCGTTCAAGTCCGCTTCCTGTCTGATTGGCAGAGTTCTCCTTCACGAGTTCACTCTTGCCTCGCATACTTTCCTTGCTGTACTGGTATGTATGATAAAGATTGGAAAGATTGATACACACACCTATCACACCTGCCACTACAAGCACTCCTGTTGCTTTAAAGAAATCCTTCAATTTATTATCCCTGTAAGCCATCACACCGTATGCTATAGCCATAAACAGCATAACGAACAGGAAGTAATAACTCATCTGCGGATGGTTTGCCACTATCTGCAGTGCGACGAACAATGCCGTGAGCAATCCTCCGACAAGATATTTTCCACGATACACCAATACCATACCGGCTATTGTAGGCGGAATGTAAGCTAATGTGACAAACTTCCATATATGCCCCGCCGCAATGATAATAAAGAAATAGGATGAGAAAGCCCATATTATTGCGCCAAGAGCCGAAAGCCATACCTTAAAGTTGAATGCACGAAGCAGAATATAAAAACCGAGAAGCATAACAAATACATACCACACGTATGTAGGCAGAAACAGATGATACAATTTCTGGATAAATGACAATACCTCGGTAGAATCATAACTTGGTGCCATCTGATAGGTAGGCATACCTCCGAATATTGAGTTTGTCCAACGGGTACGTTCGCCGGTCTTTTCCATATACTCCTTTTGTTCCTGTCCGGAACCGATACCCGCTACGGCATCATGCTGGGCCAATATTCGTCCTTCGGTGACTGCCGGAAAGAAATATGCGAACGATATTACCGCAAACAATACCACAGCCACAATGTCCGGAATAAGTTTCTTGAATAAATTCATACTATATCAAAGAATTGAAAAATTAAATAAACTATTAGTATTCAGTCGGCAAAGATAACATAATACTGCTTGAAATGTTGTAAATTTGCCACCGAAAATCAAAATCAGAACAAATTTACCGAATGAAAATAGGAATTATCACAGCCATGTCTTCCGAACAGAAGCAACTGGCAAACCAACTCACAGAGATAAAAGAATCAAGTAAAGGTCCTTTCAGCTACATAGAAGGAAAAATAAACAACAACGAAATAGTACTGATGCAGTGTGGTATAGGAAAAGTAAACGCTGCTGCCGGAACAGTGGAAATGATAAACAACTTCCAGCCTAACTGTATCATCAGTACCGGTGTGGCAGGAGGTATAGACACTTGTCTGAAGATAATGGACGTAGTAGTAAGCCGCAATATTGTATATCACGACGTATGGTGCGGCGAAGGTAATGCCTACGGACAGATTCAGGGACTGCCTACTTTCTTCGAAGGTAACGAAACCCTCTACAATACAGCAATGTCTCTTGATACTGAAACAGCTATCCACGGAGGCCTCATCTGTACCGGCGACAAATTCATCACCGACCGCAAGGAATTAGACGAAATAAAGTCAAACTTCCACGAGGGTCTGGCAGTGGATATGGAATCAGCGTCAATAGCACAGATTTGTTATCTGTATAAAGTTCCGTTCATCAGCTTCAGAATAATCAGCGACACTCCGGGAGCAGAGAACCACTTCGACCAGTATCTGAACTTCTGGGGAGAAATGGCTAACCGTTCGTTCAAGGTGACAGAAACATTCCTGAAGGCATTGCCTAACAGAATTGGATAACTCTTAATTATTAATTTTTTAATTCTTCATTCATGGAAAAGATACCAAGCTTTACAATAGACCATATCCGTCTGCTACGCGGAATATATGTATCAAGAAAAGACTATGTAGGTACAGAAACCGTAACCACATTCGATATCCGCATGAAAGAGCCTAACCGTGAACCTGCATTAAGCCCTTCGGCTATCCATACAATAGAACACTTGGCCGCAACATTCCTTCGCAACCATCCTGTATGGGCTGACAAGATTATATACTGGGGTCCTATGGGATGCCTGACAGGTAACTATCTTGTAGTAAAAGGTGACTTAAAATCGGCAGACATACTTCCGCTTATGATAGAAACCTTCCGTTTCATTGCCGATTACGAGGGCGAAGTACCTGGTGCTACAGCCAAGGACTGCGGTAACTATCTGATGATGAATCTTCCAATGGCAAAATGGGAAGCAAAGAAATATCTGGAAGAAGTTCTTGAAAAGGCTACAGAAGCCAATCTAAACTATCCGGCATAAAAATAAACCAATAATATACAATACAAGTATATACAGAAACAGGATTCAGCCGTAATAATGTTTACAACCGAATCCTGTTTTTTCATTCAACACTATTAATATGTGTTATACCATTACTGGACCTTTTTAAGTTTTACATACACAGGCAGACCATTACGCAACAAGCATGAAAGTTCTGTATTACCGTTCTCCATAGTCTTAAGGAAAATACCAGGTATATTACTTTCAGCCTGCCATGCACCCTTAAGTTCAATAAACGCAGGAGTAGGCAACTCTCTCCAGTTTTTGTTGTCAATCATCTTAGGTCTCAAATTAGGATTTGATATTGCCAATGACAGATTACCCTCTGCGTCCTTTTCTTCTATCAGCAATAATTCTGTAGCAGAAGAAACGACCTCGCCCGCTGTCAGTCCCTTTGCAGGAGTAAAGAACGAATAAGCCAATACATTCTTAGGAGCATACTTGATTATGTGCAAAGAGTCCTGCATTTCTACGATGTTAAACAGTTCACCTTTAGTTTGTTTGTCTGCTACGTCCTTCATTTTGGCCTCGTTTGCAGCCGGTACCACTATGAAAGAATAAGACTTCTTCTCGGGCTTCACTCCATGATTGATATAAGCCTTTGCCGCTACCTCTGTTGCAGGTTTGGCTGCAAGTCCTTCAGACGATGGAGTCTGCTGTTTATCATATACAATGTTTATCTCATCATGTCCTGCCGGAACGAAATAACCGGTAGAAACAGGATTTATCACAGTAAGAGGCTCAGCCGATGGAATTGTCATCTTCTCTCCGTTACCCATTGTCTTACCATTTACCACAAGTTTATTATAGTTCTTCGATATAATGGTCTGGAACAGGTTAGTAGCAGTAATCATATTATCCGCATAAGTTCCTTTTGCAGAAATACCATTACCGATGCTGAACAACATTCCGTCTATAGCAAGTACAGACTTACAGAAAGTAAGATTAGTCGGAACAAATCTCTGACTTCCCCAATGATCACCCTGATCAAAGGCAGCAGCATACAGTCCGTATGCCTTGTTTGACACAGCTCCCGCAAAATTAGTAGTTTTAGCTTTCTGGTCGAACCTGTCCTTATCATTCTTATAAGGCATCATCTCGGCCCAATCCGTATAATGCACAGTAGTACTTCCCGGCATCATATTCCAATCCCATCCGGCACCTTTATTCTCATATTTCGAAGGATAGCCGGTAGGTTCCAATCCACCCTCATACAGCACCTCCAATGTGCCATGTCCCTGATACCTGCCAAAACGGTTTGTCTTGTTATATATTTCACCTGTCCAAAGCACAGCGGTAGGACATCTCATAACAGCCACCCATCCCGGTTGGCGATAAACACCTGCAGCACTGTAGTTATACTGGTAGAATCCGTTTGCATCCTTTGCCGGTACATTATATTTATTAGTCTTAAAGAAATAGTTATAATAAGCGGCCAAATCCATATCATCCGTACCCATAACATCACTTCCTATTTCAATAAGCTGTTCAAACAGTTTCTGCGTGAAAGGCACTTCTATACTATAGAAAGGATGACGTCCTGCCATACTGTTCGCATAAATACGGTTTTTGTCACTATCAGAACATACAGCTGTCATATAAATTGTAACAATGGCATTCTTCAGCCTCTCATACGACTTCTTGTCTATCTTCAGTGATGTTCCCTTGAATCTGTAGAAATATTCCACCCAAGTTCTGTATGAATACATATAACCGTTATAATGTGCATTATGATGGAATCCTGTTCCGTCCGGCTTCAATATATCTTTGTTACCTACATTATAACGTGTACACACTCTTAGGAATCCGGACAGCAACTGCAAATCCTGTATAGCCTGTTGGTCATCCGGATTGGCAATAGCAAGATTGAACACGTACGGTACAACATTGAAGATGTAGTCCGAACTAATCCAATTCATAATAGCTTTGTCTCCCTGACGAATAATGTCAACCTCCAGCAACTTCTGTACAGCAGCAATAAGTTTTGCCTTGCGTACATCATCCAGCACAGGAAGCGCGCTCATAAAGTCTGTAGGAATCTTTCTCACATCACTATAATTGCTATACACCAATTTAGGCATTCTCAGGAAGAAATTATGTGTAAACAGATAATCCAAGTACAAGTCCAAATCCGCCTTTCCTGACTTACCTAACGTTAACGCGCCATACGCCAGGACTCTGACATTTTTCGCCGCATCCCTCAGATGCTGGTTCAACATCTTTTCTCCCCACAAATCAGCACCTGTAGCCGTATAATCACCAGTACGTTGAATCATAAGCATCTTAAGTGCCATCTGTGCAGATTTCAATTCATTTGCAGAAGCCTTAGGTTCAGCCAATTTATATTTTTTTCTGAACTCCTGCAGTTCCTTCAGTTTAGCCTCGTCAATGCTTTGAGTTATTGTTTGTACATTCTTAGTTTCCGGTGTCATGTCCGCAATTGCATAAGCATTAGGCAACACCGCTCCAATCAACAATAAAAAGCCAATGTTTCTTTTCAAATTCATGATATTAAGTTTAAAAATTATTTCAATAAATTCCATTTTCCACCTCTATCTGCGCCCACACGTGAAATAAGCCCTAATTCTTTCAAACGTTTCAAATCCCTTTGGATCGTCCTTACATTAATAGACAATATAGAACTTATTTTTACAGCAGATAAATTAGGATTATCCTTTATCATATTAAGTATTTCAAGTTGTCTGGAAGAAAGTTTTTCTACGACATCTTCTACGACATCTTCTACGACATTTTCTACGACAACGTCAGAAAAGCCCAATGTTACAAGCACATAATCCCTTTCATTCTTGATAGAGACGTCGCTTCCGGTAAGTTTTTTCCATCCAAGCAGCTTTTCAATACCGAATCCGGCATTTTCCGCCAGTCTGGCAAAGCGGAAAAGTTTGGCGACAGTAGGATTTCTCGATTGTGAAAACAATGTTCCATACATACGCTCCGGAGGAATAGGAGACGTATTCGAGAAAGCACTCACCGTTTCCCAAATATTCTTAGGCAGTTCGTTACGGGCTTCCTTCACCTCGAAGTCATCCCATTCAATATCTTTCAAACGTTTTATTAATTCCTCCCTTTCCATACAAAAGTTATTTCAATTCAAGCAGCCATGCCGGCACATGTTTCAGTCTGTGTTTAAGCTGAGCCTCATATAGAGATTGTGGTTCCACCGGCATACCGTGGCTTTCATCAAGTTTCACCTGATCTTGTACAAAATTAATAGAAATTCC
>CALUIE010000027.1 GCA_944320605.1 uncultured Phocaeicola sp. | reverse complement strand
AAATAGGTGGACTAAATGATAAACAGCAAGATAAGTAACTGATTATTAGCGATAAAAAATATAAGGTTCCGCCCCCAGGCGGATCACTCAAACAAAAAGCAAAACAACGAAAACCTCTGATAATGATTGATTATCAGAGGTTTTTCTTTTTATCCATACTGCAAATTGAAGTAGAATACTGTTAAACTCAATGTAAAAACCTGACTGGTCAATTCAATAAAGCATTATTTTTGCCTACAAGAATCAAAATATAATACAATGCAAACAAACGGTTATCGTCTCCTTCTTCCGTAAGGAACTCTTGATTATTTCAACATCTCAGATGTAAAGGAAAGCTGCACAGAAATAGTAATATATCTTGAAGAGAAGAATGAAGTTCCCCAAGATCTCTCTGAGAGTAAAGTTGAGAGTAAGGTTTTTATTATCCGATAGTTGTACAAGACTTTCTAAAAAAAGTTATATTGATAAGCTTCCCGTCAACTGTAAGCTTTTGGGAACTTTGTTCGGTATTGACGGTGAACTTCTGGAGCGTCAGTACCGCAATCATTTGAGCGGATATTTGAAATGGAGCCAACTCGTGCACGCAGAAGAATGAGTCCTGTTTGAGAAAAACATCGGAGCATACGTAGGAATAGACGAAGTGTGTCTTTCGTGCGGTGAATTATATACCATATTAATAAACAAGAAAAAAAGAGGAGCTACCGAGAGTATTATCGCCATCATAAAAGGTACTGACGTAAAGATTGCAACATCCATCCTTTTAAAACATTCCAAGCACAGACGCTTTAAGGTAGGGAAATAACATTTGATATGGCTCACAATATGGAACAGACGGCACGTTATGCTTTCCTGCTGCACGTCGGGTTACAGACCGTTTCCATGTGCAGAAGCTTGCTTATGAAGCGATTCAAGAAATGCGAGTTAAAGCCCGTTGGGAAGCACTTAATAAGGAATCCATACAGATAGCAAAGGCATGTGGAAAGACATATCATGCTCCGGTATTTGAGAACGGAGATTCAAGGAAACAACTGTTGACCGGAGTATATATCTGTATAAGAAAGAATCATTATGGACCGAATCACAACGTGTTCGTGCCGGTATCCTGTTCAGGGAGTA
This sequence comes from uncultured Phocaeicola sp., assembly GCA_944320605.1. Taxonomy (GTDB): domain Bacteria; phylum Bacteroidota; class Bacteroidia; order Bacteroidales; family Bacteroidaceae; genus Phocaeicola. The sequence continues at coordinate 28,951 of CALUIE010000027.1, read as the reverse complement.
TCCGGATATAAAGAAAGCGTACTGTCTTTTCATGAGATTAAGATTTATTTATCATCAGTGCAGACATAAGGATATCGCATTGACAAGACTTGCAAGATGGTATGATGAAGTGGATAAATCAGGCTTCCTTACCTTTGGAAGAGTGGCAAGATCCATACAGACACATTCTCTCGAAATAATAAACTACTTCGAGAGAAGTTCCACGAACGTTGAATCAGAATCATTTAATGCTAAAACGAAGAACTTTCGCTCATAATTCAGAGGAGTGAAGAATAAGGCTTTTTTTCTGTATAGACTATCGAAAATTTATGCGTAATTTGAGAATCCCTCAGGTTTTTACATTGATCCCCGTTGATACACCATTATGACATAAACGCGAAAAAAGCGACTATCTTTTTGAGATAATCGCTTGATTTTCTGGTGATCCGCTTGGGGCTCGAACCCAAGACCCCAACATTAAAAGTGTTGTGCTCTCAAGACCTTTAAAAGCCTCGCCTACGGCTCGACTTTCAAAGGCAACCTGCTGAGTTAGCGAATCTTACGATTATCTTACTTATATACTTGCTTCTTTTCTTTTTCTTTTGGTTTAACTGTCAGTTTAACTCACAGAGTAAAATCACGAGATTTGTTAATACTATATTTATATTCTCTTTATGTCATAAAGGTACTAATAATTTCGTTTAGTAGAATTTATTATCAGTCCTTATTTTCGCTTTCTTCAATGCTGCAATATATCCTTTTACTTTAGAACCCTCATCATAAAGAAAATCCTCATCCGTCTTTTTATTCTGTGTCAGCTTAGTAAGTCCTATCAGTTTGGATATTAATTTGTATTTGCTTATCACGATTCTTTCCCCATCCTTATTAGTAAAGCTCTGTCTAATGGGTGTTTCATAGTCTTTCAAGAAATAATCAAACATGGTTGCGAAATGACCTATCAGATAGGTTTGACTTGTTGAGGTGCTTTCATATAGGTTATCAATATCAAAAGCCCTGTTGAAAAGTGCTTCATTATAGTTCACTGTGATTTCTTTCCTGTTTACTCCATCATAGTAGGTATAAACATTCGGTGAAGCTAAAGTATTGAGTTTTTTATAAAACTCGTCTTTTTCCTCTTTCTTATCATAACCTTTAGAATGAAAATCCCTTGTCATTTTCACCATGTCAAACATCTTGTCAGCCATAGTTCCTATGTAAGCTATTGCAAGCGCATTATCCACTATTATTTTCTTTTTTCCTATCTTTAAGGTAATATTTGCTTCTTCTGAAAATTCTGCATGGCTGTCACTGATAGATTTCAATTCCCTTATTATAGTTTCACAAAAGGATTCCACTTGTGTATGAGGATAGACGTGTGACATATATGGATTTTCCCACTGTCCTTTGGAAGCATGGGTAATGAACAGTATAAGTAAATAGAACTTATCCACATCTAAACCCAAAGCATTTATATTGGCTTGTATTTCCTCGTCATTTAGATACTCGTTATATGACAGGAAATTCACTTCACCTTTGTTGTAATAGTATTCAAACTCTTCATCTGCTTTTGTACCTCCAACGTGCATTATTCCCTTGCTATCCTCATATACCATAGGGTAAAACTTGTATGCAACCTTTAATACATACTCCAGTATTTCGCTGTTGTCTTCTTCAATATCCAATTTAATCATAATCTCCAAATATTCCTGTATAGCCACAAAGATATTGAAAAAGTGGATTTTATGTGAATATATTCTTTATGTATGATGAAAGGGTGACAAAATTTGAACGGGGTATATAAAAGTGTTTTTTCTCAAAAAATGTCACCCTAATAATCTTGATATTAATTTAATCATAACAGGTGAAGATATTTATAACTGATGGAGAATACCAAATCAGAGCAAATTCATTTAAAAGAATCTTCTCTTTCAAATCCCAAAATGCGTGACAATAACCTAATTCTTTAGGTATATCCAGTAAACTATAAACTTCCTTTTCAACATGTTCTATAATACGTCTGCCAATAGGAATGTGTTCAATAATATTTTCTATTTCTGATGGTTGTTCTTCACGGTAGATACAAAATATCTTTCTGCAAGTAGGACAGTAACAATAAACCTTATATATATCCTTAACTTCCAGTAATCTTTTAGATATAATGGAAGTAAGTGTTTCAGAAGTTTCATAGAATATCAATCCATTGGAATTGTCATTGAAATGTTGGCAGCATGTGTTTTTGATTTTATTCTCTTCAAAATTAAATGAAATAGAATTAATGTCATGGCTCAAACCTGTAATGCTATCTCCTAAAAAGTTATTTATGGCAGCTTTTTCTTCTGATTCTGATAAGTCATTATTTAAAGTAAATTCTAAAGGTAGTTCTTTATCATATACTGCAATCTGCTTTATTAGACTGTCAGAATCATCGTCACGCTGATTATCTATTTTTAAAAGAATATCATTGATATAATCAATATTCTTACTCCGTAATGTTCTTCTTATATCAGTAGTATCAAGTTGGTTGTCTATAAAATACTTGGTAATAAAATATCCAGTAGATTTAAAGTCTTTAAAACTCTCATGCGTTAAACACTCTTTATGTGTAACTCTTTTTTGGTTATATTGACCAAATATACCGTTGGCTCTTTCAAGAATATCATCTAACTGTATATTTTCATTATTCATGTTGTCTTTGCTGTTCTGTTCCATATTCTTAGATTTAATGTAATTTGTTCATAAAATGAATCTTATTATGATTGACTAATAGTCATTACTGGGAACACATTGCGACTAAAAACGATAATCCAATAATACACAGAATTATTGCACCACAACCAAATTTATTCCATTCTTTATTTTGGCTAACTCCATTTTTTATACCATCTGATATAAAGAAATAAGCAAAAATACCTCCTAATCCAATGGCAAGAATAGCTATTATAGTTCCAGTAAAATCATTATGTCCGCTACTAATTCTCCCGTGTCCAGTCATATCACTTGCAAATAATTGTATAGTATGAAGTAATATTGGAATAGCAAAAATCTTCTTCTTGTTCATAATTGTAAATTTTAGAATTTATAAAAAGAATCAATATCCTCTTAATTAAAACATTATTAAAAATTAATATGCCTCATTTTCATACCATCGTTGTTCCTCATCAAAATAGCAACCAGAAATCCAATTTTGTTCTTCTTCTCTTTGAGATTCCTTTTCTTGTTTAACACATTCAACTTCATACTTTATATTTTGCAACTTTTCCAAAAGTGTTTCATCTTCTGACCATCGTTCTTCTAATATATCAAACACTTGTAAATCAATTTCCATAGGACTTTGATATTTAGTTACAAGTTCATATATGTAATTGTAAGCATTACTTATAACGTAAGCTATTGTTCTCCCTTCATATAACGACCTTTCACATAAAGGAAAACAATCCTTGGAATATATTGGAGAATCTGCATCAAAAATTGGTTCAAATTCTTTTTTCATATCCATTCTTAACCAAATGGCATTGATAATATCTTTATCAATACAAGATGGCAAATCACTTATGGAAGAAAACCAAATATAGTTTAAATTTATGTATTTAAATACGATTTGACTTTTCTCTATTAAAAGCCATAACAAGTTTCTTCCAGCATATTTACCTTCTCTTAAAATAAATGAATGTGCAGGATTAAATCTATCAATAATATTTACGCATTCATAATCGAAAGTATCATTATTTGTTGCTAACAAGTTGGGAGTTGTTGAGCATTCCTTTATACGAGAAGAATATTTAACACCAACTCCTTTTTTAAAATCGTTATAAGTATATGTGTAAATATCATCACCTTCAATCTCTATCTTTCTAAAACCATTGATATAATAAAGTCCTGTATTATCACAATGAATAAGTGTTTTTCTTTTCCATATATCAAATAGACCATATCTGGTTTCATAACAATCTATTAATTCATCTTCGGAATATCCATGGTTACAAAAAATATCCCAATCAGTTTCACATGCTCCATCTTTTGATTCCATCTGCCACTTTAAAAACATATATCGTCTATTGAATAATCTATTAATGAAACAACTTATATCTTTTTTATAAAGTCGCATTTTTGAATGTAAATCAATAATACCTCCATATATTTCTTTTATATCATCACTACTATCGTCACCAAATGAAGGTAAATAATATCCTTGATATAGCACATAAGAAGTTGGTAACAATTCATTATTTACATTCCAAATATCATCTGTAGAAAATTTTGCAGGTATTTTCTTTGCATATATACGTTGAATTTTAATTTGATAATCGTCTTTATCTATTTCAGTGATACCTGTAAGTTTTTTTGTCTTTATCAAAAGGTAATTTAACAAAATCACCTTTTTCATCTATGATATATGAGGCAAAAAAATGTGAAGATTCTTCATGTTCAGAAATATTTTTTTGCCCTTGATTTACGTAAACAAGGCAATACCCATCAATAAATTTACCAAATGCAATATTAATATTATCAACATAATAAATTGCAAATTCAGAAGGATAGCGACTAATCTCATTATCACACACAATTTCTTTAATGTGGAAAATTTGTTCTTCTGATAGAACTTCATAGTATTCTTTCATAATAAATTCATGTACTATCAGCCCCCAGAAATAGCATTTTAATGAATCGTGCATATATAGAAAAGGCATGGGAACTATTGAATATCACCACATTGAGGCTCTGGACTGCCGTGTACAAGTAATAGACAATAGCCCATGCCTCATGAGGTATATATAAGAAACATATACACGACACGAAAGCATGAGCAACCTTGTTCTATCATTCTTGTACAGTGAAATTGTCCAGATTTCAATGTAGAATGATAAGTCAAATGCTCATTCTAAATATGTCCTTCCATCGTGGAATTGCCCCAAAATTAGAAAAAAACACGTTGATAAACAAGGATATTGTCTATTATGTTGGTTTATAGATGTTTTTACTTTAAAATTTAAAGATAGGTAGAAAATCCAATCCTGCCCATATAAGAGTAAAATTTTCAGATTTTCTACCTGTAATAGATTTAGAAACTAAGACATTCATAAGTATTCAAAAGTTCTTCCTGTCTTAGTCCAAGATACCTTTTAGTAATAGCAATACTTGAATGGTTGAAAAGTTCCATTAGCTTTACTAAAGCCAACTCTGAATTTTCACTGTTCATATTATAAACCTGTCTGCCAAAAGTCTTTCTAAGGGAGTGACAGCTAAAGTTACCTATATGTAGTCTGTATTTCTTTTTCAGTTCTTTCAGTATAATGTTTATTCTTTGAACTGAATAGACCGTACCTTTCTGGCTTACTAATACAGGTGCATTGATTCCTGTTGGTCTGATAGACTTGTAACATTCAGATATATGCCTTTGGAGTTGTGGGTTTATACGGATAGTCCTTTTCTTTCCTGTTTTCTTTTCTATTATGGTGAACTCACTTGTATTTAGAATCTGATTCCACCTTAAAGAAAGAATGTCACCTATCCTTAAACCAAAGAAACAACCTAAAGCTATCAATAAACTCATGTTGTAATTTCCATCCTTATAAAGTTTTCTTATAAGATTCATGGCTTCGTCCCATTCCAAGAAGTCAGCCGTTGTATTACTGTATTTCAAACTCATAACATTTACTTTTGATGGTTTAATAATAAAAGTGAATGTCCGCTGTATATCCATAACAGCTAACTGATTGAATAATAGCGAAACATTCACTTTGTGCATTAGTGATTGTCTGATAAATAAAAGAATAGTCCTACTATAAAAAACACAAATGTAGGACAGACGAAAAGCAATATTACCAGTACAAATAAGGATAATATAGCCAAACTCATAATTTTGAAATTCTTCTGATTCATAAAATCTTTAGCAGTAGAAAAAAATGGAGAATACTCATTTTATAGAATATCCTCCATTTAAAGATTAATTAATCAATAAACCATTTGTAACGCTCGTCACCGTGTAATGCTTCATTTATTCCAGTTGCTATTTCCGTTGCATTTAAGGAACGGTCTAAAAATGAATCTATGTAGCTGCTTTTATTCGCTCCAGTGAGTAAATTATAAAACTTCCACATATTCAAGTCATTACCAAAACTTCCAAAATTCTCATCCTGTATGTATGCTTTGGCTACTGAATTAATCTGTGTATCAGTAATAAGCAAACGTGGAATACTCTTTTGAAAACCTTGTGGCAGACATTGGTACAGACGCATTTTTCCTAAAATCTGTGCAAATTGGTGTTCACTCATTGAGGTATTTCCCAACTGCTGCATTAAATGAATGTGTTTTGCTGGATTGTAGGCATGAAACATTTCTAAGACAGAACGATATAAATCACAGGTATTTGAAACTTCCAAGTTACTCAAATATCCATCCGTTGAAACGCATAAATTGCAGCATACCATATTCTTGAATCCTATAAAAACCTTGAATTTCTCTACTGTTTTCTTACTGTAGAGATTCATGTGATTATAAGCACGCACGCCACCTACTGAAAGAGTGAGTTTGTTTCCCTCTACCGTTTCATAGATAGTAGGAATCTCAATGCAAAACATCATCCTTTCAAAGTATTGTGTTTTGTCACTTTCCAAAAGTTGGTTTGCAGGCTTATGAATTGCTTCTGGTATTCTGCCTTTGATAATATGAGAAACTCTAATATCTGGTTTCTCTATCGTTTCACCTGTAAAGAATGAGTTTGCAGCGTCCCAGACTGTTTCAATAAAGGCATTATGAGAAATTGTAAGCTCATTGTCCTTACTGAATACTGGAACTATGCAATCGCTCTTTAAATGCTGTAAATCAATCTCCATAGTGTTTGCTTCTATGAAATGATTTACTTTCTGGACTTTTGTAGTTTCTTCTGTGATAATCGTTGCGTCTTCTGCATACTGATTAAAACCACTACTTCTTTTCTGTGCCTTAGATGGCAATAAGATAAAATTTTCCATACTTTAAAATTTAAAATGGTGAATAATATTGTTTTATTATCTCTTTTTGTTCAAGTATGGTAGGGGGAGTGAAAACGTAGTCAACACGTGAGCCTATAATCATCATAATTTTAAAAGACAGTAACCAAAGTAACAGATAGGGGGATTTATTTATAAGTACCTGTATGTAATCGTGCGTGTCTTTATTTATGCTTTTCCAATCTGATTAAATATCAAGTAGAATCAGTGATATTCTGTGTATTTCCTTGTAATAGTGATTTTTTGAGTTTGGCTATATTCACTGTAATAGAGGTATTGCAATTTAAATGGATGGATAATTTGAAACAGTATGCTTTACCATGTGGAGTTAAAAGTGTATGAACAAATAAAGATAGCCGAAACTATCTTTAAATAAAGTCATATTTTGATACTGGTTTGCTCTTGGTTGACAGGTAATGTATAGTTTTTATTGGTCAGTACCTTTACGAAATAATTCAGACTGTTTATAGGTTCATTGATATTGGGTAGCCTTTCTCCTAACTGATATTTAACAGAATATTTTTTTATAAACTCTATATCATTACTTTCTTTCAATTCTGTTTTTGTCATATTGTATTTTACGGCTATCTGGCTTATAAACTCTTTTTTATAGGGTGGAGCTTCAAATCCTTTATTTTCGCAGAACAGTTTTATTGTATTGTAAATCTCTTTATAAAGGTCAGGGATGTCTTTAGGGAAATATTCTGTATTGCCTAAATCGAAATAGTCCAACATGATTTTATAGTATGTCTTATGATATGTAATTAACCCCAAACCCCTACATTTTTTCATAAGTTTCTGAATGGTTGCATAGGAGATTTTCAAATGTTCTGTCATTTCTCTAAGACTGTAATATGTAAAATTGCAATTATTCAAGCAAATGCACTTTATAAGTAGGATAAATCCTTTAAGGTCTGTTTCTTCTTTAATGGAGAGGTTTTCAATGTGAAAATCAAGAAATTCCCTGTTTACCATGATAAAGTCCTTTTGAGGTATATGTACCTTATAAAAGTTTTTCGTCTTGGTACTTCCATCTTCTTTTTTGCCACAAGTCTTTTGAGTAATTTCAATATATCTATATTCTTTTGCTTTATGAAGATAACCACTTACTGTTTCGCTGTCATATCCTGTTTCTTTAGAGAGAGTTTCCAACAAAACATTAGATTCCCCTGTTTTATAATCGCTTTTAAAAAGGAGCGAAAGGTAAATATATGCTTCCTTATTTGAAAGGTTTTTGGATATGCTTATTGGGAATATCCTATAACCGCTTGTATCTGAAACTTTCATGCTAAATAGGATTTCACTGTTTTCGTCCGAAAGGACGGAAAGCCAGTAAGTTATGTTATTAGTAAATTAGTTAATAGTATGTACTTGCTTTTTATATCACCCCAACCCTGTAAATTATATCAGACAAGTATATAGCCGGAAACTGCACTTTTAGTTAAGAAATAGGGGTGGTCTGTTAATAGAAATGGCTTGCCTGTCACACAAGCCTTTCTCTCCTTGTGGATTTAATCGGGTAATGCTTCTTTGAGCAAGTTTATAAAATGAGTTCCATCTTTTATCTTATCCATCCTTTCATCTGTCAGGTTTAGATTTTTAAGCGATTCCAGTGCTTTAAAAGCCTGTTCCTCGCTTGTTGATGCAGCATAGGAGTTGAATCCGTCAATAAGATAATGTTTGGTAAGATATTTTGTTTTTACGCCTGTTGCCTTGCACAGAGTTACAAATCTCCTACCTCTCTCAATATCTACTTTTGCATCTTTGGGTAGAGAGAATTTCTCTCTTTTGAGTACCTTGTTAATCAGACCTTTTGAGAACTTCTTTCCAGTAAATATAAGGGTGGAAGTTGAGGGGTTGAATCCATCATTAATAAGTGATGCGATTTCTGTGAACAATTCCTTTTCTTCGGTAGCTGTCAATGCTGCTACTGTCAGTTTGTCCTTATTATCCCAACTTGTTCCTGCATCGTTAATATCCACCAAAAACTCGCCTACATTTTCTACTTCTCTTATGTGAACATTGGGTATATCATAGCTTTTACCTGTTGCTATCAGTATGGCAAATGCTTTACCTCTGTGCTGTCCGTCAAGAATCACAAAATAACCGTCTGCTTCTTCTAAGGAGATTTCACGACCTTTAAGGTCATAGACTTTATAGCCTGATTCAATCAATTGTTTAGCTTCTGTTACGATGATAGGATAAGCCTTTTCGTATTTCTCCTTAGCTATGATGGATATGAACTTATCCATTTTCACATTGTTTATTGGACGGTTGTTTTTAACAAAAGCTATCTTCTTCTTAACTTCTTCTGTTTTACCTGTTCCTTCATTCACAACTTGAAAAGTGATAGGTGAATCACCGATGCACTCTTTGGCAAGTTCTTCTGCTGCAACAGAATCATCGTATTTCTCCTGTAAGTCTTTGATAACTTGCTTCTGTGCATCAATTACCGTTTCATTGGCATTGGTTCTTTGAAGAGATTTTAATGTCTTTTCTTCTTTTTGTAAATCCTTTGCAAATTTTTCAGTGTTAATACTCATAATGATATTCTTCTTTCCTTCTGTCATAATATTTGTTTCCATAATCTTGTTATTTTAGTTGTTATTAATTTCTGTAACCGTCAAGCCTTATGCGCACTTGGCTTTCTGATTATGATGCAAAGGTATATTGAAGCTGAAAGTAACTTAGTGAATAAAAAATGAGCCATTTTCATTTTACGGTAACTAAGCGATTGATTATCAATTAGGTATAAAAAGAAAAACCTCACTCTTTTTTTAAGAATGAGGTTGTAGAAGTTAGAGTAAGTTCTTCATTGCATTGTTTATCTGCTCATTATCAAAGCTATCTAAATAAATCTGTGTTACCCTTTCTGAACTATGTCCCAGTGATTCACTTATTATTGAGGTAGAAACTCCTGCACGTTTGAGGACTGTTGCGTATGAATGCCTTGCAACGTATGTAGTAAGCGGTATAGGTAGTTCTAATTTTTCTCCTATTTCCTTTAAATACTTGTTTACCTTTGCCAATACTTTATGTAGCCTGTTCGCAATCTGTACCTCTGTCTGATGGAATGGCGATAGGATAGGAAATATATATGGTGATTCATTGTCTTTATATTTGGCGATTATATCCATAGTTTCTGCTTGTAGAGGTATGCTTGTCAGCTTCTTTGTTTTTTCTCTGTTATAGATAAGCTGATTCTCTATTATATTGGAATGTTTCAGTTTGGCTATGTCTATGAAATTTATACCTGCATTCAAATATGAGAATATAAATACGTCGATGGCAAGTCGTTCCATTGTGCTTTTCCCTTGATATTGCATTACTTTCATTATGTCCTGTTTACTCAATGCTCTTTTTGTGGTTTGTCTGTTCAACTTAGAAATTTTATAGGAATGGAACGGATAGCAATCATTTTTAATAGAGTGTTCCATTATAGCCAAATTAAAGACGGCTCGTAAATGTCTGATTCTTGTGCTTATGGTGCTTGTTGAAAGATTCTGTTCTTTCATCCACAACTCATATCGCTTCAACCAAGCGACATCTATATCAGAAAATGGAATATCAAGATGCTTGTTGAATTTTATAAAAGATGAATAAGATACTTCAAACATTCCTGCATATCTGATTCTTTTCTCTGCTTTCAAATTTTGAATGTAAGTAAGGTAGTATTCACCTAATGTTTTATTGGCTGTGCTGTTGGTGGTGGATTCAATAAGAGTTGTAGCCGTAAAGTCCTTACCTGCTATCCGTTTATCTAAGGCTACTTTCTGTATCTCGTTAATTTTCTCGTTTATAAGAAGAATGATTCTGTCACGGTTGGGACATTTGGCTTTAGGCTGGTTTGTTTTGAAGTCCCATTGTTCTGCTTTAATGGATAGTCCAAGACTTTGATACTTCTTTTTTCCGTCCTTGCAGATACGAATCATTAAAGGGTGTTCACCATTACTAAGAGTTTTAGACTTGTAACATACTGCTTTTACTGTTTCTGTCATACGGTTTACTGGTTTAACTCTCGGTTTAACTCTTGGTTGAACTTTATGATGGTAAACCAACGTATAAATACGAAAAAAGCGACTATCTTTTTAAGATAATCGCTTTACCTGAGTGATCCGCTTGGGGCTCGAACCCAAGACCCCAACATTAAAAGTGTTGTGCTCTACCTGCTGAGCTAGCGAATCAAACCTGTTTGCTATCGTTATTTCCCGATTGCGAGTGCAAAGGTATGACTTATTTTTGAAACTGCAAAATATTTGTGTGTTTTTTTTATAATGTAATTTCAAAATGCCTTGTAAATCAGTACTAAAAAATGATAAAAGTAAATAGACTGTATGATAAACTCTACGTAATTAGGATCAAAAATTATTTTTTTTGCATATCATAGGTATGTTTGATGTAATATTATGTATTTTTGCCCTACTATTATAATAATGTATATATGAAAGTCAGAAAATTTCTTGTTCCATTTATGATTTTATTCCTTGCTTCATGTGGGCAGGAAGAAAAAAAAGCCACAGAGCTGTTCAATAGAGCAGAGGAGTCTTTTAAGTCGGCTAATTATAGTGAGGCTAAACTTCAGATAGATAGTATAAGGAATTTATATCCTAAAGTGTTTGAAGTCCGCAAGAAAGCTGTAAGACTTATGCAGCAGGTTGAATTGGAAGAACAGAAAACATCCCTAGAATATCTTGACAGTATGATGGCGGTAAAGCAGGCTGTTTTGGATTCCATGAAAGTTGCATTTGTACTTGAAAAAGATACGGCATATCAGGAAATAGGAAATTACTTTTATCCGTCGCAAGTTGTTGAAAAAAATATAGGAAGAACATTTTTAAGGGCTTGTGTAAGTGAAAGGGGAGAAATGTCACTCACTTCCATTTATTGTGCAGGCGGTTCTTTAAATCATACATCTGTAAAGGTTAGTTCTGCTGATGCTTTTGCTCAAACACCTGAATCGCCAGATATGTATGTCACTTCGGACTTGGGACGAAAGATTGAAAAGGCAGATTATAAGGTTGGTGCAGACGGTGGTGTCGTTGGGTTTATAATAGCGAATAAGGATGCCAAGTCATTGAAGCTTGAATTTATTGGTGATAGAACTTACAGAACTGTTATGTACTCGCCGGACATCAAGGCAATAGTAGAGGTTAGCAAACTGGCTCAGGTATTAGCTTCGATGGAAGAAATAAGAAAGGAACAGAAAGAGGCTAATTTAAAGATGCAGTTCCTTAATAAGAAAATAGCTGAAACTGTGATAGAGTAAATAATAAAAAACGCTTCGATGTTTTAGATAAGAATGCTTTGTAAAACATCGAAGCGTTTTTTATGGGTATTGGAAGTTTATAATCTTTCTGCCACTTTATTCCAGTTGACAAGCGACCATAAAGCATCAATAAAAGCTGCACGGTTATTTCTGTAGTCAATGTAGTAGGCGTGTTCCCAAACGTCTATAACCATAAGTGGTGTAAAACCTTCGGTGATAGGGTTTCCGGCATTGGCAGTATTCATTATTTTCAGATTGTTTTCATTGTCTTTTACGAGCCAAGTCCATCCTGAACCGAATACACCTAATGCGGATTTGGTAAATTCTTCTTTGAATTTTTCTACAGAGCCAAATGTAGAGTTTATTTTGTCGGATAATGTTGATGGTATTTCTTTTTGTTCAGGAGTGAGCGACATAAAGAAAAATGTATGGTTCCATGTCTGTGCGGCATTGTTGAATGTTGGTCCTTGGGCGTTACGGATGATGTCTTCCAGGTTTATGTTCTCAAATTCTGTACCTGCTATAAACTTGTTCAAATTGTTCACATAGGTTTGCAGATGCTTGCCATAGTGGTAATCAAAAGTTTCTTTGCTCATTTTAGGAGCTAATGCTTCCATGTCGTAGGGAAGCTTTGGCATTTCGTGAATCATAGTAAAAATGTTTTTAAAATCATTATATTGCAAAGTTATAAACTTTAGTATTATATGTTGTCAAAAGAAGAAGTTTTTTATATGTTGTATGGCATAAACCCGGTATATATTTTTCTCTTACATTTTAACAATGTGTTAAATAGTAAAAATGACGTAAGTAATAATTTAAAACTGTAATTAAAAATATCTTATTTTCTTTGGAATTGTTACATGTGTATTTTGATATACATAAAGTATAGATAATTTGAATTTTTTCTTTCAAAAAGATGTACTTTTGCGGTAAAGAAAGACATAAAGATATAAATATAACTTTAAATCTTTCTAATAGATAATAATGATCCATGGATGTTGGTTTAAATAAAACAAAAGTTCATTTTTAAAAGGTAAAGAGATATGAAAATGATTAAAGGTAGAAAAATGATGTTGCTTTTTGCTATTATTGGATTGGCGTCAGCATCGGGTATTAAGGCGCAAGACAAGGTTGAAGCGTCGGTAGGAGCTGACTTGGTCAGTGGTTACATCTGGCGTGGTCAGGATTTGGGTGGTGTAAGCATTCAGCCTGGAGCAGGACTTTCGTATAAAGGTTTCTCTTTGTCTGCCTGGGGTTCTGTAGGTTTTGAAGGTACAGATACTAAAGAACTTGACTTGACATTAGGATATGAGTATGGCGGTTTTAGTGTCGGAGTGACTGATTATTGGTTTACAAGTACGGATTCACCTGCACGATATTCCGATTATAAGGATGCTCATACATTCGAGGTTGCCCTGGGTTACGATTTCGGACCTGTAGCGGTCAGCTGGTTTACTAATTTTGCAGGTTCGGTAGGTGTAAACGAAGATGGTAAAGATGTATATGCTTCATATTTTTCTGTTTCGGCACCTTTTTCATTGGGAGGTATTGACTGGACAGCAGAGATTGGAGCAACTCCTTGGGCTAATGATTTCTATAATGGTTATTCCGATGGTTTTAAAGTTTCTGCCGTAAGTCTTCAGGCATCAAAAGAGATAAAGATAACAGACAGTTTTTCTCTTCCGCTTTGGGCTCAGGCTATCTGGAATCCTACAACTAAAGGAGCATACTTCGTAGCCGGAATAAGTTTCTGATATCCGGTATAGTACACAAATACAATATACATACAAAATACAAATACAATAACGAGACGAGATTATGAAAAAGATTGAAGCTATTATTCGTCGGACGAAGTTCGACGATGTGAAAGAGGCACTTCTGGAAGCCGATATCGAATGGTTTTCCTATTATGATGTAAGGGGTGTGGGAAAAACACGAGAAGGACGTATATATCGTGGAGTAGTTTACGATACGAGTTCTATAGAACGTATCCTGATTTCTATTGTTGTGAGAAACAAGAATGTGGAGAAAACTGTAGAAGCCGTGATGAAGGCTGCGCATACAGGCGAGATAGGCGACGGGCGTATTTTCGTAATCCCGGTGGAAGATGCTGTCCGCATTCGTACCGGAGAACGTGGAGACATCGCGCTCTATAATGCGGAACAGGAGAAATAACCTTGTTCGTCATTCCTTAATATATAATAAAATAACTAAATAAACGAGATAAATTATGGACAAATATATAAAAGGCGGCATGCGTATGTTGCGGTATGCCGTAATGCTTCTGATTATGTTTTGTTGGGTGCCTGATGTGTGTGCGAGTGAAGAAACTGTTGTAACCGAGCCGGTTTTGAATTCCGGCAATACGGCTTGGCTGTTGGTTGCCTCAATATTGGTGTTGTTTATGAGTATTCCCGGTATCGCTTTATTTTATGGCGGTCTGGTTCGACGGAAAAATGTGTTGAGTGTCATCATGCAGACGCTGTTTATTGTTGGTGTAGTCAGTATTTTGTGGGTGGCATTTGGTTATAGTTGGGCGTTCGATACCAGTTTTGCCGAAACAGGCAATCCGCTGGCGTGTATAATAGGAGGTTTCGACAAGGTTTTCCTTCACGGCATCAGCATCGGCACCCTTACAGCAGGCAATATTCCCGAACTGCTTTTTGCGATGTTTCAATGCATGTTTGCGATTATCACACCGGCATTGATACTCGGTGCTTTTGCCGAGCGTATAAAGTTTTCCGGATATGTATTATTTATTACTTTGTGGGTGATTATCGCTTATTTCCCTATGGCCCATTGGGTGTGGGGCGGAGGATTCCTGCAGGAAATGGGTGCTATCGACTTTGCCGGAGGTACGGTCGTGCATATTAACGCCGGAATTTCCGCATTGGTTATGGCTATCATGCTTGGCAAGCGAATGGATTATAGGGTAGGACACCCCATTACGCCACACAACGTGACTTTCGTTTTTATGGGAACTTCTTTCTTGTGGTTAGGATGGTTCGGATTCAATGCCGGAAGTGGGCTGGCGGCCGACGGACTGGCGGCGAACGCTTTTATGGTGACGCATATTGCCACAGCCGCCGCTGCCATAACCTGGATGGTGATAGATTGGTTTTGCAATAAGAAGCCTACCATTATCGGCTCGTGTACAGGAGCTGTGGCCGGACTTGTGGCTATCACTCCCGCAGCCGGTACAGTTGATTTGCTAGGTGCATTGTGTATCGGCGTCATTACTTCCGTGGTATGCTTTTTCATGGTTGCCGCTGTAAAGCCTAAGTTTAAGTACGATGATGCCCTTGATGCTTTTGGAGTGCATGGAGTGGGTGGTATAATTGGTTCTGTTCTGACAGGTGTGTTTGCTACGCGTTTTATTTCCGGAGAGGACGGCGTGCAGGGTGCTTTGTATGGAGACTGGCATCAGTTGTGGATACAGATTCTGGCTACGGTAGTTTCCATTGTATATAGTGCGGTAGTTACTTTTATCCTGTTCAAGATTGCAGACGCGACAGTTGGCTTGCGTGTTGACAAGCGCGTGGAAGAAGAAGGACTTGATATCTATGAACATGGTGAATCGGCATACAACAGATAATTTATAATTAATAATGAACAATGAATAATTAATAGTGAAGAAGACATCAATTCTTTTTTAATTATTAATTATTCATTGAATAACCTAACAACTAAATAAATATGATTCGTTTTAATGTAGTGGAAAAGGCTTTCCAGACAAAGCCTATGGAGGTAAGCGTTCCGAGCTGCCGTCCGAGTGAGTATTTTGGCAAATATGTATTCAACAGGGAGAAAATGTTCAAGTATCTTCCAAGTACGGTTTATGCAAAGTTGGTAGATGCGATGGATCATGGAGCGACACTTGACAGACAGACTGCAGACGAAGTGGCAGCAGGTATGAAACGTTGGGCAAGCGAACTTGGTGCAACACATTATACACACTGGTTCCAGCCTCTGACGGAAGGAACAGCCGAGAAGCATGATGCGTTTGTGGAACATGATGGTAAAGGTGGCATGATGGAAGAATTCTCCGGTAAACTTCTTGTACAGCAGGAACCTGATGCGTCATCTTTTCCAAACGGAGGTATAAGAAATACATTCGAGGCTCGTGGATATAGCGCATGGGACCCTTCATCACCGGTTTTTGTAGTTGACGATACATTGTGTATTCCTACTGTATTCATTGCATATACAGGAGAGTCGCTTGACTATAAGGCTCCTTTGCTTAAGGCTCTTAGCGCCGTTGATAAGGCTGCCGTAGCTGTTTGCAAGTATTTTGACACAAACGTGAAAAAGGTGACGGCATTCCTTGGTTGGGAACAGGAGTATTTCCTTGTTGACGAAGGTTTGTATGCAGCTCGTCCGGACTTGTTACTTACAGGACGTACACTTATGGGACATGAGGCTTCTAAAAACCAGCAGCTTGAAGACCATTATTTCGGAGCAATTCCTACCAGAGTGGCTGCATTTATGAAAGATTTGGAAATTCAGGCACTTGAACTTGGTATTCCGGTTAAGACACGTCATAATGAGGTAGCTCCTAACCAGTTTGAGCTTGCTCCTATCTATGAGGAATGTAACCTGGCTGTTGACCATAATATGTTGGTTATGTCGCTTATGCGTAAAGTGGCACGTGCGCATGGTTTCAGAGTGTTGCTTCACGAAAAACCTTTTAAGGGTGTTAATGGTTCCGGTAAGCATAACAACTGGTCTTTAGGAACTGATACCGGCGTTCTACTGATGGCTCCAGGAAAGACAACAGAAGAAAACTTGCGTTTCGTTACATTCGTAGTCAATACATTGATGGCTGTTTACAGACATAACGGACTGCTTAAGGCTTCTATCATGAGTGCTACTAACGCTCATCGTCTGGGAGCAAACGAGGCACCTCCAGCAATCATTTCTTCTTTCCTTGGCTCACAGTTAAGCAAAGTTCTTGACCATATAGAGGAAAATGCCAATGAAGATTTAGTATCATTGGGAGGAAAGCAAGGAATGAAACTTGACATACCTCAGATTCCGGAATTGCTGATTGATAATACAGACCGTAACCGTACTTCACCATTTGCGTTTACCGGAAACAGATTTGAATTCCGTGCAGTAGGTTCTGAAGCCAACTGTGCAAGTGCCATGATTGCATTGAATACAGCAGTTGCAGAACAGCTTGTCATATTCAAGAAAGAAGTGGATGACCTGATTGAAAAAGGCGAACCGAAAGTTTCTGCTTTGTTACAGGTATTGCGTAAATACATAAAAGAAAGTAAACCTATCCGTTTCGACGGTAATGGTTACAGTGACGAATGGAAAGAAGAAGCTCTCAAGCGTGGATTGGACTGCGAAACCAGCTGTCCGGTTATCTTCGATAACTATCTGAAACCTGAAAGTGTAGCGATGTTTGAGTCAACAGGCGTAATGACACGTAAGGAACTTGAAGCACGCAATGAGGTAAAATGGGAGACTTATACCAAGAAAATTCAAATTGAGGCACGTGTTCTGGGAGACTTGGTTATGAATCATGTAGTGCCTGTAGCTATCAGCTATCAGACAAAACTTATTGATAATGTATTCAAGATGAAAAGTTTGTTCCCAGCTGAAGAAGCAGAAAGACTGTCTGCTGGAAATGTGGCTATCATTAAGGAAATTTCAGAACGCACTGCATATATAAAAGAACACGTTGACTCTATGGTAGAGGCTCGTAAGGTGGCTAATAAGATTACTTCCGAACGCGAGAAAGCCATAGCTTATCACGATAACATCGCTCCAATGCTTGAACTTATCCGTTATCATATAGATAAGTTGGAACTGATTGTCGATGACCAGATGTGGACTTTACCTAAGTATCGTGAGTTATTGTTCATACGATAACATATACGATTCTCTATTTATTGGTTGTTTAATTCAGAGAAAGAGCCGGTACGCCGTGATGGTGTATCGGCTCTGTTGTTATGATATATAAAAGTATTAAAGGAGATAAAGTGTTGAGCTTTATCTCCTTTAACTTCTTTATCTCCTTTACTGTTTTATTTATTGTTCCAATAAGAAACTTTTCAACTCATTCGCATCATCGGCAATGAAATCCGGTTGGTATGCTTCAAGTTCTGTTCTAGGACGGAATCCCCAGCTTACTCCAACAGTTTTTACTCCTGCATTTTTACCAGTTTCCATGTCAACGCATGAATCGCCAACGTACACGATTTCTTCTTTGCATATGCCTGCATGTTCTGATATCTCATTTACTATTGTTGGGTCCGGTTTTGATGGAACTCCATCACGCTGCCCGAGTATTTCGCAGAAGTTTATGTCAGGAAAATACTGTCTTACCAGCTTTACGGCTGCTGCCTGATATTTATTTGAAGCTACTGCTATCTGTATGTTGTTTTTCTGCAATTCTGCCAGAAGACTGTTCATTCCGGGATAAGGCTTGCTCAGATCTGAATTGTGCGCATCGTAATAAGGTACAAACTCAGAGCGTATTTTCATAACATATTCATCGTTTCTCTTATCTTCCGGCAATGCACGTTCGAATAGCTTGTTTATTCCGTTTCCTACGAAAAACTTATATTCCTCTTCATTATGTGTAGGAAGTCCATATTGCTCAAGTGCATAGTTGGTAGCCGCAGCTAGGTCGGCTATTGTGTTCAGTAATGTGCCGTCTAAATCGAATATTACAAGTTTCATGAATAAAGAATTTTCTTTTTGTTTGATTATCCTATAGTTTATAAATCGACTGCAAACTTAGTTAAATCGTTTGATTTGTTATATCTTTGTGACTGTAAAAAGTTATAAAATTATGAAAACACATAGGTCAGGTATATTATTGTTGATATTTTGTGGGCTTCTTGCATTGGTAAATTTTCCTTTGATGGCGCAGGACGGGGCGGACTGGAGCTCCTGGACTTCTGTTACTGTAAATCATAAGTTTAATAAGAATCTTAGACTTATGTCGAAGGCGCAAGTCAGGACAAGGGATAATTTCAGTGCTTTTGAGAGATTTTTTATAAATGCAGGATTGGGGTATAAGGTTTTACCAAAATGGGAAGTGAAAGGAGTTTTTGCCTATCATCGCAGGAGCAGTGCTTCGAAGGGTAACTTCAATGCCTACAGGTATCATCTTGGCTCGGAAGCATTCTGGAAGAAAGGCGATTTCAGAATCCGTTGGAGAGAGAGGTTTCAACATACATTTGCTTTAGGTGATGATGAGATGATAATTCGTTCCAGACTGATGTTCGATTATAATATACCTTCTACAATATTGGCTCCATATTTTTCCATTGAGACTTTCAATGATTTGGAAAATAATGACTTTTTCAAAGCAGAAAGAATACGTTATATGCCTGGATTAAAGATAAATTTAAGTGATATGTATTCGTTATCTGTGTTCTATTGCAGGCAGGACGATATTTCCAGAAAGACTAATATTGCAGGTGTGGAGTTTATAATCAATTTGTAATAGGTTCAAAAAACATTTATCATCAAACTAACAACTAAAATAATACTTAAATTTATGAGCTTTATTGATTTGGTAAGTAAACGCTACTCTGTACGTTCGTACGAAGAACGTCAGATTGATAATGAAAAGATGGAGTATATCATGGAGTGTGTCCGTATGGCTCCGTCAGCCGTGAACTTTCAGCCATGGAAATTCTATATTGTAACGGACAAAGATAAACTGAATGACATAAAGTCAACTTACAAACGTGAATGGATTATGTCTGCTCCATGTATTATTGTGGCGTGTGCCAAACATGATGAGTCATGGCATCGCCGTTCGGACAATAAGGATCATGCTGATATTGACCTGGCAATAGCTATCGAGCATTTATGCCTTGCTGCTGCGGAACAGGGCTTGGGTACTTGTTGGGTATGCAATTTCGATGCCGCACTATGCCATCAGCTGATGTCCTTGCCTGAGGATATGGAACCTGTGGCTCTTATCCCTATAGGTTATACTACTGATACAGAAATTCCGGAGAAGAAAAGGAAGGATATGGGTGAAATCTGTGTTTATATCTGATATATCTTAACTTAATATAGATATAAGTTCTCCGAAACTGCCGCAACTGTAGTTCTTTTCATCAATATGTAAATGTATTTCTGATGGTGACAGGACTTTCAGTTCCGGCAGTTTTTTGTCTTCCGGTGCGGCCTGTTTTTCCAGACACAGAAATCCGTGGCGGTTTAGTGCGTTTTGTGTCCAATGTTTAAGTATCGGATTGTCTGTATATAATATTATGGCACGTTCGGCTTTCACGGTAGGTGAGTATCCTCCGTGCATAAGGTCGAATTTTATTTCGGCTTCGGGGAAAAGCCTGTCCATAAGTCCGGATAATATTATGTCTTCCGTCACTCCGGAATGTAGCCCGTTTTCCGGAGTAAGCAGCCAGAGATAGTCGGCTGTAACCAAGGCCTGTTCTATGTCGTGGGTGGATAGCAATATGGCTTTGTTCTCATCGTGTGCCAGGCGGTGAAGCAATGTGAGTATTTCTATTCTGCTTACTGCATCAAGGAATGCTGTCGGTTCGTCAAGTAGTATTATAGGGCACTCCTGTACTATTGCTTTGGCTATCATCGCTTTTTGCCGTTCTCCGTCAGACAAGTTGGCTGTATAAATGTCAGCTTTGTGACTTATCCCCGTAAGATGCAAGGCGTGGTCAATTATTTCTTTGTCGTATGCCGACAAGCGTCCGAAGAAACCGGTATGCGGTTGACGTCCTAAAGCTACGAGCTGTCGTACTGTTAATGCCCCTGCAAAAATCTTTTCTGTTAAAACAAGCCCGATAGTGTGCGACAGTTCTTTTTCAGAGTAATCACTTATAGGTTTATTTATAAGAATAAGTTTTCCGTCTAATATAGGTTGTGATGCAGAGATTGTACGTAAAAGTGTTGATTTTCCGGCACCGTTTGGACCAAGCAGACAGGTCAGGTTGCCGCCTTTAAGACTGAAGTCAAGATTGGACTGCACAGTCTTCTTATTGCCTTTTGTTTTGTATCCGATGCTCAGTTTGGAGGCTGTAATTACGTCTTTGTTTTCCATCAGTTAAAGTATTGTATTTTCTTCTGGTTTATAATTACATATATTATTACAGGAGCACCTAATACAGGTGTTACGGCATTTATTGGTATGATACCGTTCTCACCAGGCAAAATGCATATAATTGAACACAATAATGCCATTGCAGAGCCGCATAGTGCAGTTGCCGGCAATAGGATATTGTGGTTTGATGTTCCAAGAAGCAATCTTGAAATGTGCGGAACAGCAAGTCCTATGAATGAAATAGGTCCGCAAAATGCTGTAGTGACAGCTGTAAGTATTCCTGTGGATAGAAGTAACATGTTTCTGGTACGTTGTATGTTTACCCCTAAGTTCTCTGCATATCTTGTACCCAACAGAAGAGCGTTCATTGGTTTTATCAGCATGACTGAAATCATAAGTCCGATAAATATCATTATGGAGAATGCCGGCATCTGTGATAGTGATACACCTCCAAAACTTCCCATGCCCCATGTGACGTATGAGTGTACCCCTTCGGCTGTCGAGAAAAAGTTCAATAACGAAATGACAGATGAAGTGACATAACCGGTCATTATTCCGGCAATGAGCAGCATTACGTTGTTTTTTATCACTGTAGAAAGGAAAAGAATGAAGGCCATAACCAAAAACGCTCCGGCCATAGCTCCAGCAATGACAGACAAAAAGCCTCCTATTGTTATTGCCGATGTAGCTATACTGCCTCCCATCCCTAATATTACCAATGCAGCTCCAAGACTTGAGCCGGAACTTATTCCTAAAATAGAGGCATCAGCCAGTGGGTTGTTGAATGCAGTCTGCAACATTAATCCGGAAATAGAGAGTGAAGCACCCGTAAGAATAGCGGTAATGGTTTGTGGTATTCTTGATTGCAGGATTATGTATGTCCAGCTTGACTTTTCTGAATCTTCACCAAGTAAAATCCTGGTAATGGCTGAAGCCGGTATATCCACCGAACCGTAATATATACTTATAATAGCGAGTATAAATGTTGTTATTATAAGTATTGTTATATAAATTGTATTTTTGGTTTTCAAAATTCAGGTTTTCTTATTGAACAGTTTTTATTCTAATTAATTTCCAATCGGCGTAAAATATTTTGTGGTCTCATTATTCATGAGTTCCGGATGGAAAACGATGATAAGGTCTCTAAGAAGACTTTCCGGATGAAAAGGAGTTTCTTCATAATAGTTTACGTAGGAAGTATTGCATCCAAAAATACGTTTATTTTTCCATGCGTCAAAATTCTTGTATGGAGAATAATCATTTTCCAGTTCCGAATATGTCTTGTCCGTTTTCTGATTGTATTTTATGAGCCAGAAATCGGCTTTTTGCCCTTTGTCAAGTACTGTCTCGAAAGATAAAGGAATAGAACCGCTTCCTTTGGTATAACTGAATATATAATTGGCTCCGGCGTCATTTATAAGTCTTGCCATAGTGCTTTGCCCTCCCGGAACGTACCATGCCGATGAATATTTTAGTTCTGATATGACAGTAGGTCGATATTTTACATTTTGAGTTTTAGCTTTCAGAGTTTGGTATTGTTCTTCTATCTTATTGAACAGTGAGTCAGCCTCTTTTTCCTTTCCTATAAGCATACCATAAAATTTAATCCATTCAGCCCTGCCAAGAGGAGATGTTTCCATATAGTCCGCACATTCGATGATTGGTATTCCTATACTTTCAATTCTTCCGTATCCTCCGCTATTCTCAAATGGCGATAGCAACACAGCGTCGGCGTTCAGATCAATGATCTTTTCTATGTCGGGATTCATTGAAGAGCCGCAGTCGGCAATGTGGCCGTTATCGCATAACTCCTTTATTCTGTTGTGGTTTATGTACTCTAAATCGCATACGCCGGATATTGATTCAATGGCGTCTAATTCATCCAACAGGGCACAGTGTACAGAAGAGTAAACTACAGACCTTCTAAGTGGAGTTTTTAGAACAGTTCCTTTGGGTAGGTTATTCGTTACAGGTTTGTTTTTATTAACCAGTATATATGTTTGTAGAGTTTTCAGTGTGTCCCATGGATTGCGTAATTCAACCTGTGTGAAGTCTTTATTTTTCAGAACTTTTATGTTTGACGCATATTCGAAATGTATGGTGTCCGCTCCGTCTATATGCGATGAAGTCCTGCTTCCTCCGCCGCAGGCTGAGAGAAGCAGGACAAGGGTTACTATATTGGCAGATAGTATTTTTTTTATCATGAGAAAATTGTTAATCTATGAATAACATATTATTAGGATTAACACCTCCCGCGTCAAATGTTTCTTTCAGAGTTCCGTCTTCAGAAAAACGGTATATTGTTCCTGTATTTACATAGTCGGATGTTCCAACATAAATTTCACCTGTCTCATCATCGACTGCAAGGAGATAAATGTTTGACTTGTAAAGTTCTTCCGGAGCATTTTTTAGGAATGATTCATTTTTTATTTCTCCAGTCTTAGTGTTGTATGTAAAGAATGTATTTGAAATAGTAGCATTCCAATTGGCGTCATAAGTTGTATTTGAGTTGATAAGTAATAACTGATTGTTTATACCTTTGGCCATCTTGCTGGCTTCAACAAGATTTTTAACTTCTTTAGTTTCAGGGGCAATTACTTGAAGTGTATTTTTCACGGAACCATAATCCCCTCTTGAAATAAGATATACTTTGTCATTCATTTCCATAAGACGCTCAGGATTTTCAACAACATTAAGTGTGCTTTTAAGAGTCATATCCTTAGGGTTAATCTCGAAAATCTCTGTCAAATATATGTAGTTATTGTATTCTCCGTTGCTTTCTATCTTATATGCATTGGCAACATAAAGATTTCCATTGCATTCAGTTATACCTTCCAGGTTGTTTCCTCCACTGAAATATTCTTCTGTGGGTTGCATGGTATTAGCGTCTATTTTTGTTACTTTACCGCCATATTGTGTCACATACAGATAACCGTCATACGCTATAATATTTCGTGGGTCTCCTTCTCCTTCCGGAATTTTGTATGTAGCTACCTCAACACATGCTTCATTTAGTTTAGATATATATTTTGATTCAGAAACAACTACATATATATGGTTCTTATATTCGATGAATGAATTGGCTAATGCACCTAACTTTTTGTTGTTTTGTAATTCAAAAATATCATTCTGAAAATCTGCGTCCTTGTTGGGTGCGTAAAATGCGATTCCGGATTTGTTGTATCCTGATGGACCTTCATATAAAATATATGCACGCTTAGATGGAAGTTCTATTTTTGAATTACTGTCATTGGGCGTGTCATCATTCTTTGTACATGAAGTAAAAGTAACGCATAAAGCGATTGTAGCAAAAGTGCCGATTAATAAATTTCTTAGTTTCATATTAATTGTTTTAAAAGTTAATTCCAATAGTGATTTTCCATGACCTGCCCGGCATGGGATAGTATTTTATTACATCATATTGACTGTCTGTGAGATTTATAATATCTCCCTTAAATTTTATTGTAAAATCTTTTAATTTAAAATTCTTTGATACGCTTAATGTATGGTCGGTATATCCTTCAATTTCGTTGTCTGGAGTATTTTGCGCTAAATAATATCTTTTTCCTACAGCCAAAACACTGTATCCAATGGTAAACCATGGTAACGAAAGTGATGTTGAAACGTTGCCGTTATGTTTCGGTGTGTAAGGTAATTGATGTTTGTAGTTTTTTGCTTTGGAATCTGTCTTATCAATGGCGTTTTGCCATGTATATGAGGCATTTATGTTTATTTCGTATCCTTTGTAAGGAGTAATGCTTGTAGATACAGTAAAGTCAGATCCCTTTATTTCTGCTATTCCGAAATTTGCCATTTTCCATACATAAGTTGTAGGAAATGCTACGATTTTGTCTTTTACATAATTATAATAGGCGTCTGCAGTTATGGAGATGTAATTAATAAAATTATTTATGCTATTTGTCGCCCATGTCAATCCTAAATTATATTCCTGCGCTTTTTCCGGATTAAGTGAGCGGTTCCCCATCCTGTAATAGTATAAATCATTAAATGTAGGAGTACGGAATGTGTTTTTATACATAAGCCTTACATATAGTTCTTCATTGCTGAAAGGTTTTAAATTAAATGACAATGAAGGTGATAATTTTTTCAAGTCATCAGGTCTTTCTCCTGATTTTACAGATTCTGTAATCCATGTATTTAGTAAGGATGCTTCAGCTTTAAACCAATTGCTATTATATCTTACCCTAATGACGCTCAATGAGGTTAGTCTGATTGGAAATGGGCATTCAGGCATATTACTATGAAGTGTGTTTACGGCAATGTCTTGTGCAGCAGCTAAGTTAAATACCTTTAATGGTGAATATAAGACACATGCAGATGTATAATACTCGTTCTGTCTGTATTTGTCTTCTATGTAACCATTCGCATATTCCACTCCTTCATCTTTATATTTGTTCCAAGAATAATTGTATTTACCTTGAACATTTATACTCAATTTTTCTGTGATTTTTTTGTAGTATTCACTCTGGACGAAGGCATTAATGTCCCATAAATGTTCATCGCTCTCAGGGTTGTATAGTACAACCACACCCGGAAGTCCTCTATCTGACTGGTAATAATAGGCTTTAATTTTCAATGTCTCGTTATTATTAAAGGTATGGAACAGATTGGCTTCGGTATGCCATGAACGTACGTCTGAATTTATTCTTTTTTCTTTTGTAATATAATTCCCATTTTTTAGAATGAATGGGTAATCACCGTTTGAATAAAGAAAATCAGCGTCAATTGACAAGCAAGTTTTTTTATTAATCTTTTGGGCTAAATAAATGTAAGGGTTTATCATACTGAAAGATCCTGTCTTTATATGAGCTTTAATGTTGTAGTCATTTTTTCTGAAAACAGGTTTAGCCGTAGAAATATTCAGTACACCGGCAGAAGCAAAGAGTTTTGCTGATTGTAAAAGATTGTCACTCTGTCCGATACTTAGTGTTAATGATTCAACATTGTCCAATGAGAATCTTCCTATATCAATTTGACCAGCTTGGCAGTTTGATACGGCAATACCGTCATAACTTATAGCTGTATGGGTTGCTCCAATATTTCTGACTGAAACGGTTTTCATACCTCCTATACCTCCATAGTCACGAACTTCTGCTCCTGCAAATCTTCTTACAGCATCAGAAATGCTTTGTAGTCCGTAAACTTCTATTTCATTACTGCTAAATGATTGTATTGGTCTTGTTGAGGTTACTTTATTTGGCGCACGTTTAGCCTTTACCGTAACGTTTGGTATGGAATGGATTCGTTCGGTAATTGTATCCGACTTTATATTCTGGGAAAAAACAGAATATAAAGACAGCATATACACGGCAATAAATAACATTAACCCTTTGCCTGTAAGGGATAAACGTTTTTGATTCATATAAAAAAGTAAAAATTACATGTATCCGCATCAGTCTTTCCTCGAGAATGATGTGGCATGATTTCTTGTTTTGCAGGTCTTCTGACTTACTCCGGATGGCTTTACCTTCCCGTCGTCAAGTTCGACAGTGGTTGACAGATATTAAGCTATCCTTGTTCTGTGGAGATTACAGCAGCGGGACTGTCCGGGATTTTCACCCGATTCCCTTTTCATCCTCAACCTGTAAATAGGTGTATCGGAACAAAACATTGCAAATGTATGAAAAAAATGGATAATTGAAAATAAATTACTTGTTTTTCAGTTATTAAACTTTGAAAGATATGATTTTTCAGGTATGCGGATAAAATTCGTTATGTGTTCATTGTGTGTGCAGCGGCCGTTCACTGAACGGTTATTGAACAGTTACTGAACGGTATATGAACAGTGCTTAATGTTTGTTTGCAAACCTTTTGTAAAGGTCCTGCAGGTATTTCAAGAAGCATTTAAGCAGTACCAAATGAATCTGTGTCATATACAAATTTTCCTTAGAGAAATGTATCTACAGATATGCGGGTATTTTATTACCATCCTGATGAAGGATTATTTGGGTTTTTGTGGTCATAGTTTCCGTTTATCAGTTATCAGGCAGGAGTCTATCTCTAACTTAGAGAAGGCGAACATTTTCTTGATAAGGTCTTTTAGAGAAGCTCCTATATGGTACACTTCCTTATCATCAACAATTAGGAAACGGTCATGACTATTCCTATAGGTCTTGATATTAATATGAAGGTACTAATCGTTATATTTCTCAATGTCAAGTTGTAGCTGTTCTGTTGTTTTCTATGTATAGATAGTGACTGACACACCTTTGTTAATTATTAGTATGTAAACTTATATTTTGCTTGGTCGTTGAAAATAATTCTGCCATTTGTGCCTGAGTAAAACAGACAGTTTCATCTTCGCTCATTTGATGCTTGTGCTTATACTGTTCAACACAGAAAGGAGGGAAATAGGCTATTTCAAGTTCTTTATTTTCCATATTTTTAAGGCAAATAAGAATTATCTTAAAACAGCATTTTCTTTTTACAATAACTTTATTTTAAGCGAACGACTTTGCCTAAAGCACTCTCTTTTAACGTTGCATTAGGAGCATATTTATCAATCAACGCCTGAACTATAAGTCTTTGTGATTCTGTAGCTGACGGACTTAATGTTATTTCTAAATTATCAAATGCATCATCTTTTAACCTCATGTCATAATAATGAAATGGTAATGATTTATTCCCTAAAAGACTTTGCATTACAATAGATGAAATCTCAGGATTTGTTCCTTCTAAAATTGGATTTATTGGGAGTGAGTAAAGAACAAATCTAACTTCATCCTGAAATTCCCAACGTTTATTCTTATAATAACCAAATGGCTTCATCTCCATATGAAAATCGCCACGACTCTCTCGAACATTAGTTATTTGGATAGCATCTTTAGTAAATACATGGATATTATCAACATATTTTACATGTCTATAAAATAAATCATTTTTATAATCTAATATAGGGATGAAAAAGAAATTCGGATTTATCATATCTTGAGGTGGAATTTTAGATTTTATAGCTCCCTGAGATTGCAAATCTCCTAATTCTAAGTTAGAGATCAAATACTCTTTAAACATTTCTTGCTCAAGAGATATTCGTATTCCTCCTTTATCGCCACCATACATTTTCCACAAAGGAATGCTTTCTTCTGCAGTTTCAGTCCAACATGATACAAAAACATATTTACAGAATTTCACTCCTAAAGATTCTGTATTACCTTCCTCCAAATCATCCACTTTATCCAAACGGTTGAAACGAATTGTTTGATTTTTTAGGATAAGTGCAAGTGATTCTAAATTCGTGTAATGGTATATTCTCATATTTTCAAATGTCTATTTCCCTCCTTTTATTCTATTGCAATTCTTACAAAGCATCTGGCAATTTTCAGCCACCGTAATACCACCTTCTTTCCATGGTGTGATATGATCTGCTTCCATTTCTTCCAGTTCAAATTTTTTACCGCAATGTACACAAATACCTTTTTGGCGTTCGTATGCTTCACGTTTCTGTTTTTTGTCAAACGTACGGAAACTTAAATCACGTAAATCGCCGCTTAGAACATAACGATAGATACCGGATTTTTTCATGATTTCATCATCTTCCATCAAATCATGAATTTGTTTTTCCAACGCAGTTGTATCATAGACACCATCACCATATTTGTCGAACATTTCGCCCCAGTCCAAACCTTTCATTTCACGGCGGTACTTAAC
>CALUIE010000026.1 GCA_944320605.1 uncultured Phocaeicola sp. | reverse complement strand
CCTGCCATATTATGTTTCCTGTTCGCGTTCATGATGCAGATAGACGCCAATTTCATAAACGACCTTTTTGATTTCCTTAAAGGAACAGACAGGGAGGACCGGCTCGGACCGGAACGTGCCTGCGCACAAGGTTGGATCTCACCAAAGGCAATGAAAACAGGTATATGTGTGACAACAGTACTTGCCAGTATCACAGGTCTGTCGCTTTTGAACTTCGGAGGATGGGAGCTGATACCAGTAGGAGCCGCATGTATGATATTCGCTTTCCTATATACCGCAGGACCATACCCGTTGGCATACCACGGATGGGGAGACGTGCTTGTACTGGTATTTTTCGGTTTCGTGCCTGTGGGATGCACATATTATGTAATGGCTCAGGGCTGGAACATGTCTGTCACAGTTGCTTCTATAGCCTGCGGGCTTATCATCGACACATTACTGATGGTAAACAATTTCCGGGACAGGGAACAGGATGCCGTAAGCGGAAAGAGAACCATCGTTGTAAGGCTTGGTGCCAAGACCGGGCTGATACTCTACTTCCTGCTTGGACTCGTAGCGTGCTGGCTATGTTTCTATTTTCTGACAATTGGGAAAATATATGCCGTGCTGTTTCCACAGTTCTATTTGGTAATGCACATAATTACAACAATAAAGATGGCAAAAATAGGTAAGGGAAAAGCTCTGAACATGATTTTGGGAGAGACATCAAGAAATATGCTTATATTTGGAATAACGCTTACTTTAGGACTGGTTCTGTAGAAATTCAAGGAACGTTCATTTAGCATTCATTCTATGTTCATTTGGCATTCACTGAACGGACTGTGAACGACAAATGAACACAAAATGAACTATATTTGAAGTACAAAAAAGCAAATTTAAAACCGTTTAAATACTATTTAAGTAAGCATCGTTTAAACGCTCAAAAAAACTATCTTTTTTCTATCAGGACCGTAGCGTATGCCGAAATTCCCTCTTCCCGTCCTGTGAATCCGAGTTTCTCTGTTGTAGTCGCCTTTATAGACACATCATCAGCGTCTATTCCCATAACTTTGGCAAGCGTCTCCTGCATCTCAGGTATGTGTGCCTTGAGTTTCGGACGTTCCGCACATACTGTAGCGTCTATATTGCCTACGGTATAACCTTTTTCCGCAATCAGCTTTACAGTGCGGGCAAGGAGTATCTTACTGTCTATATTCTTGAACTCTCCGGCATTATCCGGGAAATGGAATCCTATATCGCGCATATTAGCGGCACCAAGAAGAGCATCACAGACAGCATGTATAAGCACATCGGCATCAGAATGTCCCAACAATCCCAATTCATGCTCCAACTTTATCCCGCCAAGCCACAGTTCTCTGCCGGGAACAAGACGGTGTACATCAAAACCAAATCCTACTCTTATCTTCATCGTATATAAAAATCAAGTACTTTTTCGTTTTCAAGATAACCTTCCAGATGATTGTCAATACTTACCGGACCTACACCTACCGGTGTTCCTGTAAACAGCAAATCACCAATCTTCAATGTACAGAACTGGCTGACGTATGCTATTATCTTATCCACTCCGAAAAGCATATCGCGTGTATGACCGGTCTGAACTGTCTTTCCGTCTATATCAAGACGGAAATGTATGTCCTGTATATCTTTAAACTTTTCTATATCGACCCAATCGCCTATGGCAGCAGAATTATCAAAACCCTTGCACAGTTCCCACGGTTTCCCTTCGGCACGGAACTTTCTCTGCAAGTCGCGGGCTGTAAAATCAATACCTACAGTGACAGCATCATAATATCTATGAGCGAAACGCTCGGAAATATTCTTACCAAGCCTGTTTATGCGTACAACGAGCTCGGTCTCGTAATCTATCTGTCGAGAAAAATCAGGAATAAAAAAAGGTTTCCTGTCCTTCAACAGAGCCGAATCCGGTTTCATAAAAATCACCGGTTCCTGAGGAAGAGATTCATCGGCATGGAGCTCCTTACAGTGGAGGGAATAATTCATCCCTATAGCTATAATCTTCATATAATGATTATTTTAATTCTTCATTCAAACGGTTGAACATAACAGCCAGATGGGCATACAGAGAAGTGTTTTGTACTACTATACCCTCGGGAACACGTATTCTGAACGGGGTGAAATTCCATACAGCCTTTATACCTCCGCCTACCATATAATCCGTTATCTCCTGAGCTATATTGATGGGTACAGTAAGTATTCCGATATTGACATTTGACTGTCTGATTATCTCCGGAAAATCACCGGTATGGTAAACAGGTATCCCGGCAATGGTAGTACCAACTTTTTCTGGATCGACATCGAACGCCCCGACTATCTCGAGTCCGAAATGGGAAAGACCTGTATCCTGAAGCAAAGCGGCCCCAAGACTACCTACACCAAACAGAAAAGCCTTATGCAGATTTGTGAAACCAAGAAAATCTTCCAACACACTCACTAAACAGTCTATGTCATAACCGACACGCGTACGTCCTGAAACGGCTACATACGACAAATCTTTTGCCACTTGCGAAGCATCAATATTTATCTGTTTAGATAACTGGGTAGAAGACACATATTTTTCCCCCTGCCCTCTCATCAGTTTTGCACAAGACAAATACCAAGGCAAACGACGGAGTGTGGGTTCCGGTATTTTATCCGATATTTTACGAACTGGCGCTGTCATGACATAAATAAAACTAAACTGTTAATTGCAAAATTAGTCTATTTATTTGGAAACGCACACACAATAAAGAAAAAGTTTATATCTTTGGTTGAAATTAAACATTTACAGAAAATGAAAAATAATGACTGGAAAGAAAGACTGAACATTGTTTATTCCACAAATCCCGACTTCAAATACC
The DNA here is from genome assembly GCA_944320605.1 of uncultured Phocaeicola sp. Classification (GTDB taxonomy): domain Bacteria; phylum Bacteroidota; class Bacteroidia; order Bacteroidales; family Bacteroidaceae; genus Phocaeicola. The sequence continues at coordinate 27,607 of CALUIE010000026.1, read as the reverse complement.
AGACAGAAGAAAAAGAAGAGACAGAGACTCCTGAAAAGAGACACCAAAGACTAAGAGTTTCGATAGAAAAAAAAGGACGAGGAGGAAAAACTGTGACCCTGATAACAGGCTTCGAAGGAAAAGAAGATGACCTGAAAGAACTTGGGAAAACACTGAAAACGAAATGCGGCGTAGGCGGTACGGTTAAAGACGGCGAGATAGTTATACAGGGAGATTTCAAGCAAAGAATAATTGACTTGCTGAAAGCTGAAGGATATACGCAAACCAAATAAAAGAAAACGCTTTGTCATTTCAAATGGAATGACAAGGCGTTTTGATTAAAACAACAAAGCGTTTTTTTAAAACGTATCAACGAAAAAACGCTGCCCATCGCCGGGCAACGTTTTTCTTAGAATGAATGAAAAAACAAGTGAATGTGATTTTTTTCTTAGAATAGAATTATTCCTTAATAACTTAGATTAAAAAAACGATTAAAGTGATACGGGTTATTCTTATTTATAAACAAATCAACAAATATTTTCTTTAACTTCTGTGCAAATATAGAAACAAATTATTTAATAACAAAAATATCTACTATATTTTTTATTAAAAAATTTAATAATACTATCCCTATTAATATAAATGAATAGATAATATCTCTTTTTAAACGAAATAAAGAAGTACAAACAAATTAATTAGTACATTTGTCACCAAGAATCAGATTATACAAGATTTCAATATGGCACTAATAAAATCAGTAAGAGGATATACGCCGAAAATGGGAAAAAACTGTTATCTGGCAGACAATGCCACCATTATAGGCGACGTCATAATGGGAGACGATTGCAGTATATGGTTTAACACAGTCCTAAGAGGAGATGTGAACTCTATCCGCATAGGCGACAGGGTTAACATTCAGGACGGAACAGTACTGCATACACTATACGAGAAATCCGTTGTGGAAATAGGCAACGATGTGTCAATAGGTCACAACGTAACACTGCACGGAGCGTGTGTAAAGGACAATGCGTTGATAGGCATGGGATCAACTCTATTAGACCATGCGGTAGTAGGCGAAGGAGCAATAGTGGCTGCCGGAGCTTTGGTATTAGCCAATACTATAATAGAACCACACACACTGTGGGGAGGAGTACCCGCAAAATTCATAAAGAAAGTAGATCCGGAACAAAGTAAGGAACTGAATCAGAAAATAGCCAACGGCTATCTCATGTACGCGTCATGGTTTAAAGACAAAGAAAAGGAAGATTAAGTAACAAAAGAATTTACAAAATATCCATAAATGAAAGAATTTATCAATTTATTAAGACGTTTTGTCTCTCCTTATAAGAAGTTTGTGGCATGGGCGGTAGTATTAAACATACTTTCGGCTATATTCAACGTTTTTTCGTTCTCACTGCTTATCCCAATCCTGAACATCCTCTTTAAGACTGACGGGGGAAACAAAATATATACATTCATGGAATGGGATAGTGCCCCACTGAAAGACGTAGCTGTAAACAATTTCTATTATTACGTATCACAGTTGATAGAAATATACGGCCCCTCGAACACTCTTCTTTGGCTCGGACTCTTTTTAGCCGGAATGACATTACTCAAAACCGCATGTTATTTCGGTTCATCAGCAGTAATGATTCCACTACGTACAGGTGTGGTACGCGACATAAGAACTTTGGTATATTCCAAAATCATGTATCTGCCACTAAATTTCTTTTCATCCGAAAGGAAAGGAGACATTATAGCAAGAATGAGCGGTGACGTTACTGAAATAGAAACTTCTGTGACAAGTTCGCTGGATATGCTGCTAAAAAATCCGATTCTTATAATATCGTATTTTGCCACATTATTTATAACGAGCTGGCAGCTTACAGTATTTACACTATTGGTTCTGCCTACAATGGGATGGATAATGGGACAGGTAGGAAGAAAACTTAAAAGGAAATCGCTCGAAGCTCAAGACAAATGGAGCGAAACAATGTCACAGCTGGAGGAGACTTTAGGAGGATTGAGGGTTATAAAGGCTTTCGTGGCTGAAGAAAAAATGATTAAACGATTCAACAAATGCAGTAACGAGTTCAGAAGAGCGACAAATAAAGTAGCTACACGTCAGGCATTGGCGCACCCGATGAGCGAATTCTTAGGTACTATACTGATAGTTATAGTATTATGGTTCGGAGGTTCACTGATATTGGGAGACAAATCGTCCATAGACGCACCGACGTTCATCTTTTACATGGTGATTCTGTATAGTGTGATAAATCCGTTGAAAGAGTTCTCAAAGGCAGGATACAGTATTCCTAAAGGATTGGCTTCGATGGAGAGAGTTGACAAAATACTCAATGCACAAAATAACATTATAGAAAAAGACAATGCAAAGGACATCAACGAACTGAAAAGTGGTATAACATTCGACAATGTTTCATTCAGTTACGGAGAGACCGAAATTTTGCACGATATCAATCTCAAAATCAAGAAAGGTGAAACAATAGCACTCGTAGGACAAAGCGGTTCGGGAAAATCCACTTTAGTGGATCTTATACCACGTTTCCATGACGTACAGAAAGGAAAAGTGATGATAGACGGAATTGACGTTAAGGATTTGTCTGTAAAAGGATTACGTTCGCTCATCGGAAATGTAAATCAGGAAGCCATATTGTTCAACGACTCTTTCTTCAACAACATAACATTCGGTGTGGAAAATGCCACAATGGAACAGGTTATTGAAGCCGCTAAAATAGCCAACGCACATGATTTCATAATGGAAACAGAAGAAGGCTACAACACTAACATAGGAGACAGAGGATGCCGTCTCTCTGGAGGACAACGCCAAAGGTTGTCAATAGCAAGAGCGATCCTGAAAAATCCTCCTATACTTATCCTTGACGAGGCGACTTCGGCTCTGGATACAGAAAGCGAAAGACTGGTACAGGACGCATTGGAAAAACTTATGAAAACTCGTACTACAATAGCCATAGCACACAGACTATCAACAATAAAAAATGCAAATACTATTTATGTTCTGCACGAAGGAAGAATAGTAGAAAGCGGAAAACATGAGGAGTTGCTGAAAATGAACGGGTACTACAAAAGACTGAACGACATGCAAACTTTATAGACTGAAGATGAAAATAATTGTTGACAATAAAATCCCTTATATAAGGGAAACCCTGGCGAAAATAACTGACAACGTGATATATTTGCCGGGGAACGAAATTACTGCCGCGTCCGTTAAAGATGCCGATGCGCTGATAACAAGAACAAGAACAAAATGTGACAGGCAACTTTTAGAAGGCAGCAACATCAAGTTTATAGGAACAGCAACTATAGGATTCGACCACATAGACACGGAATACTGCAAAGAGGCGGGAATAACCTGGAGAAACTGTCCGGGATGTAATGCCGGAGCTGTAGAACAATACATACATGCTGTTTTAACTCTTTTGCAAAAGGAAAAAGGTATTGTTCCTGAAGAGACGTGTATAGGAATAGTTGGTGTAGGCAATGTAGGTTCAAGAATAATGTCACTTGCCAACAGGCTAAAAATGAAAGTCCTGCTTAATGACCCACCCAGAAAAGACAAAGGCGAGAAAGGGTTTGTGGACTTAAATACTATAGCGGAAGAATGCGATATAATTACATTCCACACTCCTTTAATTAAAGAAGGCTCATACAGAACATTTCACCTTGCAGACAGAACATTCTTCGGAAAACTCCGTAAAAATCCGATAATAATTAATACTTCCAGAGGAGAAGTAGTTGATACACAAGCTATTCTTGATGCCATAAATAAAAAGAGAATATCGGATGCCATAATAGATGTATGGGAGAACGAACCGAACATAAACTTGGAATTACTTCGAAAAGTCTTTATAGGTACACCTCATATAGCAGGTTATTCGGAAGACGGAAAACTTAATGCAACTGTAATGACTCTAAAATCATTGTGCGAATACTTCAAACTGGATATAAAAACAGACTTATCCCTGCCGGTAAATGACAGTCCGGAAAATAATAAAAAAGATATAGACAATATATTAAGTCATTATAATCCAAAGGATGATTACAAGTTATTACTTTCTCATCCAGAGGAGTTTGAAAAAATCAGGGGGAATTATAAATTAAGGAAAGAATAATATCCATTTCAAGTGATTTTTATGCACATCACGCGCTTTTTTGTGCAAAAAAGTGCATTTATTTCACTGAATATTTGGTGGAAACAAGAAATATTTATTCCTTTGCAGCAAATATTTAATAATAAATCAATTTTATAAACTTAAAAAATTAAAATTATGTCTGAAATTGCATCAAAAGTACAGAAAATTATCGTTGATAAATTGGGTGTAGAAGAATCAGAAGTAGTGCCAACAGCAAGTTTTACTAACGATTTAGGTGCTGACTCTTTGGATACAGTTGAATTGATCATGGAATTCGAAAAAGAATTCGGTATCTCTATTCCAGATGATCAGGCAGAAAAGATCCAGACTGTAGGTGACGCTATCTCTTACATCGAATCTAACAAATAATCAACTCTATAATTTATGGAATTAAAGAGAGTAGTAGTAACAGGTCTTGGCGCATTGACACCATTGGGCAACACTGTTCCTGAATTTTGGAACAACCTTATCAATGGAGTAAGTGGGGCAGGACCTATTACTCACTTTGATGCTTCAAAGTTTAAGACTCAGTTTGCATGTGAAGTGAAAAACTTCAATGCAGCAGATTATATCGACCGTAAAGAAGCCCGTAAAATGGACCTTTACACACAATATGCAGTAGCAGCAGCAAAAGAAGCTGTAACAGATGCTGCTATTGATGTCGAAAAAGAAGATTTAAATAAAGTTGGTGTTATTTTAGGAGTCGGTATTGGTGGTATCCGCACATTCGAAGAAGAAGTAGGCGGATATGAACAAACCAAAGACACTATCGGACCTAAGTTCAGCCCATTCTTTATACCAAAAATGATTGCCGACATCGCTTCAGGTCAAATTTCAATCATGTATGGTTTCCACGGTCCTAACTTCACTACAACTTCAGCTTGTGCTTCATCTTCAAACGCAATCGCTGATGCTTTCAATTATCTTCGTTTAGGAAAAGCCAATATAATTGTTACAGGTGGTGCTGAAGCTGCCATATTCCCAGCCGGAGTAGGTGGTTTTAACGCTATGCATGCACTTTCTACACGTAACGACGATCCTACTCGCGCTTCACGTCCGTTTAGCGCAAGTCGTGACGGTTTCGTAATGGGTGAAGGTGCAGGTATATTAGTCCTTGAAGAATTGGAACACGCAAAAGCACGCGGTGCTAAGATTTATGCAGAGTTGGCTGGTGTAGGTGCTTCTGGCGATGCTTACCATCTTACAGCTTCACATCCGGACGGTCTCGGTGCCAAACTGGTGATGATGAACGCTTTGGAAGATGCAGGTCTTAAACCGGAAGACATTGATTACATCAACGTACATGGAACTTCTACTCCTGTAGGCGATGTTTCAGAAGTTAAAGCCATCAAGGAAGTCTTCGGAGAACATGCATATAAGCTCAACATCAGTTCAACAAAGTCTATGACAGGTCACCTACTTGGTGCAACAGGCGGTGTAGAAGCTATTGCAAGTGTTCTGTCAGTTAAGAATGACATTGTACCTCCTACAATCAACCACGAAGAAGGTGATAACGATGAAAATATCGATTACAACCTAAACTTCACATTTAATACTGCACAAAAGCGTATAGTACGTGCTGCATTGAGCAATACATTTGGATTTGGTGGTCACAATGCATGTGTAATCGTTAAAAAATACACTGAATAAACTGTGTTAGCAAATATTACAGATAGAATAAGACTCTTTTTCCGAAAGGAAAAGGAGCCTTATTTTCGTTTTTATAGGATATTGGGATTTTATCCCCACAACATTGAAATATACAAGCAGGCATTACTGCATAAATCATCATCTGTAAAGACACAAGGTAAGCTTATAAATAACGAAAGACTTGAGTTTTTAGGTGATGCGATTTTAGACGCAGTAGTTGCAGATATTGTGTACAAGAAGTTCGAAGGAAAAAGAGAAGGTTTTCTTACGAATACACGCTCAAAGATAGTCCAAAGGGAAACACTGAACAATTTAGCTATAAATATAGGATTGGACAAACTTATCAAATATTCATCGAAACAATCTTCGCACAATAGCTATATGAGCGGTAATGCTTTCGAAGCTCTCATAGGGGCAATATACTTGGACAGAGGCTATAATGCATGTAAAAAATTTATGGAAGAACGCATTATAGGTAAATATATAAATATAGACAAAATATCACGCAAGGAAGTAAACTTCAAATCCAAATTGATAGAATGGAGTCAGAAAAATAAATTCGAAATAGAGTTCCGGTTAATAGGACAAAGCCTTGATGAAAGCCAGAACCCTGTTTTTGAGACTCAAATTATCGTTGAGAACGTTCCTGGCGGTAGTGGTAAAGGGTACTCTAAAAAAGAATCACAACAAGCTGCTGCCCATTTAACCATGAGTATGATTAAAAAGGATTCTATATTTATAGACGCAATATTTGCCGCTAAAAACGAGAGAGAAAGCATAAACAAGCAATCAGAAAACAATATCACAGAAAGTACAGAAACACAAATTGAAGAAGAATACAGATTCGACTCTATTGAAGAAACTTTCAGTGATGAAGAAAAAATAATATCTGAAGCAGAAGAAGCAGCATTCGCTGCAGAAAAGAACGAATAAGAGAAACTTATAAATAAAACAAGAGCGTGAATTTCTTTCTATTATAAGAAGTATTCACGCTCTTGTTATTTATCACTTACAAAGGATTATTCAGCACGCAAAGTAAAACGTTTGAAATCAACTACTGTAAGCTCTGGATCTGATTCTTTAAGAACATCTGTTACTGTCTTCTTAGGATCCATAATGCTTTCCTGGTTCAACAGACAAACTTCCTTCAAGAACTTACCGAGACGACCTTTAGCAATATTTTCAATCATAGCTTGTGGAAGATTTGCCGCTTTTTCTTCTGAAACTTTAGCTATAATTTCTTTAGCTTTAGCTACATCTTCAGCAGTAATCCAGCCTTTAGCCATATTGCTTTCCATGTGCTCTTCGCTATCAACGTGAGCAGGATTGATACCAGCTTTCTTCAAAGCTGCTTCTACTGCCTTCTGTACTTGCTCTACCTTAGTCTTCTCAATAGCAACATTGATTTCGTTCTGCTTAACATCTTCTGGAACTCCAGCTTCGTTTACAGCGATTGGGTTCATTGCTGCAATCTGCATACAGATTTCATGTGCAACTTTTTCATCACAAGCCTTATTGAATGACGCAATTGTACAAAGCTGATTCTTATTCTGATGATTGTAAACGGCAGTGTAAGCACCTGAAACGAAGTAATATCCGTCAAGTTCTGTCTTTTCACCTGTTACACCACTACGTTCAACAATAGCATCACCAATTGTACCATTACCCATTGGAAGAGCCTTGATTTCGTCAATATTCTGACATTTGTTAGCTATTGCAGCATCAAGGATAGCCTGAGTCAAAGCAACAAAGTCTGCATTCTTTGCTACGAAGTCTGTTTCACACTTCAAAGCTATCATTGCAGCATAGTCACCTGTAGATTTAGCCAAAACACAACCTTCTGAAGTTTCACGGTCAGAACGTTTTGCAGCTACAGCCTGCCCTTTTTTACGAATAATTTCCATTGCCTTGTCGAAATCGCCTTCCGCATCGTTCAAAGCGTTCTTACAGTCCATCATACCAGCTCCTGTCAATTTACGAAGCTTGGTAATATCTGCCATACTTACAGCCATAATAATTTCTTTTTATTAAGAGTTAATAATATCGTTATAAAACAAAATTGAGAATTGAGAATTGAGAATCTGAGCAAATATGTTCCATTCCCAATTTTCAATTCTCAATTTATATATTTGTCTTATTCAAGAATTAAGCTTCATCTTCCTTTACGAAAGCAGCAGCTTTTGCTGCATTGATAGCATCTTCTTCTGCCTTATCCATGCGAGCTCTTGCAGCTTTTTTCTTAGGAGCCTTTGGAGCAGCAGCTTCACCTGCAGCATCCATATCTACTTTTTCAGCTTTTCTTTCTTCCAAACCTTCAGCCATTGCAGCACAACAAGCATCAAGAATTACTTCTACAGACTTAGTTGCGTCATCGTTTGCTGGGATTACATAATCAACATTTGAAGGGTCAGAGTTAGTATCTACAATTGCAAATACAGGAATACCAAGACGGTTAGCTTCACGTACTGCGATATTTTCCTTCAAAACGTCGATAACAAACAATGCAGATGGCAGACGAGTCAAATCAGCGATAGAACCAAGGTTCTTTTCAAGTTTAGCACGCTGACGAGAGATCTGAAGGATTTCTCTCTTTGACAAGTTTGAGTAAGTTCCATCGTTAGTAAGTTTGTCGATAGTTGCCATCTTCTTAACAGCCTTACGGATTGTTGGGAAGTTAGTCAACATACCACCAGGCCAACGTTCGATAACGTATGGCATATTTACAGAAGCAGCTTTCTCAGCTACTACCTGTTTAGCTTGTTTTTTAGTAGCAACAAAAAGGACTTTCTTTCCTGATTTTGCGATCTGCTTCAAAGCATCAGCAGCTTCTTCAACTTTTACAACGGTTTTGTTAAGGTCGATGATATGGATACCGTTGCGTTCCATAAAAATATAAGGAGCCATTGCTGGGTTCCACTTTCTCTTCAAATGTCCGAAGTGGCAGCCTGCTTCCAATAATGTATCAAAATTTACTCTTGACATTGTTTTTAAATTTAATCGTTTACTTTCTTTTTTGTTTAAATTGAACCAACTGTCCGGTAGTTTCTCCGCAAACAATTGTAGGGAAAATCCTGACAGTTTAGATACTAAACGCTTTTACATTTAAGTTTTTGAGTTTCTAAGTTCTTGAGTTTAGTCTGAAGTTTCGCAAACCGATTACTTGCAACAAACTTACAAACTTAAAAACTAACAAACTCAATCGCTTAACGTTTACTGAACTGGAATCTTCTACGTGCTTTTGGACGTCCTGGTTTCTTACGTTCAACAGAACGAGAGTCACGAGTCATGAAGCCTTCTGCACGAAGAGCCTTCTTGTCATCTGCGTTGATTTTTACAAGTGCACGAGCGATAGCCAAACGCAAAGCCTGTGACTGTCCTGTAAAACCACCACCACACAAGTTTACTTTAATATCATATTTTTCAGCCACCTGAAGAAGGTTAAGAGGCTGTTTAACTACATACTGCAGAATAGTTGATGGAAAGTACTCTGCAAGGTCTCTCTTGTTAATAGTAATCTTTCCTGTACCTTCGCTAACGAAAACGCGAGCAATTGCGCTTTTACGTCTGCCTAATGCATTTACTACTTCCATTCTTTATTATTTAAGTGTGTTAATATCAATAACTTTCGGAGTCTGAGCTTCGTGTTTGTGTTCAGAACCTTCATAAACATACAAGTTGCCAAGCAATTTAGCTCCCAGACGATTCTTAGGAAGCATACCTTTAACAACTTTCTTCATCAATTTTTCAGCGCCGTTTGGTTTAGCCATCAAGCGAGCAGGAGTGATTTCGCGCTGACCACCAGGATAACCTGTGTAGCTCAAATACACTTTGTCATTCCACTTATTACCTGTAAATTTAACTTTGTCTGCATTGATGATAATAACGTTATCACCGCAGTCCACATGAGGAGTAAAGTTTGGTTTGTACTTTCCTCTCAACAGTTTCGCAACTTTAGCACCGAGGCGTCCTACCACCTGATCGGTAGCATCAACTACAACCCATTCTTTTGTTGCAGTTTCCTTGTTTGCAGAAATGGTCTTGTAACTTAAAGTATCCACTCTTAAATCTTTTTTAAAATGTTAACTACTAAAAAACGAATCCATCACACTTCACCTTCCCGGACAAAGAAGTATTAAAGTGCTCTGAATCTTAAATTTATCACTATTTGATAATAATCGGCTTGCAAAGGTACAACTTTTCCTGAAACAGACAAAGTTTTTTCTGCATTTTTCTACTTTAATCTGTTGATACTATGCTAAAAAGGCTACTATCATTATCAAACGACAGCAGCCTCATTCAATCTTTTTTACGAATATTTCACCTTATAATATTTTCCGGGTATTTATCCGGCATGGTAACTCTTTTCCAAGTCTCATAACACCATGAATCAATTTTATTCCCATTTACATCTTCTTTGAGGAAATATTTTACAACCATTATACCGTCATCCTTCATTTCAAACTCAATTACATTTCTTTTGCCATTTAATTGAGGCAAATGTAAATTCTTTTCAATTATTTCCGTATAAGATTTCTCAGAATTAACCTCATATCTTCCCTCACCAATTATAATAGCTCCATGCGGCATCATTACCATGTTGGTAAAACGTCCATCATCTGAAAGGATTTTAAGAGAATTACTTGTTTTAAGCTCACCTGCGACATCCGGTGAATTTGAACGATAAAAGCACATTTGCCACACTCCATTAAGACTTACAGGAACTTTCTCAGCTTTCTGCGCCAACACATTACCCGATGCAACCAGCAACAATAATGCTAAAAAGAAAATATTGCGCTTTTTCATAACATTATGTATTTTAAGTTTATTAATAAGTTTCTACAAATATAGGAAAATAAATATTAGAAACACATATTTAAACGACTTTTTTACCGGTCCCGTAAAAGTTAATACATAAAAAAGGCTGTAAGGAATTGTCCATACAGCCTAAATCATATATTTATAAATTAGAATTCAGCGTTTCTCGGAGTACGTGGGAAAGGTATTACGTCACGTATATTTGACATACCTGTCACAAACAACAGCAAACGTTCAAAACCAAGTCCAAATCCAGAGTGAGGGCAAGTACCGTATTTGCGAGTATCAAGATACCACCACATATCTTTCATTGGAATACCAAGTTCCTGAATACGAGTAAGCAGTTTATCATAATCAGCTTCACGTTCAGATCCGCCTATAATCTCACCAATCTTAGGGAACAGCACATCCATAGCACGTACAGTCTTTCCGTCTTCATTCTGTTTCATATAGAATGCTTTGATTTCCTTAGGATAGTCTGTCAGGATTACCGGTTTGTTGAAATGTTCTTCCACCAGATAACGTTCATGTTCAGAAGCCAAATCAGCTCCCCAGAATACAGGGAATTCAAATTTATGACCTTTGGCTACAGCGTCTTCAAGTATCTTAATACCTTCTGTATATGGAAGACGTACAAAACTGTCTTTCAATACTCCCTGCAGACGTTCTATCAATCCCTCATCGAACATATCGTTCAGGAATTTGACATCATCATAGCAGTTATCCAAAGCCCACTGCACACAATATTTAATGAACTCTTCAGCCAAGTCCATATTATCATTGATGTCGTTGAAAGCCACTTCAGGCTCAATCATCCAGAACTCAGCCAAGTGACGAGGAGTATTTGAATTCTCGGCACGGAAAGTCGGACCGAAAGTATAGATTGCACCAAGTGAAGTTGCAGCCAACTCACCTTCCAACTGACCAGACACAGTCAGGCTGGCCTGCTTGCCGAAGAAGTCATTATCATAAATTATTGAACCGTTCTCATCTTTCTTCAGATCATACAGATTCATGGTAGTAACCTGAAACATCTGTCCTGCACCCTCACAATCGGAAGCAGTAATGATAGGAGTATGGAAATAGAAGAATCCACGGTCATGGAAGAATTTATGTATAGCGATAGCCATATTGTGACGAATACGGAACACCGCACCAAAAGTATTTGTACGCGGACGCAAGTGAGCTATCTCACGAAGGAACTCCATAGAGTGTCCTTTCTTCTGTAGAGGATAGGTATTGTCACATACGCCCAACACTTCTATTTCGCGAGCCTGAATTTCAGCAGCCTGTCCTGCGCCTACAGATTCCACCAATTCACCGTTTACGCTGATACACGCACCTGTAGTGATTTGTTTAAGCATTTCTTCATCGAAGTTTGCCAAATCAACAACTATCTGCACGTTATTTATAGTAGAACCGTCATTCAAGGCGATAAAGTTTACCTGTTTACTACCGCGGCGGGTACGAACCCAGCCTTTAACGTTGACCATACTGCCAAATTCGCGTGATTTCAGCACGTCAACAATTTTTGTTCTACGAATCATTTCCATCATTTAATAATTTATATTATTCAAAAGACCCCATACGGAGCATATTCACTTCATTTTCTGTCAAGAATCTCCAGTCACCGCGACGCAATCCTTTCTTTGTAAGTCCGGCAAAATAAACTCTGTCAAGTTTAATTACCTTATATCCCAAATGTTCGAATATACGGCGTACGATACGGTTCTTTCCAGAGTGGATTTCTATTCCAACCTGCGACTTATCAGTGTCAGAAGCATAACTTACAGCATCAGCATGTATTTCTCCATCCTCAAGAGTTATACCCTGAACTATCTGGTCAAGATCGGCTTTTGTAACATTCTTATCACAATACACATGATAAATTTTCTTCTTCAGATATTTAGGATGAGTAAGTTTCGAAGCCATCTCGCCATCATTGGTAAGCAGAAGAACACCTGTTGTATTACGGTCAAGTCTTCCCACCGGATAAATACGTTCCTTACATGCATTCTTCACATAATCCATCACAGTCTTACGTTCCTGCGGGTCATCCGCTGTAGTAACGCAATCCTTTGGTTTGTTAAGCAGCAGATACACCTTTCTTTCAATGGTTACCGGTTGGTCATGGAATTTCACGTCATCATTGCGATGCACTTTAGTTCCAAGTTCTGTCACCACTACACCATTTACAGAAACCACTCCTGCTGTGATAAACTCATCAGCCTCACGACGTGAGCATATACCGGCATTAGCCAGGAACTTGTTCAAGCGGATAGGTTCATTAGGATCTGTAAGCACATCCTTATACTCTATCTGCTTCTTCATGCTATATTTAGCATTCGGGTTATAATCATTTGTACGCTGACGGAATCCTCCCTGACGGTTGTTTCCATATCCGCCACCCTGCTGGCGATATCCGCCCTGCTGTCCCTGACGAGGACGGAACGAACGCTGTTCACCCCCATCATTATTGAATCTAGGAGTAAACTGACGCTGCTGACGATCACCGCCGTTGTTATTAAAACGTGGTGCACCGTAAGAACGTTCACCTCCTTCATTGTTTCCATACGGACGATTGCCATAAGGACGTTGCTGACGACCATAATTGTTATTGCCATAACCTCCACGCTGCTGACGGTCAGCACCATTATTATTGTTGTTAAATCGAGGGTTGAACGAAGAGCGGTTCTGACGTTGCTCACCACCTTCAAATCCATTGTTAGGACGACGTCCGTAATTTCCACCCTCATAACGATTGTTTCTGTTATAACCTTCTCTGTTGTTGTAAGATTTTCTACCATCGCGGCCAGACTGGTTTTCACCATTTTGTCTGAATTCTCTTTCTGTCATAATAAAATTAAATCAAAAAAAATTAATACTCTTACCCTCTCGGGCTAAAATGTCTCTATGTTAATAAATTAAATGCCTGTATAATTATGCGGAGTTATAGCACGAAGTTCTTTTTTAATATCCTCACTTACCTCCAATGTTTCAATAAAATCCTTGATAGAAGCCTCTGTGATGGCCTGATTAGTACGTGTAAGTGCTTTTAACGCCTCGTACGGATTAGGATAAGCCTCACGTCGGAGAATAGTCTGAATAGCCTCAGCTACCACACTCCAGCAATTATCAAGGTCCTCATAAATCTTATGTTCATTCAGCAACAACTTTCCAAGTCCTTTGAGTGAGCTCTGTATAGCTATAATAGTATGACCGAAAGGAACACCTATATTACGCAATACAGTAGAGTCTGTCAAGTCACGCTGCAATCTTGAAACCGGAAGTTTAGACGACAAATGTTCGAATATAGCATTAGCCATACCCAAGTTACCTTCCGCATTCTCAAAGTCAATAGGATTTACTTTATGAGGCATCGCGCTTGAGCCAACTTCTCCGGCTTTGATTTTCTGCTTAAAATACTCCATTGAGATATACTGCCAAAAGTCGCGGTTCATATCAATCATTATTGTATTGATACGTTTCATGGCATCAAAAATAGCTCCAAGATTATCATAATTGGAAATCTGAGTAGTATATTCCTCGCGTTCCAATCCGAGTTTCTCAGCTACAAATTTATTACCAAACTCTTTCCAGTCAAACTCCGGATAAGCCACATGATGAGCATTATAATTACCTGTAGCTCCACCGAACTTGGCAGTTATTGCACAAGATTTCAGTACATCCAACTGACGACGCAATCTATACACAAAAACCATTATCTCCTTACCTAATCTTGTAGGCGAAGCAGGCTGGCCGTGAGTCTTTGCGAGCATAGGAATATTCTTCCATTCCTCTGCGTATGCTGCAAGTTGGTCAATAAGTTTCTGTATCTGCGGATAATATTCTTTCTCTAAAGCCTCCTTGATAGACAACGGTACTGAAGTATTGTTTATATCTTGCGAAGTCAATCCGAAGTGAATAAACTCCTTATATTTTTCCAATCCTCCTAATTTGTCGAACTGCTCTTTGATGAAATACTCTACAGCTTTAACATCATGGTTAGTTACGCTTTCAATTTCCTTAATACGCTGAGCATCGGCCTCTGAAAAATTACGGTAAATATCACGCAATGATTCAAAACGCGCATGGTCAAAGCATTTCAACTGTGGCAAAGGAAGTTCACACAAAGTAATAAAATACTCTATCTCAACCTGTACACGATACTTAATCAGTGCGTACTCAGAAAAATATTCAGCCAAAGCTCCCGCCTTGGTCCTATATCTGCCGTCGATAGGAGAAACGGCAGTGAGTAAGTCAAGCTCCAACATTGTTTTTCAGTTTTTCAAAATTAATGATCATTAAAACGGCGCAAAATTAATGCTTTTTCCCGACTTAATCACCCTAATAATGAAAAGTTTAGTAATTATTACACAATTATTCTGTTTAATATGTGATTAATACACTAAACAATAAGAGAAAAAACAGCTTAAACATTGACATGCATGAAAGATTTCTCATAAAAAAACAAATGGAGGCATTATTAATAAATAATAACAATACCTCCATTTTTATATTCAAAATTATCGAAGTTTTAAATGACTTCGCTTATACATCATTCTACACGTGTGGAATGAACGTTCCACAGCTGTGGAACGATTGTTTGACACGTGTGGAATATTCGTTCGACACGTGTAGGACGTAGTATATATCAAGAAGTCCTTCTAAATCGGTTTTTACTTTACTTCAACGTCACTGATAACCTTTGCTTCGTATTTAAACTTGGCAAATCCTTCTTTCAATTTCTGAATATTGGTTTTCTCTGCATCGTAAGTAACGGTTACAGTACGATTCTTGAGGTCTGTTTCCATCTTCTTGACACCTTTCTCAAAAGGTATATTTTTCTTTACCTTGTTTTCGCAGTTGACACACTCCATCTGGTCAACCTTGAATACAATTTTACGAAGTTCCTTAGCAGATACCTGAGCCGCACACATAAAAGCAGCCATAAATGTAAACAATAATACTCGTTTCATAATATAAATGTTTTAAAGATTAGTTTCTTGGTAAATTATATCTCACTCCTATATATCCCTTTGCTCCGTGCATAGGTCCCCATATCATTGAAGCATCAAAGTTGTCGCCCCAAGGATCGTCTGCACCGATAATGGCATTCTTCTGCTTGAAGTTAGTAAGGTTCTCGCCACCTATATATACAGACCAGTTTCTGAAGAAACGTGTAACCTGGAAGCTCAACTGTTCGAAGCCTTTGTATCTTTCATTCCATGATAATGTACCGTCGGCAAGAGTTTCCGGTGTCGGCATACGTCCACCACCATTCAACTGCAACGTTCCGTCAAACTGCCATTTTCCAAGAGGAGTCTTGTAAGATGCAGTCAAGAGACCTTTATACTTTCCGGTAAGTGCTTTTTCGTAAAGTTTTCCGTTTATAGCCTGCTTGACATCTGTCATACGCCATGCCGCAGTAAGGTTAAATCCTTCGAAGAACGGATATGTAGCCTCAATCTGGAATACCTGTGAATATGAACGTCCGTCTAGATTGGTAAAAGCTATTGTATGAGCATCTGATTCCATATCCACTACCAGCTGATTCTGGAAATCAGTATAGTAATATTCTGCATTCAGATTAAGAGTCTTACCGAACAAAGGAATATACGATGCTATACTCAAACCATAGTTCCATGCCTGCTCCTGATCCAAATCGTCAGCAATAACTACTTTTCTGCTGCTGGCAAGCATATAACAGTTTTCTGCCAATATATGGTTTGTGCGATATCCCTTTCCTGCCGAAGCACGGAAATTGATATATTCATTAGGAGCATAGCGTACATTTGCACGCGGAGTAACAAAGAATCCGTACAAGCTGCTGTAATCACCTCTAAGACCAGCCATAACAGTCAGTTTATCACTTGGCATATATGTATATTGTGCATAGACACCACTCACAGTCTCTTTGTCAAGTTCCGGAGTCAGACCTAAGTTTACATCATTCACAAGACGGTATTCCTGATCATAACGGTCATAGTTCAAGCTAAGACCAGTTGACAAAGAATGCTGGGAAGTGAATTCTGTTTCAAACAAAAGTGATGCGTATGCATTCTGCTGATCTACGTTATAGAGTTTACGTCCATATACTGCATCCATATTATGAATGGTACCGGAAGTAATAAGCGCGATATTTGTGTTATGTTCCTTATTGAAGATATAAGCCTGTTTGATAAAAGCCTCATATCTGTCTGTATTCATGTCTATACGATATGGATCGGCATATGTATGTCCGCCATGCGATACCTGTCCGCTGGCACGTTCTTCATTTATAAATTTGATACCTGCCTGGAACACATAGTGTTCGCCCATATATGCCCATCTGTTGAAAAGATTGTATTGTTCCACCTGTGGGATATCGGCAAATCCGTCACCATCGCTGTCGTGCGCCTTAGTCTCATTCTCATAATGAGCAAAAAGCATTGTACTCCACTTGTCCGACAGTTTAACTGAAGCATCAGCATTTGCCTCATAACGGTTTGTAGTACTTGCAAACAGATTTGCAGAGAACCAGTCTGCCTCAGCAGCCTGAGGTTTCTTGAACTCGATATTAATCTGACCTGTAAGAGCCTCGTAGCCGTTCTTTACAGAAGATGTACCTTTGCTCACCTGAATACTGCTCATCCACGGTCCCGGAACATATCCCAGTCCGTAAGGCGCAGAAGCACCTCTGAAGTTAGGAATATTTTCAGTAAGCATCTGTACATATGTACCTGACAGTCCAAGAAGTTTTATCTGCTTTGCACCTGTTGCCGCATCAGAATAATTCACATCAACAGAAGGGTTAGTGACAAAGCTTTCTCCAAGGTTACAGCATGCTGCACGGCACAACTCATCCGAATTAATAAGTTCTGCGTTTGTCACGCTACTACGCAGTTTCTGGAAACCCATTTTTCTTCCGGTCACGTTTACTTCAGCCAGCTGTACACCTTCGTTCAATACTATATCAATATATTCCTGATAAGATGCAATGCTTATGGTGTCCGTATTATATCCGATAAAACTTACAACAAGTTTGTCTGCATTGGCAGGACGTTCGAGAGTGAATTCCCCATTCATATCGGTGCTTCCACCATGCGAAGAATTCAGCCATACAAGATTTGCTCCGGGTATAGGTTCGCTGTTGCTATCTTTCACTGTACCCGTAAGAGTATTTGCCGCCATCATAGGCAAAACGGTCAAAGACAATAAAATAATCAAGTATTTCATTAAAAAAAATATTTAGTTAAACACATTTTCACGGTGCAAATGTAGCTATTCCTCAATGCAACACGATTGCAAAGAAGGGGCAGCACATCAAGCATAACAAAAGCAAAATGTGTAAAACTAAATAATCAATACTGAATGAAAAGCCAATAATGTCCGTCCACTGTTATAAACCGGTGGAGCATTAGGAGCTTGCGAGAATAAAAGTCCGGCAGAAACCGGAGGTATTATATAAGATACATGTTCAGGCAAATCAAACGGCATCGGAACAAACGACACCATATCATCATCCTGTGACACCTTAAAAAAGTCTATATTAAAATGAACATTGATACAAGAACATTTTTCAGAAACAGATGTGCATGAAGTGTCGCCATTTGAATGATGACAACAGCCCGACATATCAGTATGTTTATGCAAAACAGCAGAACATGTCTGTGTCTTGCAATAAGCAGAACAGATATGTACCATTCCTGCACCTGCTCCCAGATTAAACACTGTAAAAGCAAGTATAAATACCAATATGTTGCACAAGTTCTTCATCGATTGCAAAGATAGCACAAACCGAGAGAAGTACAAAATGAAAACAAAGTTTTCGACTTTTAATTCCGAGGTGCAGCCTATCTTATCTAAAGATACGAAAACTATTAAAACACGACTCTTTCAGAACTAACTATTTCGGATTATATTCCTGCAACGACAATTCACCTCGCAATGCACCAAGAGCATTCATAGCCAATGCACCCATCTCGTCCTCACCGGGAATAACTTCTATGTGGGCAAGCCCGTTTATCCATGACGATATTTCCGATATAACATAATCACTATGCGCCATTCCTCCCGTAAGTATAATTGCATCAGTATTTTGCCTTAAAACAATATGCATACTTCCAATGTTTTTAGCAATATTGTATGCCATGGCATGAAGAACATTATATGCGTGTCTGTTTCCGGCTTTTATTTCCGCCACTATGTCTCTTACATCAGTTGTTCCAAGATGAGCGAACAATCCCCCATGTCCGTTTATCATCTTACGTATCTCGTCATACGAATATTTGCCACTGAAACATAAATCCACAAGTTGCCTCGTAGGTATCGAACCGGCTCTTTCCGGACTGAAAGGTCCGTCACCGTCAAGAGCATTATTAACATCTACAACCCTACCTTCAGAATGTGCGCTAATCGATATTCCACCTCCCAAATGTGCAACTATCAGATTTAGTTCCTCATATTTGCGCCCTATACTTGCAGCATATCTTCTGGATACAGCACGGCTATTTAAGGCATGAAAAACTGATATACGGGATATTTCAGGCATTCCCGTGACACGTGCCAGGTCGCTCATTTCGTCCGTCACAACCGGATCGGCAATATAAGCAGGACAATCACATTCTCGGGCTATTTCATCTGCTATTAACCCTGCCAAATTGGATGCATGTTCCATTTTGGAATTTATCAAATCGTACTTAATCCTTTCGTCAACCAGATAAACACCTCCTTGGGTTGGTTTAAGCAATCCCCCACGACCTATCACAGCATCGAACTCCAATTCGAGACCTGCTTCCTTCAACGATTTCACAATAAGTTCTTTTCTGAAATCATGTTGTTCATTAATATGCGAGAAACGTGACAGCTCATCTGCCGGATGATACACATTTTCACTCCACAACTGTTTCTCATTATCATAGACTGCAACCTTTGTAGAGGTTGATCCAGGATTTATAACAAGTATTATCATATAAATATCTGATTTATTTTCCTGCAAGACATGCCAATACAAGGCTATAATATTTTGAGTTCCCAGAATCGCTACGCGAAGGAACAACCACCGGCGCAATAGTACCTGTAAGCATACCAGCCATATTGGCATCCCCAAACAGTGAAAGTGTTTTATAAAAGGTATTTCCAGATTCAATGTTAGGAAATATCATAATATCAGCATTTCCTATAACAGGAGAAGACATTCCCTTAATTTCTCCACTATGTGCATCACAAGCTGTTTTTGCGTCCATCGGACCGTCAATGTAAACCTTGCCCATCTTACCTTCCAAAGCCTCTTTTTTCAGCTCTGTATAACATATAGTATGAGGGAACTTTGCATTCACCTTTTCCGAACAATGTATAAGAGCTACACGGGGTTCCTCCATTCCAAGTCTGTTGCATATCTTGATATCATTAACTATCATCGCCCTGAACTGTTCCAATGTAGGCTTAGGAATTACAGCTGCATCCGAAAAGAACAACAATTTATGATAAAGCGGGATCTGTGCGACTGCCACATGGCTAAGTATTCCACCAGGAGGCAGTAATCCCCTTTCCTTATGCAAAACAGCTCTCAAAAGGTTATCTGTATTAATCAGTCCCTTCATAAGCACATCCGCTTCACCGGAACGTACCA
Source organism: uncultured Phocaeicola sp. (assembly GCA_944320605.1). Lineage (GTDB taxonomy): Bacteria > Bacteroidota > Bacteroidia > Bacteroidales > Bacteroidaceae > Phocaeicola. The sequence goes on along the minus strand of CALUIE010000026.1, from coordinate 7,378 downwards.
ACTCCACTGCCAAAGCTGCCGCGTCATCAGGAGTCGGAGCTGTATAGATACGAACAAAATCGGGAGAAGCTGCATACAGACTTTTCGATATATCTATGTGTTCTTCATCAGTCACCAAAAGATATTCGGCTATTTCTTCTCTCAGACTTCTTATAATAACATATTCTGTATGCGGATCATTGGGACAAACAACAGCAACTCTGCGTCGCTTATTGCTTAAACGCAGCCTGCTTACCATTTGGGAAAGTGTTCTTACAGGTTCCATAGAGTGTTATTTTAAACAAATATCCGAAATAAATCCGATTTTTCCGTATATTTGTCAGAGTTATAATAAAGATTAACGTATGAAGACGAGTACATTCGATATACAGGCTGATTATGACTATTTACATAGCAAATTGCCATCTGACAGACAGCGTCCGATAATTGGCATTACCGCCAACATAAGCGATGGAAACGTATCGCTGCTTCCGGGATATTACAAATCAATATATGAAGCCGGAGGAGTTCCGCTGGTTATCCCTCCTTCCGACGATCTGACCATTCTGCCAAATCTGCTTGATTCTTTGGACGGAATTCTTCTCAGCGGAGGCGCAGACATAAATCCGCTATACCTTGGCGAAGACCCGGTAAGAGAACTCCACAATATCAATCCTTACCGCGACCGTCAGGAACTGATGATTGTAAAAATGTCCGCTGACAGACAGATTCCGATTCTCGGTATTTGCAGAGGAATCCAGATAATGACAGCTGCATTGGGGGGTATTCTATATCAGGATATCTACTCACAGGTTGATGGCAAACTGATAAAACACAGCCAAGACCTTGACAGATCATACGCATCGCACACGGTAAATATAGATGAAGACAGCCTGCTTGCCGAAATTATGGGTCGAACAGTATTGCCCGTAAATTCGTTCCACCACCAGGCGGTCAAGGAACCTGCTCCGGGATTTAAAGTATGCGCACGTTCAAACGACGGAATCATCGAGGCCGTGGAAAGCACTGAATACAAATCTATGCTCGGAGTGCAATGGCATCCGGAATGTTTTATCCTTAACGGGAACAGAAGTATGATGCCTCTATTCGAATGGCTGATAAAAGAATCATCATCATTCAAAGAAGCGAAAAGGCTTCATCAGAGAATCTTGACACTTGATACCCATTGTGACACTCCCATGTTTTTCGGACAGGGAATAAACTTCGCTACAAGAGACAGCAAGATAAAAGTCGATCTTCATAAAATGACCGAAGGAAAACAGGATGCCACAATAATGGTCGCATATATTCCACAGAAGGAACGTACAGACGAGGCATTGCTTGCCGCCACTGCAAAGGCAGACAGGCTGCTTAATGAAATGGAAAAAATGATATCAGAAAACTGTACGGCTGTAGATATCGCATATACCCCTTCTGATCTTTACCGATTGAAGCAGGAAGGTAAAAAAGCCATAATGTTGGGTATTGAAAACGGATATGCCATTGGTAAAGATATCACAAATGTGGAACGATTCAGAAAAAGAGGTGTGGTTTACATGACACTGTGTCATAACGGCAACAACGATATCTGTGGTTCGGCAAGATATAATGATGCGAATCTTGGTGTAAGCCAATTCGGCGAGTCTGTTATACATGAAATGAACCGTACAGGTATGATGATAGACCTGTCGCACAGTGGAGAAAAGAGTTTTTACGATACATTAGAGATAAGCCGGACGCCTGTTGTATGCTCACACTCATCATGCCGTTCACTGTGTGACCATCCTCGCAACCTTACTGATGATCAGATAAAAGCCATTACACGTAAAGGCGGAGTAATACAGGTTTGTCTTTACAGCGGTTTCCTCCGTTCGGACCGTGAGGCAAATATTCTTGATGCAATAGAGCATCTGAACCACATTGTAAACCTTGCAGGTGTTGAACATGTGGGAATAGGAACAGACTTCGATGGAGACGGTGGTATCATAGGATGCAACGACTCATCAGAACTTATAAACTTCACCCGACGGCTTATGAAAGAAAGATATAGTGAGGAAGATATCAGGCGAATATGGGGAGGCAACTTCATACGTGTTATGGAAGAAGTTCAAAAATACTCTTCATTATAGATTTAAAGCCTTTTGAAAACTTTTTGCAAAGAGTTTTCAAAAGGCTTTAAAATTATTCAAATAATATATTATTTCCAATCCTTAGCACCCTGAAGTTTTAGTTTCTGCGTATAAGCCTCAGCTTTCTTGGCAGCTTCAGCCTCATCTTCAGGTGAAGCAAAGGCATGTCTGTATCCTTTCACCTTATTCCAGTCACCACGGGTAAAATCAGGAAACTCTACCGGCGCACAATTATTATCCATTGATAATTCACCAAGCCCTGCAAGGCAACACCACTCAGCCAGGTCATACACGTCCATATCCAATGGTAATCCGTTCTGCAGGCAATAAACCAGACGGGAATCCATAATGAAATCCATACCACCGTGTCCTCCTACTTCCTTAGCCATTTTTCCATATTTAGTCAATATAGGATGCCTGTATTTCTCTATTAGGGCATTCATTTCCTTCTTAGGCAAGAAGCTGTGTGCGTTCAGGTTGTCAACTTCCGGCTTTACTCCTGATTCCTTAAGCTGGTCCCCTCCTACCGCATATCCTTCAACAGGATATTTGTTTGCAAAGCCTTTGGTTCCGGTTAGCTGATAAAGTCTGTTGTATGGTTGCGGAGTCATTACGTTATGCTGTATTTCGATAACCTTTCCATTTTCTGTACGTATCAAAGTAGTAGTATGATCACCGTTTCTGAAATTCTCGCACACAGAATCTGCAGATGCCTCTACCCATGCTTTACCATTCACCGATTTGGTATCCATTGCTACAAGAATCTTCATTCTGTCACCACGGTGTATATCAAGAGCCTGAGCTACAGGACCCAGTCCATGAGTGGCATATACATCGCCACGATGACGCATATTATAATCCAGACGCCATCCCAACTTATCTGACTCACCATTTTTCCAGTAATGTTTCCAAAACGGGCTCAAATCATGGATATAAGCACCCTGAGCACGTATCACCTCACCGAATACTCCCTGCTGTGCCATATTAAGGGTATTCATCTCGAACCAGTCATAGCAGCAATTTTCAAGAATCATACAGTGTTTCTGGTACTTCTCACTCAAATTTACCAGTGCCCAGCATTCATTCAGATTCATTGCGGAAGGCACTTCTATAGCAACATGCTTACCATTTTCAAGAGCACATTTTGCTACAGGGAAATGATGCAGCCAGTCTGTTGCAATATAAACCAGATCAATATCTTCTCTTTTACACAGTTCCTCATATCCTTTCTCACCTGAATATATCTCCGCCTTTGGTAAAGAAGCATTCTTCAGATATTTCTGACAAGCCTCCGCACGAGAAGCCTCATAGTCACATAAAGCCACAATATGCGTACCCGGTATGTGAGTGAAACGCTCCACAGCACCTGGTCCACGCATTCCAAGCCCCACAAAACCGACTCTTACAACTTCCATCTTAGGTACAGTAAGACCTAACACACTCTTTTGTCCGGCTTCGCGCTCAGGAGTGTTTACAACAATTGTACCGCCATTCCACTTCCATTCTGTTCCATGCTCGTTTACATTTACCTTATCCGTACTGGTTGCTGCACACGCGCATAAGGCAATACCCACAATAAAAAATAAAATTCTCCTCATGACATTAACGACCTCCACTTTTATAAAACATCACCCTATATGTAGTGGAGCTTACCATTATAAGATGATTTATTATCATGCGTAAAGATATGAATATTTTATACAATAACCCCAACTATCTGAAAACAATGTAACAAAAAACGTAATCACACATATAAAAAGGGAAGTACACCCTGACAGTCCTTATAATTAACACATTAGTAATATTATCATCATAACTGGTCTATTTAATAACATCATATAAAAAAAACATGTGTTTAAAGTTATAACATATACAAAAAAACAGTATATTTGTGAAAAGCCACTATAAAAAAGACTTGGTTTACGAGGAAAGAACCTATTTTATTAACCTAAATATTTTAAGATATGGATGTACAAAGTATAGGAAATTGCGCAGGTGTAATTTGGAAATTACTGAATGGCGAACACCGTAAATGGTCTTACAATGAGATTAAAAAGTCAACCGGATTGTCTGACAGAGAAATTAATGCGGCCATAGGATGGTTGGCAAGAGAAGGAAAACTTAACATTGAAGAAACCCAGGTAGGAAAAAGAAACATTCTATACATTGAACTGAACTTTTTTATTGGTTAATATGGATAAACACATTATAGGAGAAAACGCCGGAATAATCTGGAGACTCCTGAATAACGGTGAAAGATGGGAGTATGAAAAACTAAAAGCTGCTTCCGGACTTTCCGACAGAGATTTGAACCTGGCCATAGGATGGTTAGCAAGGGAAAACAAGATATTCTTTGAACGAAGCAGAGATCAGGACAAGGAATACATGTACTTATCTATTGACTTATATTTCTAAAACGATTTATCGTATATATACGAACACACGTACCGCAAACACCAAATACGGTACGTGTGTTTTTATAAAAGAACTCCCATCGGACGTATGTCCGACAGGAGTCTCATATCAATGTTTTATGTGATTATATGGGGAAGATTACATCATACCTCCCATGCCACCCATTCCTGGAGCACCCATTGGCATTTCAGGTTTATCTTCTTTCTTTTCCACTATCACACATTCAGTAGTCAAGAACATACCTGCTATTGAAGCTGCATTTTCAAGAGCAACACGAGTTACTTTTGCAGGATCAACAACGCCGGCAGCATGTAAGTGTTCATAAACATCTGTACGTGCATTGTAACCGAAATCACCTTCACCTTCACGAACTTTCTGAACTACTACTGCACCTTCTTTACCCGCATTAGCTACAATCTGACGAAGAGGTTCTTCTATAGCACGTTTAATGATTTCAATACCTGTTGTTTCATCAGCATTGTCACCTTTCAAGCCTTCCAAAGCATCAATTGCACGGATATAAGCTACACCACCACCAGGTACGATACCCTCTTCGATAGCAGCACGAGTTGCACACAAAGCATCGTCAACACGGTCTTTCTTTTCCTTCATTTCTACTTCGCTGGCAGCACCTACATAAAGAACTGCAACGCCACCTGACAATTTGGCAAGACGTTCCTGAAGTTTTTCTTTATCATAGTCTGATGTAGAGTTCTTCATTTCAGCCTTGATCTGGTTGATACGCTCCTGGATAAGTTCTTTCTGACCTGCACCATTTACGATAGTAGTATTTTCCTTAGAAACAGTAACCTTATCACAAGTACCAAGCATTTCAAGAGTAGCCTGTTCAAGTTTCAAGCCCTTTTCTTCGCTGATAACCACACCGCCTGTCAATACTGCGATATCTTCAAGCATAGCCTTACGACGGTCGCCAAAGCCCGGAGCCTTAACAGCACATATCTTCAACTGTCCGCGCAGACGGTTAACTACAAGTGTAGTCAATGCTTCACTGTCAACATCTTCAGCAATAACCAACAATGGACGTCCGCTCTGTACAGCAGGTTCAAGGATAGGCAAGAAATCTTTCAAGTTAGAAATCTTCTTGTCATAGATAAGGATGTAAGGATGTTCCATTACACATTCCATCTTTTCTGTATCAGTTACAAAGTAAGCTGACAAGTAACCACGGTCGAACTGCATACCTTCTACTACACCTATTGTAGTATCAGTTCCCTTTGCTTCTTCGATAGTGATAACACCATCTTTAGAAACCTTGCGCATAGCGTCAGCTATAAGTTTACCGATAACAGGATCATTATTTGCAGAAATAGATGCCACCTGTTCAATTTTGTCGTAGTTGTCACCTACAGTTTCAGCCTGTGATTTAATAGATTCCACAACTTTAGCAACAGCCTTGTCAATACCACGTTTCAAGTCCATTGGATTTGCACCGGCAGTAACGTTCTTCAAACCTACACCTACGATAGCCTGAGCCAATACTGTTGCAGTAGTAGTACCGTCACCTGCATCATCACCGGTCTTTGAAGCTACAGATTTAACAAGCTGTGCACCTGTGTTCTGGAATGCGTCAGCCAATTCTATTTCTTTTGCTACAGTCACACCATCTTTAGTGATATGAGGAGCACCGAATTTCTTTTCTATAATAACGTTACGTCCTTTAGGACCAAGTGTTACTTTCACTGCGTTAGCAAGTTCGTCCACACCTTTTTTCAACTGATCGCGAGCGTCGATGTTGAATAGAATATCTTTTGCCATAATTTTCTAAACTTTAAAATGTTGATTATTTATTATTCCACTACAGCGAGTACGTCACTCTGACGCATCATCAAATATTTTACACCTTCGTGTTCTATCTCAGTACCGGAATACTTTCCATACAAAACAGTATCATTAACTTTCAATACCATTTCTTCGTCCTTAGTACCGTTGCCTACTGCAATAACTTTACCCTGCAATGGTTTTTCTTTTGCTGTATCAGGAATGATGATACCGCCAATTGTTTTTTCTTCTGCCGGAGCCGGAAGAATCAGAACTCTGTCTGCTAATGGTTTAATAGTCATAATAGTATATTTTTAATTGTTATTGTCTGTTTGTTCTGTCCTTTGACGGACACTATGATTATTACTAAAAGTGTGCCAAAAGCAAAAACTGACATTATGACACATATAACGATTTAACCGACACCTAACACTGACATATATTCCATTGTATGACACTCTATATGATTCTCGATAAAAAAGTGTATTGATTTACTGTATTCACATAAAGAGTATTATCAAGTATAGATTTTAAGACTACGAAAAGATCCAATAAATAATAGCTAAGAAATTTACAATAAAGGCACATAAAATGATTCTAACAGTTCATGTACCTTTAATTAAACTCCACTTATTAATCATTTGTTATATAAGCATTAAAGACTTCATCAGCCTCCATATACATTAGATTTGTTTTACCAACTTTCTGTGGATTATAATCAAGTTGTTTAATCCACCCTGTATATTTCATTATATTAAGATTCTCAACGTTAAATCTATTTGATGATGGATTCATCCTCCATTTTATAGTATTTGTTACATCATCATATATCATTAATTTTACAACACCGTTTATTAAAGGATATATATATCCATCTGGGTATAAATATTCACAATCTTTATCTGCAGTATTAAATCGAACTTTACTTTTTTTTATTTTTTACTTCAACAATACGTCCAAAACTACCATTATTTTTATTATAAAGACTTGTGAAGTTAATACAATACTTCGGTAAATTTTTACCGATAAATTAAAATTAAACATAGAATCGGCATAATCCGGTTCAAAAATATATT
>CALUIE010000025.1 GCA_944320605.1 uncultured Phocaeicola sp. | reverse complement strand
CTGATTAACAGTCAGATGCTCTAACCGACTGAGCTACTGAAGAAGGTTGTTTTCTCGATTGCGGTGCAAAGATACTACCTTGTTTTGAATTGTGCAACATCTTTGCAAAAAAAATGATAAAAATATTTTCTCCGGACCTCCTTATATTTCATTGTGTTTTTATGTTTTGCAGGCTGTATCGGGCCTCCCTTGACGAAATTAAGTTAAAATTGGACACATTCTGTTGCTCGAAGCGGAATAATGCTTTTCTTTGCAAATCGTATTTTCTGTACGCCTTATTATTAATATGAATGTAAACTATATAAAGATATGAATACTAAAAAAACTCTAATCGCCGCATTTGCCGTACTGACAGGTTTGGGACTGTTGAGTTTCAAGGGCGACGACCGTAATTTTAAGATAGCAAAGAATCTCGACTTGTTCAACTCCATATTCAAGGAAATTGATATGTTTTATGTCGATACGGTTGATGTGGAGAAGATGATACAGAACGGTGTGAACGGAATGTTGGCACTGACTGACCCATACACGGAGTACTATCCTGAGGAGGAAGTGAGCAGCCTGAAGGAAATGATTACCGGAAAATATGGCGGTATAGGCGCGGCTATAAGGTATTACGAGGCTAACGACCGTATAGTAGTGGTAGAACCTACCGAGGGTATGCCGGCGGCAGAGGCTGGGGTGAAAGCTGGCGACATAATACTAGAGGTGGGAGGTAAGCAGATGCTTCGCAATGGCATGAAGCCTCAGGAATTTTCGAGCAAGGTAAGCGAAGCCTTGCGCGGTGAACCGGGAACTTCGTTTGTACTGAAGGTCTTGCGCCCTATGCAGAACGACAGTACTGAAATGGAATTCAAGATTACACGTAAAAACATACGTACCAATCCGGTGCCATATTATGGAATGGTGCGCGACAGCATAGGGTATATCGCTCTACAAGGATTTACCGACAATTGTTCCAAGGATTTCAAGAAAGCGTTTATCGAACTGAAGCAAAAAGGAGCTAAATCTCTTATCATAGATTTGAGAGACAATGGCGGAGGCTCGTTGTCCGAGGCTGTTGACATTGTGGGACTGTTCGTGCCTAAAGGTCAGGAAGTGGTTTATACCAAGGGAAAAATAAGACAGGCTGAGAACTCTTTCAAGACACGTTTTGAACCTGTTGACACGGAGATACCATTGGTAGTACTGGTTAACGGTGCTTCTGCGTCGGCGTCCGAAATACTTAGCGGTTCGCTTCAGGACCTCGACCGTGCTGTGATAGTGGGAAGCCGTACGTACGGAAAGGGACTTGTGCAGACCACACGTCCGCTCCCATACAACGGAACATTGAAAGTCACTACCTCCAAATACTATATTCCGAGCGGAAGGTGTATCCAGGCCATAGACTATTCAAAGAAGAATGCCGACGGCTCTGTGGCACGCACTCCGGACAGTCTTACAAATGTGTTCCATACCGCGATAGGCCGTGAGGTGCGCGACGGAGGCGGAATACGTCCGGATATTGAAGTCAAGGAAGAAAAGTTCCCTAACATAATATTCTATCTGATGAATGAGGATATAATATTCGATTATGCCACTCGCTACTGCTGGATTCATCAGGCTCCTGCATCGGTGGCAGATTTCAAGTTGACGGACGAAGACTATGAGGCGTTCAAGACTTTGGTGAAGTCACGTGATTTCACATACGACCGCCAGAGTGAAAAGATGCTCAAGTCTCTGAAGGAAATGGCTGAATTCGAAGGCTATATGGAGGGAGCGAAGGAAGAGTTCGCGGCTTTGGAGAAGAAACTGAACCATAATCTTGACCGTGACCTTGAAACATTCAAAAAACAGATAAGCGAATATCTTTCTCAGGAGATAATTACAAGATATTTCTATCAGCGTGGTGCCGCCATGGAGCGTCTGGAGGATGATGACGACCTTGAAAGTGCGGTCAAAGTGCTCCGGGATAAGGCTGAATACTCCAAGATTCTTTCAGTGGTCGAAGAAAAGCAGTCCAAGTGATTTTATGAACGCATATACGTAATTGGTGTGACACGTTCGTGTCACGCGCGTCACACGTAGGTGTTACACGCGTCACACGTTCGTGTTGCGGTCGTTACACGTACGTGTAACGCTAATCTTGTCATAAGTCATGAATCTTTCTGCGGTATTCCGTAGGAGTAACTCCCGTTACTGCCCTGAAACATCTGTTGAAATGTACCGCGGATTCAAATCCGCATTCAATGCTGATTTCCGAAATGTTCAGCCGGTCGTCGGAGAGAAGTTTGCAGGCGTAGCCTATTCTCATGTCGGTGATGTATTGTTTCAGTGTCTTTCCTGTATTGTCCTTGAAATATCTGCAGAAAGCGGACGGGTTCATCGCCGCATACGAGGAAATCTCGTCAAGGCTTATATTGTCTGTATATTTCTTGTTGATGTACGACACGACTTTTTCTATCTTTTTGTTTTTGAATTCTGCCGGTACAGGGTTGTAGTTCGGTGATGCCGCAAAATCCCTTTTCTTTATCATGGACAGAGATTGCAGCAGGCGCAGGAAGAGGATAATTTGTTCCATTCCTTCCGATTCGGGAATATGTTTCAGCAGTGATGATATTTCCGGTTTGTTTTTTATGGAGATTCTGACTCCTCTGTTCGACTCGTTCAAAAGGGTGTTTATGCCCATAAACTGTACATAGTGTGTGAACGAATATTGCATGAAATCTTTCTCAAACTGTATAATGGTGCCGTTAACCCTTAATTTCTCGTCTTGCATGAATTCGGCAGGCGTCTGCATACAGTGCGGCAATGCGGATCCGAACAATAGCAAAGTCTCGTCCGAATAGTCTATGATGCTGTCGCCTATTATACATTGGCCGTATCCTTTTTCCACATACAGAATCTCGTACTCACCATGAAAATGCCACGGGTATGTGAACGATTTGTAATCGTAAGCCCTTGCTTTTATGGGGTTTGAGTCGGATATGTGAAGTTGTTCGTTTACTATCTTTTTCATTCTATGCGTAAAGATTTGCTTTAGGTGCAAATATACGTAAATATCTTGCAAAAATAGGTTTATATACATATCTCTTTCTGTAGTATTTTTGCATTTAGACAATTTAATACTTAATATATATGAACAACATGTTTGATATTGCCGGTAAGGTGGCCGTTATAACAGGCGGTTCCGGCGTTTTGGGTAGTAATATAGCTGAAGGTCTTTTGAAGGCAGGAGCTAAAGTCATAATCATTGGTGCGCATCAGGACAGGGTAGATGCTGCATTGGAACGTCTGAAAACTGTGAGTCAGGATGTAGCTGGAACTGTATGTAATGTGCTTGATATGGAGAGTCTTCGTTCGGTAAAAGATACCGTACTTTCAAAATGGGGACGTGTGGATTTCCTTATCAATGCTGCCGGTGGTAATATTCCAGGCGGTACGCTGACTGTTGACCAGAATATATTCGACATGAAGGTTGAAGATCTTAACAAGGTAGTCGATCTTAATCTGTATGGAACGGTATATCCATGCTTAGTGTTTGGTGAAATCATGGCACAACAGAAGAGTGGAGCCATTGTAAATGTATCATCTATGGCGGCATACGAGTCTCTTACCCGTGTTCCGGGATATTCTATGGCAAAGAGTGCCGTTGAAAACTTTACACGCTGGCTGGCACAGGAAATGGCTATCAAGTTCAGCGAAAAAATCCGTGTAAACGCTATTGCTCCGGGATTCTTTATTGGAAACCAGAACCGTGCCGTACTTATAAATCCTGACGGCTCGCTTACAGAACGCAGCCAGAAGGTTATTGCCAAGACTCCTATGAGAAGATTCGGAGATATTTCAGAATTGAACGGTGCCGTACAGTTCCTTTGCAGCGATGCCGCAAGTTTTATTACCGGTGCTACATTGGCTATTGACGGTGGTTTCAGCGCGTTCAGTGGAGTATAAATCTTTAAAACTCGTACGATTATGATGGAAAAAACTTGGAGATGGTTTGGAAAGAAGGATAAGATTACTCTTTCCATGCTGCGTCAGATAGGAGTAGAAGGAATAGTAACAGCTTTGCATGATGTTCCAAATGGCGAGATTTGGACTGTTGAGGCTATCAACGACTTGAAATCTTATATCGAGTCATACGGATTGAGATGGTCGGTAGTGGAAAGTCTTCCTGTATGTGAAGCTATCAAATATGCAGGTCCTGAACGCGACCAGCTGATTGAAAACTATAAAGTCAGCCTTGCCAATCTTGGTAAATGCGGTGTAAAGACAGTATGCTACAATTTCATGCCGGTAATCGACTGGGTGAGAACTGACTTGCAGCATCCTTGGGCAGACGGTACAAGCTCGTTGTATTACGACAGGGTACGTTTCGCATATTTCGACGTAAAGATTCTTCAGCGCGAAGGAGCGGAGAAAGACTATTCTGAAGAAGAACTCCGCAAGGTGGAAGAACTTGACAAGGTTATCACAGAAGCTGAAAAAGATGAGCTTATCGACGCTATCATAGTTAAGACACAGGGATTCGTGAACGGAAATATCCGTGAAGGCGACAAGAACCCTGTAGCTATATTCAAGCGTCTGCTTTCTTTATATAAAGGTATTGACAGAGATGCATTGCGCGAAAACATGCGTTACTTCCTTGCTGCTATAATGCCAGTGTGCGAGGAATACGGTGTCAACATGTGCGTTCATCCGGACGATCCTCCTTTCCAGATTCTCGGATTGCCTCGTATCGTTACAAACGAAGAGGATATAGCATGGTTCCTCAATGCTGTTGACAATCCTCACAACGGACTGACTTTCTGTGCAGGTTCTTTGAGTGCGGGCGAGCATAACGATACACGTGAACTTGCAAAGAAGTTTGCTAAACGTACACACTTCGTACATTTGCGCAGTACAGCGGCTATGCCTGGCGGTAACTTCATCGAAAGTACACATCTTACAGGACGCGGACATCTTATTGACCTTATCAGAATATTCGAAAAGGAAAATCCGGGATTGCCTATGCGCGTTGACCACGGCCGTATGATGCTTGGTGACGAGGACAAGGGTTACAACGCAGGATATTCATTCCATGGACGTATGCTTGCCCTTGGACAGGTAGAAGGTATGATGGCTGTGGTAGATGATGAACTGAAAAACGGAATAGTTTAAAAATGAATAATTAAGAATTAATAATTAATAATGGGTGGAAACTGCATTGTTAATTTTTAATTCTTAATTTTTAATTGAATAATACCATGAACTCACAAGATAATAGAATGAAAATGACAAATTATCGCTGGACGATATGTCTTATGCTGTTTATTGCTACAACGATAAATTATATGGACCGTCAGGTCCTTTCTCTCACATGGAAAGATTTCATTGCTCCCGAATTTAACTGGACTGATGCCAATTACGGAACTATCGCCGGTTTCTTCTCTATACTGTATTCTATCAGTATGCTTTTCGTAGGAAAGTTTGTTGATAAGATTGGAACAAAGAAAGGATATTTGTGGGCTATAGGTATTTGGTCTGTAGGTGCCTGTCTTCACACTTTCTGCGGAATACTTACTGCCGGAATATCTACAGGTACATGGTCTTTCACTTTCGAAGGTGCACGTGAGGCTATAGAGGCTGCTGAAAAGGCAGGAACAGTGATATGGAGCGTATCGACCGTAAGTATATGGCTTTTCCTTGCTGCACGTTCCATACTGGCAGTAGGAGAGTCAGGTAACTTCCCTTGCGCTATAAAAGTGACTGCCGAATATTTCCCTAAGAAAGACCGTGCTTTTGCAACCAGTGTGTTCAATGCCGGAGCACAGCTTGGAGCCTTGCTTGCACCTTTCACCATTCCTGTCATAGCACGTTATATGGGTTGGGAAATGTCATTCCTTATCATCGGTGCTTTAGGTTTCTTCTGGATGGGATTTTGGATGAGGATGTATGAAACTCCGTCAAAACAGAAGAAAGTAAACAAGGCTGAGTTGGAATATATCGAGCAGGATCGTCTGACAGAAGCTTCTGAGACTGCAAAGCCTGCAACAGAAGAGAAAAAGGAGAAGGGTATCAGCTTGTGGAAATGTTTCACTTTCCGTCAGACTTGGGCAGTTATATTCGGACGTTGTCTCCCTGACGGTGTATGGTGGTTCTTCCTTTTCTGGGCACCCGCATACGTGAAGGACGTTTACGGATACAGCTCCGACTCAACTATGGGTATGCTGCTTATCTTTACTCTTTATCTGATATCAATGCTTTCTATCATTGGCGGTTATCTGCCTACTGTGTTTATCACACGTCTTGGCATGAATCCGTTCGCAGGACGTATGCGTGCTATGCTTATCTTCTCGCTGTTCCCATTGCTCGGACTTTTTGCGCAGCCGCTCGGAAATATATCCTGCTGGTTCCCTATCATCATAATCGGTATAATAGGTGCAGCGCATCAGAGCTGGAGTGCCAACACATATACTGTAGTGAGCGATATGTTCCCTAAATCGGCTGTGGCAACAGTTACAGGTATCGGCGGTATGGCTGGTGGTATCGGCAGTTTGTTGTTCAATCAGGGTTCCGGTATCCTGTTTACTTACTCAAAGGAGACAAATATGGCTTTCATGGGATTCGAAGGTATTCATGCGGGCTATATGATAGTGTTCCTTATAGCTTCAGTAGCTTATCTGTTCAGCTGGATAATGATAAAGATTCTTGTTCCGAAATATAAGATAATTGAAATTTGATAATTGATTAATATGAAAGATTTTATAAACGAAGATTTTCTTCTGCAGAGTGATGTGGCAAAGATGCTGTATCATGAACATGCGGAAAAGATGCCTATTATAGACTATCACTGTCATCTTAATCCGAAGATGATAGCAGATGACTATAAATTCAGTTCCATCACCGAAATATGGCTTGGCGGCGACCATTATAAGTGGCGTGCGATGCGTGCCAATGGTGTGGACGAAAAGTTTATTACCGGTAAGGAAACCACAGATTGGGAGAAATTCGAGAAATGGGCAGAAACAGTTCCATATACATTGCGCAATCCGCTTTACCACTGGACTCATCTGGAACTGAAGACAGCTTTTGGAATAGGTGAGACATTGAATCCTGCATCTGCAAGAAGGATATATGATAAGTGTAATGAACTGCTTGCCACACCAGAATATTCGGCTCGCGGACTGATGAGAAGATATAACGTAGAGTCTGTATGTACTACCGACGATCCGATTGATACACTTGAGTATCATAAGGCTATTGCAGATTCCGGTTTCGAAGTTAAGGTCCTTCCAACATGGCGACCGGATAAAGCTATGAACATCACTACGGCAGCTGAATACAGAACATATATAGAGAAGCTGTCACAGGTAAGTGGTGTTACCATTTCTAAGTTTGACGATTTGGTTGAGGCTTTGAAAGTACGTCATCAGTATTTTGCCGATCATGGATGTAAACTTGCCGACCACGGTCTTGCTGATATACCTGCGGCTGATTATACTATGGCAGAAATATCAGCAATATTCGATAAAGTATATGGCGGTAATGAGCTTACAAAAGAAGAGAAAACAAAATACCAATCGGCTTTGTTGATTATCCTTTTAGAGATGAATGCAGAGGAGGGGTGGACTCAACAAATCCATTACGGACCATTGCGTAACACTAATTCAAGGATGATGGCAAAACTTGGTCCGGATACAGGTTTTGATACTATCGGTGATTTCAGATGTGCCGAAGCATTTGTGAAGATATTCGATTGTCTTAACAATGAGGGAAAACTTGCCAAAACTATAGTATATAATATTAATCCGTCTGATGATGATATGCTTGCTGCTATGATTGCCAACTATCAGGACGGAAGTGTGCCTGGAAAAATGCAGTTCGGCTCTGGCTGGTGGTTCAACGATCAGATGGGAGGAATGCTCCGTCAGATGAATGCCTTGTCTGAACAGGGCTTGTTGAGCCGTTTTGTAGGTATGCTTACAGATTCTCGTTCATTCCTTTCATATCCTCGTCATGAATATTTCCGCAGGATATTGTGTAATATGATAGGTAATGACGTGGTGAACGGAATACTCCCTGAATCTGAAATGGGAAGAATAAAAGGTATGGTAGAAGATATCTGCTATTGCAATGCCAAGAGTTATCTGAATCTTTAAGATATAATGTAAAGACATCAGCCGCCGCATTATTGGAATTACCTGATAATGCGGTGGCTGAAATTTTCTAATAGATTATGATTAAGCGTTTTTAGCTTTGAAAGCAAGTGCGTACATACGCATCTGTTTTACCATTGCAAGAAGCCCGTTACTTCTGGTAGGAGAAAGATGCTCTTTCAATCCAATCTTTTCAATAAAGTATAGATCGGAGTTTAATATTTCATCAGGAGTGTGACCTGATACTACTTTTATAAGAAGAGCGATTATACCTTTTACAATTAGGGCATCGCTTTCCGCTTGAAATATTATTTTTCCGTCTTCCATATCTGCCTGAAGCCATACACGGCTCTGACAACCGTCAATAAGATTTTGGTCTGTTTTGTATTCCGGATTTAAAGGTTCCTGCTCATTTCCCAAATCAATCAAGAGTTGGTACTTGTCCATCCAATCCTCGAAATCGCTGAATTCCTCTATTACTTCATCTTGAAGTTCGTTTATTGTTTTCATCGTTATTTTGCTTTTATGTTATTTCTCGTTATAAATCACTTGAAGTACAGTTTGGCCGACAGCCTGTAAAGTGGCACGGTCTATGTTCTCCATGTTATCTTTTATAGTATGCCATGTAGGATTGAAACCTGTATTGCTGTTGGTATCGTAATGAATGATATCTACACACGGAATTTGTCTGAAACGGTTTACGTATATATGATCGTCTGTTATTTCTCCTCCGTTTTCCTTTATGAACATATTACCGTATCCGATTTTATGTGCCGCATTCCATATCTTTTTCATCACACTGTTGGCTGTACGTTGTGAGTATCCCTCATAGTAGAAAGTCGCATTTTTGCCGCCTACCATGTCGAGTAATATTCCATAACGTGCTTTATAGTTCGGTACATGTGGTATTCTTCCCCAGTACTGTGAACCAAGGCACCATGTATCGGATTTGTATTTGCCTTGATAGAATTCAGGAATTCCATAGTCTTCGGCATCAAAAAATGCTATATCAATACCTATTGCTGGAGACTGTTTCTGAATCTGTCGAGCAATTTCAAGTAAGACTCCTACACCACTTGCCCCGTCGTTTGCTCCGTCTATCGGAGTATGGTGATGTTTTTCTTCGTCATTATCAGCGTATGGACGGCTGTCCCAATGTGCGAAAAGAATAACTCTTTTCTTTGCCTCAGGATTATATTCTCCTATGATATTTCGTGCTTTTAGTAATGTTCCGTCGTATGCGACAAGGTCTGCATACTGGTTATACACATTTGCTCCGAAGCGTTCAAGTTCTGAGGCCAAAAAATCACCGCAACCCTTATGTGCTTTTGTGTTTGGAACACGAGGTCCGAAAGCAACCTGTGCTTTCACGTAAGAGTATGCACTGTCAGCATTAAATATAGGAACTTGCACATTGTCGGAAGATTCTTCTTTACTGATTGAAGTATCGCTTTTCTTGCTGCTGCCACATGCTGTAACAGAAATGGCATAGATTAATATCAGTGAACCGGACAATAATTTACCGAGTATATTCATATTTAAAAGATTGATAAGTTATAAAAAAATCATCAATCAACTGCGTGAGTCAATTAATGATTGTTGATTAGGACAAATTATAATAATGATATAATATATAGATATAAGACTGCCGCCGGAACTGCCATCAGGGTACTGTCAAATCTGTCTAACAGACCACCATGACCAGGTAATATATTGCCGGAATCTTTTATACCTATTCTACGTTTTATCAGAGACTCAACCAAATCTCCCCATGTACCGAATACGACAACAGTCAATGCCAATCCAATCCATTGGGCAAGAGACAATACAGGGAAATATAGTGATATTACAATGGCTGCGATAATACTGAAGATACCTCCTCCGAATGAACCTTCCCATGATTTCTTAGGTGATATGCGTTCAAAAAGTCTGTGCTTACCGAACAATACACCCGCACAATATGCTCCTGTGTCGTTTACCCATGTAAAAATGAATATTGACAGTGGAAATATAGGATTGTAAACAGATGTCATGGATTCTTCCGGAGTTTGAAAGGCAAGGACATTCAGTAAGGCAAACGGTAAAGCAATATACATCTGTGTCATAAGTGAGTATGC
Organism: uncultured Phocaeicola sp.; assembly: GCA_944320605.1. Taxonomy (GTDB): domain Bacteria; phylum Bacteroidota; class Bacteroidia; order Bacteroidales; family Bacteroidaceae; genus Phocaeicola. Next base: position 20,472 of record CALUIE010000025.1, on the reverse strand, counting down.
TATATTGTTTACCGGATTTTCTTTCTTATAATATAGTTCACTGATTAGAATATACATAATCAGGAATAAATATGGTATAAGAATTTCATTGCTTCCCGGAGATGTACCAAGATATGCAAATCCAAAGAAAAGAAAGACAGACGCCAGCATGGAAATAGGTTTGTTTATTTCGGCGAAACCGCTTCTTTTTATAATATTCCCAAATTCATTTATTGTAAAAGCGCATATTAAAGCAAATAACACAGAAAAGGTGATAGGACCACCTAATATGCCTCCTATTAATATGGCTACAAAAATAGCACCTGTTAATGCTCTTGTTATAAAGTTACTTTTCATGGCTTTGGGAATATGTTTTATTTCCTTATACTAATCAACTGAATATATAACTTACTCTTTGTTTTGAGTATTACTCTCATTATTTGAAGGAAGTTCCTTTATATCATTATTTTTGCTGTCAATACTCTTAATTTCATTACTTTCGTTTTCAGCCATTATCTCTTCTGAACGTGATGCCCACGGACGTTTACCGAATATAGCTTCGACGTCTTCCGCAAAAATCACTTCTTTTTCTATGAGTAATTCGGCAAGACGGTTGTGTCCTTCTTTATGTTCAGTGAGGATCTTTTTTGCACGTTCATATTGTTCTGCTATCATCTGCTTAACTTCATTGTCAATGAGCTCGGCAGTATGCTCACTGTATGGTTTATTGAAACTGTATTCGTCGTTATTGTAATAACATAGGTTTGGAAGTTTATCACTCATGCCGGCGTATGCGATCATTCCATACGCTTGTTTTGTGACTCTTTCCAAATCGTTCATCGCACCGGTAGAGATTTGTTTTATAAACAATTCTTCGGCAGCACGTCCGCCAAGGGTGGCACACATTTCATCCAACATCTGTTCTTTTGTTGTTATTTGTCTTTCTTCAGGCAAATACCATGCTGCGCCTAAAGCCCTTCCTCTCGGTACTATGGTAACCTTAATCAACGGGTTGGCATATTCAAGGAACCATGATATAGTAGCGTGTCCTGCTTCATGCAAAGCTATAGATCTTTTTTCAGCTGCAGTCATGACTTTAGTTTTCTTTTCCAATCCTCCAACTATTCTGTCAATAGCAGCCATAAAGTCGTCTTTGCTTACAGAAGTCTTGTTATGTCTTGCCGCAATAAGTGCAGCTTCATTGCATACGTTAGCTATGTCAGCTCCGCTGAATCCGGGAGTCTGTCGTGCAAGCAAATCTATATCTACTGTGTTGTCAAGCTTTAATGGACGAATATGTACGCCAAATACATCTTTCCTTTCATTCAAATCAGGTAAATCTACATGTATTTGTCTGTCGAAACGTCCGGCTCTAAGCAATGCCTTATCCAATATGTCAGCCCTGTTAGTGGCAGCAAGAATAATGACACCACTGTTAGTACCAAATCCATCCATCTCGGTGAGAAGTTGGTTAAGAGTATTTTCTCTTTCGTCATTACCTCCCATGTTAGGGTTTTTACCTCTTGCACGTCCTACAGCATCTATTTCGTCAATGAATATTATACATGGGGCTTTTTCCTTGGCTTGACGGAACAAATCACGTACTCTTGATGCACCGACACCGACAAACATTTCTACGAAATCTGAACCGGACATAGAGAAAAACGGAACATCAGCTTCACCTGCTACAGCTTTTGCCAATAATGTCTTACCTGTTCCCGGAGGACCTACCAAAAGGGCACCCTTAGGTATCTTACCTCCCAATTCTGTGTATTTCTGTGGTTGCTTGAGGAATTCTACAATTTCCTGTACCTCCTGCTTGGCTGCTGTTTGACCTGCAACATCTTTGAATGTCACTCGGTTTGCACCCTTTTCGAATAATTGTGCTTTACTTTTACCGACATTAAATACATTTCCTGCGCCACCGGCATTCCCTGCGCCACCCATTCTTCGCATTATAAATATCCATAATCCGACAAAGAAAATTATAGGCAACAAGTTCCAGAAAATAACGCCAAAATAATCATTTTCTTTCTCGTATCTAATTGAACCTGTAAAATTCCCGTTTTTTTGTTCCTCATCCAAAAACTTGTCTAATGATTCCATTGATCCTACCTGTATCTTAACAGATGGACTTTTACCAACTTTAGGTGCGTCTTTCTGAAATACATCAACAATGTTCTCAGGTTTAATGTACATTTCCACTGAATTATTATCGTATGCAATAATCTTGTCTGCATATCCTTTTCTAACCATGTCTTTGAATTCTGTATAAGTAATTTCCTTGCTCATACTTCCTTCTTCGCTGGTAATATATAAAAAAGCTATTGCCAAAGCTATAATTATATATAACCAACTTAAATTTGGTTTAGGCATATTTACTTTTGTTTTATTAGGATTGTTGTTCATGTCTTTTCAAAAATGAATTAATAAGTGATTTAGTCTAAATCTGGGATTCTTGTTAATTTGGCATCAGCCCATAAATGTTCGAGATTATAGAAGTCTCTTTGTTCCGGTAAGAAAATGTGAGCTATTATATCGCTATAGTCAATAGCTACCCATTGCGCATTTTTAAGTCCATCAATGGCAAACGGTTTAACTCCGGTTTTTTCTCTTACATATTCTTTTATTGAATCTGTAATAGCCATTACTTGACTTGGGGAGTTACCGTTACATATTATGAAATAATTACATATAGTGTCTTCTATATCTGTTAAATCTGCTATGACAATGTTTTTACCTTTTTTTTCTTGGATACCTTCTTTTATTTTTTCTAATAATACTTTTGTTTCGTTCATTATTATAATATAAACTTTTTGTTAATATACTTATTATATGGCAAATATACTTGCTTTTCTGTATTCCACGAAATATAGATGAAGTTTTCTTTTGGATTTTGTATTTTTTAGAGTCAATTTGGGTTTTCTTCTTTCTTAAATGAGCTATAATGCCATTATAATACTATTTTTTTTGAAAAAAAAAGACAAAAGTATTTGTATATAATGAAAAAGTTGTACCTTTGCAGCGTCAAAACCGATAAGGTTGATTAAATCAATGATTTTGGGCTATGGTGTAATGGTAACACAACAGATTCTGGTCCTGTTTTTCTAGGTTCGAATCCTAGTAGCCCAACTTGATAAAAGACAATTAAAGTTATCAGTATTGGGTTATGGTGTAATGGTAACACAACAGATTCTGGTCCTGTTTTTCTAGGTTCGAATCCTAGTAACCCAACAAAAAAAGAGCAGTTTAACTGCTCTTTTTTTATTTTTATAATAGCGAGTTAAACTCGCTATTATTGGTTTATAGTTTCGTCTATTGCTTCTATTTTCCTTTGTGTCAGAGTTAAATCGCTTTTCAGCTTCTCTATTTTTCTGGATATATCATTGACAAGCGAATTACCTTTTTTAGATGATGAATTTAAAAAACCAAGATTGTTTTCGTATGTTTTTATTTCATTTTTTATCCTTTCATATATTCTGACAAGTTTTTCTCTTTCTTTGTAAAGGTTATTTTCTTTACTGAGTCCGGATCTGTAACTGTTCAATTTCTTTTCGGCTGCTGAAAGATTAGCTTTATCAAAAATCTTGTTTACAAGATTATGAAATTCTTTATACAATCTGTCTTTATCCTTAAATGGTACGAAGCCGATACTGTTCCATTCGGTAATAAGAGCTTTTATCTTATCTGCAACGGTCTCATCGTATGTCTCAGTCTTTTCTAACTCTTCTATTCTTTTGAGTAATTCTTCTTTTTTGTTCAGATTTTCAAGTTCTTCTGAACGTTGTGAAGATGTTGCTTTTGATTTCTGTTCGAAGAAATAATCGCAGGCTCCTATAAATCTTTTCCATACAGAGTCTGAATACTTTTTAGGCACAGGGCCTATTGTTTTCCATTCTCTTTGCAGTTTTGTCAATATCTCAGCGGTCTCTTTCCAGGCAGTACTGTCTTTTAACGCTTCTGCTTTTTCGCATAATTCTTTTTTCTTTTCCAGATTTAAAGACATATTTTCTTTTGCTGTTTTAAAGAATTCTGCCTTACGCTTGAAAAATTCGTCACAAGCAGCACGGAATCGTTCGAAGATTTTCAGATTCATCTTTTGTGGAGCGTAGCCTATTGTCTTCCACTTGGCTTGAAGTGCCAATATTTCTTGAGTTTTGTCTTCCCAGTCTGTGAAGGTCGTGAATTTATCATACTCCATAGCTTCTGCTATTTCACAAATCACAGTCTTTTGATCAAGATTGTTCTGCTCCTGCTCTTTTAAATCTTCAAAATGTTTTTGGTGTCTTTTGTTTACGTTTGTTGATGCCGCCTTAAATCTTGCCCATATACTTTCGCGCATCTCTTTAGCGACAGGACCTATTTCTCTGAATTCCTGATGCAGTTTTTGCAGCTGATGGAATGCGGAAATAACATCTGGTTCATCTGCCAGTTTCTCGGCAGCCTCGCATATACGTGTTTTTTGTTCCAGATTCTTTTTGAAGTCATACTCTCTAAACTCGTTGTTTAGTTTGAGCATGTCATAGAACTTTTCTGTATATAACTGGTATGTTCTCCAAATCTCATTGATTTTATTTGCCGGAATGAGTTTTATTTCATTCCATTCCTGTTGAAGAGTTTTGAATTCATTGTAGTTCTTTCCTGCGTCTTCGGACAATTCAGTAAGATTTTTCATCTTTTCCAGAATTTCCATTTTCTTTTGCAGATTATCCTCTTTTTCTTTTTCTATTGCTGCCATCATGGAATTTCTTTTCTCCTTTATTTCTGCCAATACAGATTTGAGTTCTGCTTCTAATGGATCTGTAGTAGGAACAAAAGAGTTTGCGTCTCCGCCCGATTCGATAAATGTTTTGCGGTTTGCTTCCTGTTCAGCTTTGTGCAGTTTGTAGAAGGTTTGTTTAAGGAAATCTATTTCCTGCTTCTCGGCTTCACAAGCATTTTTGTTTATTTCTTTTAAACGTTGTATTACTTCTTCTTTGCTTTGTTTAGGTTCATACTTGACGTTATCTGTTGTTTGTTCAACAGTAGGAACCAAATTTTCAGTTTCATTTGCCTGAACTTCGGTTAGTGGACGGTTTGTTTCATTAACTTCCATGCGTATATAGATATTTAAGAATGTTTCTTATAAAAACGTTATAATTACAAATTAAAGAAATAATATTTAAAAAACATAATATTGTTACGGTTATTTTATTTTTATATGTCCAAAAAGGCAATATAGTCTTTAATTTATAAGAATTACCGTTTTAGTTGGATTCCGAATTTCATGATAACAATACTGTTATTCCCATATATAACATCATGCCTATAATGTCGTTTGTTATTGAAATGAAAGGACCGGTAGCTATAGCCGGATCGATTTTTAATTTCTCCAAGGTCATCGGTACTAAAGTGCCGAAGATGGAGGCGAACATTACAACGGCGAACAAACTGATTGATACAGAATAGCTTACTGTGGCTGTTGCTCCAAACCTTATAAAATTATATATATAAACTAACAAAGAAATTATGGAAGCATTGATTAATGCTACTACGGCTTCTTTCGCAACTTGTTTGAATGTATTTGCTGAATCTAATGAACTGTTGGCCAAACCCTGTACAACAAGTGCTGATGATTGGGTACCTACGTTTCCTCCAGTACCACCTATCAATGGAATATATAATGCCATTTCAGGATGTGCGGCAAAAGTTGTATCGAAATTTCCCAATATCATAGAGTTTCCGATACCACCCAACATTCCGATAAGCAGCCAAGGCAGGCGCGCTGTAGTTTGTCTGAAAACGTTGTCGTCTGATTCTACATCTTGAGAAAGACCTGATGCCAATTGGTAATCACGTTCAGCCTGCTCGCGTACTTCGTCCATTACATCATCTACGGTGATACGTCCTACCAGACGTCCGATACTGTCAACCACCGGAACTGCCACGAGGTCGTATTTTTCTATTATCTGTACCACTTCTTCTATTGGTGTATCGACATGTACCGATACCGGATCTTTTTTCATTACATGTTTTACTTTTGATACAGACGGGCTTGTTATCATCTTTTTTAAAGGAAATACTCCTCTGAGGCGTTCATCATCATCTACCACATATACATAGTAGATTTCGTCCATATCCTCAGCCTGTATTCGCATTTCCCTAAGACATTCGGGCATACTCCAGTTCTCTTTTACGATAACCATTTCCGTACCCATCAAACCACCGGCTGTATCTTCGTCATATTTCAGAAGGTCAACGATGTCTCCGGCTTGTTCAATGTCTTCTATATGCGAAAGGACTTCTTCCTGTTTGTCCTCATCCATTTCACGGATAATGTCAACAGCATCATCCGAATCCATATAGTCAACGAAGCGTTTGGCTATAGTCTCAGACGGCAAGATGTCTAAAAACTCCTTACGGGCGTCTTCGTCCATTTCAACCAATACGTCCGCTGCGGTTTCATTATCCAATAAAAGGTAAACAAATCTTGCATTTTCGGCATTTAGCTCGTTGCATAGTTCTGCTATGTCGGCAGGATGTAAATCATTAAGGAGTTCCTTTACTTTGTCAGGCTCCTTGTTCTCTATTAATTCTGTTATTTTTTTGATTTCTTCGCTGTTCATCCTGGTTCGCTTTTAGTGGTTATTCGGATAAAAGTCTTATATCTCCAAGTCGATAGCTCTTATATTGTCTTCCAACGCTTTTTCTACCTTATTGGTAAGATTGATGAATTCTTCAACAGACAGTTGCTCAGGTCTTTTGTTGAATATCGGGTCTGCGCTTAAAGGATTGTCCTTTGCCAGTATTGGTGAGATGGAATTCCTTAATGTTTTTCTCCTTTGATTGAATGTGGTTTTTACTATTTGTTTGAACAGTTTTTCGTTGCACCCCAAATTTTGGGTCTCGTTTCTTGTCATTCTGATAACCGCGCTTTTTACTTTTGGAGGTGGATTGAAAACATGTTCGTGTACGGTGAAAAGATATTCTACATTATACCATGCCTGGATCATCACACTCAGTATTCCGTATGTTTTATTGCCGGGTTTTGCCGCAATACGTTCAGCCACTTCCTTTTGTATCATTCCGGTGCAGCAAGGTATAATCTCCTTGTTATCCAGCATTTTGAAGAATATCTGGCTTGAAATGTTATATGGATAGTTTCCTGTCAGTACAAAAGGTTTGCCGTCGAATAGGGTTGTGAGGTCCATTTTCAGAAAGTCTTTTTCTATAATGTTCTCTCCCAGTTCACCAAAGTTCTCTTTAAGATATGCCACTGATTCGAAATCCAGTTCAACAACTTTTAATGGTCTGTTTTTAGGTATCAGATATTGTGTCAGGACACCCATTCCCGGTCCTACTTCCAACACAGGTATGTCCGGACAGGCGTCAATGGTGTCGGCTATATCTTTTGCCACTTGCAGGTCCTTAAGGAAGTGCTGTCCTAAAAATTTCTTTGGTTTAACTAATTTCATCCCGTATTCAAATATTTCTTTGTGATAATGTGATATTTATTCAGTTAAGCTGTATATTTGCATTGTGCAAAGTTACATAATAATATCTAAATAATTTCAGATTTTGGAACGAAGTGATTCAAAAAAACTATTAAATAAGCTGTGGCAAGTTCTTTTGCCTGTAATTTTAGGTGTTGCTATTCTCGTATGGACATATAAAGGTTTTGATTTCGAAAGGGTTTGGCCTGTATTGAACTCAGAATTTAATTACTGGTGGATGCTTTTTTCGCTTGTGTTCGGAGTTTTTGGACATTTGTTTCGCGGATGGAGATGGAATCTGTCACTGGCACCTTTAAATGAACATCCCAAACCTTCCAACAGTGTATATGCGATATTTGTGTCGTATGCGGCAAATCTTGTTATACCGAGAATAGGTGAAGTCTCAAGATGTGGGATCCTGGCTAAATATGAAGGGGTATCGTTTTCCAAATCATTGGGAACAGTTGTGACAGAGCGTATTATAGATTCCTTATGTGTACTTATAATTACTGTTGTAACTTTATTATTACAGTCCGGCATATTTGCCAAATTTATGAAAGAAACAGGTACTGACACATCGTTTGTATTTCATCTTTTCACATCAACAAATTTTTATATAACTCTTGCCTGTATTTTTGCGCTTCTCATATTGATATATCTTCTTTTCAGGCGTATTTCTGTTTTTGCAAAAGTAAAAGGGATATTGAATGACATTTGGGTAGGATGTCAATCCTTGCGGTATGTTGATAATATTCCGTTGTTCATTATCTATACATTAGGAATTTGGATATGTTATTTCCTTCAGTTTTATGTAGCATTTTTCAGCTTTGATTTTTCATCCGATTTAGGACTTATGGCAGGTTTGGTGATGTTTGTCGTAGGCAGTATTGCCGTTATTGTTCCTACTCCTAACGGAGCCGGGCCTTGGCATTTTGCTGTAATAACGATGATGATGATGTATGGCGTAAGTAAGGATGATGCAGGAATATTTGCGTTGTTGGTGCATGGAATTCAAACTTTTTTACTAATTTTGTTAGGAATATATGGATTAGTGGCATTGCCGCTTACAAATAAACAATATAAACCCACAAACTCATAATTTAAAAACAAACTCTATGAGCGAAATTCTTTCTTTAGCTCCACAGAATGTGTGGAAACATTTTCATTCAATTACGCAGATTCCCCGTCCTTCCGGACATTTGGAGAAGATTCAGGCTTTCTTACTTGATTTCGGAAAGAATGCCGGTGTTGAAACATTTAAGGATGAGGCTGGAAATATCATTTACCGTAAACCTGCCACTCCGGGAATGGAAAATCGTAAGACTGTAATCCTTCAGGCACACATGGATATGGTTCCGCAGAAAAACAAGGAGACAGAGCATGATTTTGAAAAAGATCCTATCCAGACATACGTTGAAGGCGAATGGGTAAAAGCCAAAGGTACTACTTTAGGTTCTGACAACGGTATGGGTGTTGCCGCTATCATGGCGGTTATGGAGGACAAGTCGTTGAAACACGGTCCTTTGGTGGCACTTATAACATCGGACGAAGAAACCGGTATGTACGGAGCTTTTGGCCTGAAACCCGGTACTATAGAAGGAGACATATTGCTTAATCTTGATTCGGAAGAAGAAGGAGAGCTTTATATAGGTTGTGCAGGTGGGGAGGACCTTACCGCGACATTGGAATATAAAGAGGAAGAGACAGATCCTGAAGATGTAGCACTTAAAGTAACATTAAAAGGACTGCGCGGAGGACATTCCGGTATCCAGATAGGCTGGGGACATGCAAATGCCAACAAGCTGATGGCACGCTTCCTTAATCAGGTTATCACTTACGATGAGGCTTGTCTTGTTTCATGGGAGGGTGGAAATATGAGAAATGCCATTCCGCGTGAATGTGAAGTCGTTATCACTGTACCTGAAACAGAAGTTGAAGATGTCTTGGCTTTTGTTGGCGAGTGCGAACAGGTTTGGCGTGATGAATTCGCAACCATAGAAGACGGTATAACTTTCACAGCCGAACGTGTTGAGTTGCCTAAAATGATGGTACCTGACGAAATAAGGGATAATTTGGTTGACGCGATTTTTGCCTGCCCAAATGGAGTAGAACGCTTTATTCCTACAATACCTGACACAGTTGAAACATCGTCAAATCTTGCTATAGTAGAGATAGGGGCAGGAAAAGCTGCCATAAAGGTTCTGACTCGCAGTTCACGTGAATCAATGAAAGATTACCGTAATACAGCCATTGAGAGCTGTTTCTCAATGGCGGGTATGCATGTAGTACGTTCCGGAGGTTATTCGGGTTGGGAACCTAACGTAAACTCACCTATACTTCATGCTATGAAGGCCTCATATAAGGCACAATTCGGTGATGAACCTGAAGTGAAGGTTATACATGCCGGACTGGAATGCGGTATCATTGGTGCTGTAATGCCAGGCTTGGATATGATTTCATTTGGTCCGACTTTGCAGTGCCCGCACACTCCGGAAGAACGTTGTAATATTCCTTCCGTAAAGAAATTCTATGATTTTCTTATTGCTACCCTGGAAAATACTCCGGTAAAATAAATTTTGTAAATAAGAACCATGAGGTATATTTATATATTCTCGTGGCTTTTTTTGATGCAATTAGCGTGACACGTACGTGTCACACCCGTAACACGTAGGTGTTACACGCGTCACACGTTCGTGTTACGCTCGTTACACGTACGTGTAACACTAATCTTGTCGAGGCGTTTTCATAAATGCCTAAAGAAAAAGGACAGAAGGAATTTTCATCGTTTCCTTCTGTCCTTTTAATATTATATGTCTCGTGGTTGTATTATTTCTCGCGGAAATCTCCGTTGGCCTTAATCAGTTCTATCAGTTTTTCTACAGCCTGTTCTTCCGGAATGTTCTTTTCTATGCATTCCTTGCGCTTATACAGGCTGATTTTGCCCCGTCCGGCACCTACATAACCATAGTCTGCATCTGCCATCTCGCCTGGACCATTTACTATACAACCCATAATACCTATCTTCAACCCTTTCAGGTGTGATGTAGCGGCTTTTATACGCGCTATAGTCGATTCGAGATCGTATAGAGTTCTTCCGCATCCAGGACATGAAATGTATTCTGTCTTAGATGTACGGACTCTGCCTGCCTGCAGTATCCCGAATGCTGTCTCGTCAAGTTTTGTGTCGGTAATGGCCGAAGTATTGTTGTAAAGCAGAATTCCATCTGTCAAACCGTCGAAGATTAATGCACCCATGTCTGCCGCCGATTTTATCTGCAAATCTTCAAGTAAACTTTCTTCGTACATTTGGAAGAATACTACCGGATTATTCAGGCCTTGTCTTGTGAGTTGGTGAACGAGACCGCGAAACTCTCCAAGTCGGTTCGGATGATTACTTTGGGCTATTATAACAACTTCTGGATGCAGACGCAGACAAGCTGTGACTTCCTCGTTAAGTCCCATATATGTGGTAAACAGGAACTTTACTTCTGATTTTATCTGGTGTAAGCCTATAATCTGCTGCGTACTGAATGCCGGATAGGTACCTTCCTCGCCATTCCAGACATTTGCATCGACTATATAGCCAATGTCTTTCCTTCTGTTTTCCGGCAGTGTCTGTCCGCAATATATGTAATCCGGCTTGAATTGTTCGTTTATTTCCGGATTTCCATTCAGACGTGCGGAGATGACAATGGGAAGATTCTCTCCTCCGATATTGGCAACGGCTTTTGTCTTGCGTCTTGCCGGATTGGTATAGCAGAAATCATCCGCTTCTGCTCCGGGAATGTATGGATGGCTTTCACGTTTGGTTATATAGTCCACCAATTTGCGTGCTACTGGAATTTCGGCTTCCGGAGCCTCACTTAATGAAACGCGTATAGTGTCTCCCAATCCGTCGGCAAGGAGTGCGCCTATGCCGAGTGCGGATTTGATACGTCCGTCCTCACCGTCTCCGGCTTCGGTTACCCCAAGATGCAGAGGAAATGCCATGCCTTCTTTCTCCATCTGTTCGGCAAGTAGCCTGACTGTCTTAACCATGACCACAGTGTTTGAAGCCTTTATGGAGATTACTACATTGCTGAAATTCTCTTCCACGCATATTCGCAGAAACTCCATGCACGATTCTACCATGCCTGCCGGAGTATCACCATAGCGTGACATTATACGGTCGGACAGGGAACCATGATTCACCCCGATACGTATGGCTGTGTTATTCTCCTTGCAGATGTTTAGGAATTTTACGAAGCGTTCCCGTATTTTCTGAATTTCCTGTGCATATTCCTCGTCTGTATATTCTAAGCTCTTGAAAGTACGGGCAGGGTCAACATAATTACCTGGATTGATGCGTACCTTTTCGGCATATAGTGCGGCCACGTCAGCTACATTAGGATTGAAATGTACATCGGCCACGAGTGGAGTATTGTATCCTTGAGAGCGTAGTCCGATATTGATATTCTTCAAGTTTTCAGCTTCGCGTACACCTTGTGTGGTAAGGCGTACATATTCGCCACCGGCATCAATGATACGTTTAGCCTGTTCAATACAAGCCTCCGTGTCCATTGTTACGGTGTTTGTCATGCTTTGTATGCGTATAGGATTAGTGCCACCCATAGGAGTGGCACCAACATATACTTCGTTAGCCTTTCGGCGTGAATAGTTGAAGTAATCCATTTAATTAGTTTTGTATGCGTATTTAACTTCTTTCAGTTCTTCGTTGGCCTTTACTATTTTGTTTTTAAGACCTTCCTTATAAGCAGCGAACTTCTTTGCAAGTTCTTCGTCGGACAGTGCTATCATCTGTACAGCTAAGATTGCAGCGTTCATCGCTCCATTGATGGCGACAGTGGCTACCGGTATTCCGGGAGGCATCTGAATGATAGAATACAGTGCGTCAACTCCGTCGAGAACGGAACCTTTGATAGGTACTCCGATTACAGGAAGAGTAGTATTTGCTGCAATAACTCCAGGAAGTGCAGCTGCCATACCGGCTGCAGCGATTATGACTTTCAGACCTCTGTCTGCGGCTCCTTTTGCGAATGCTTCAACTTCAGCCGGTGTACGATGTGCTGATAGTGCGTTAATTTCGAAAGGAACCTGCATTTCGTCAAGCAGTTTAGCGGCCTTTTCCATAACGGGAAGGTCGGAAGTACTGCCCATGATGATACTTACAATTGGTTTCATTATTTTTTCTTCTTATAGTTTATATTTTAATACAGTTTGATTCTATTCGTTTATTAACTGTTTGTATGCTTCGGCATCAAGCAGGTCGTCTATTTCTGAAACGTCTGTAGGTTTGATCCTGATAATCCAGCCTTCGCCGTAAGGGTCATTGTTTACCAGTTCAGGATTATCTTCAAGTGCCGGATTGACTTCAATTATTTCTCCTCCTATGGGCAGGAACAAGTCTGAAACAGTCTTTACCACTTCAATACTTCCGAAAGTCTCGCCTTTCTCCAAAGTCTCTCCTTCAGTAGGAATATCTACAAAGACAATGTCTCCAAGCTGTGTCTGTGCATAGTCTGTTATACCTACGTATGCTTCTTCTCCTTCTAAACGAATCCATTCATGCTCGTTTGTGTACTTTACATTAGTTGGGAAATTCATGGTTTTAAAATTTACAAGGTTATTATATCATTTCAAATAAACAAAATTCCCGTGACACCACAAAATAATCCGACAACAAATCCTCCGAAAACTTCTGTAAGCGTGTGCTGACGCATTATAATTCTGGCTGTACATAACATTCCTGCCAATAAGATAAATCCTGCCAGCCACCATACGGGGTTGAACTGGAAAAGAAAACTGTACGAAAGTAATCCTCCAACCATCAATCCACTGCTTGCGGCATGTGTACTTATTTTAAGTTTAAGATTTACTATGGTACACAACACCATACATATTAGTACGGCAAGAACAATTCCACTCATATATCTTGGCGTATGTATTCTGTACATTGTTACAAGTCCACCTATATAACTTAATATGGTCAATCCGTATGGAACGAATCTGTTTTCGCGATGCCCCAATTCTTTTATGCCCCATCCGTTTATTTTTTGGAATATATATATGCCCAACATTGGGAAAAGTATTGTGAAACAATATACCAGACCTAATATGGATAGCTTGTATGAAAAGGGCATTATATTGAGATATGTAAAAAGGAATATCATCAGAAATGCCACAAAAGGAACCATAAAAGGTGAGAATATAGCCGAAACTATATATGATGCTATATAGAGTGGATCTTTTTTCTCTTGTTCTGTTAAGTGTACTGGTTCGTGATATGTAAGTTCGTTAGGAATGTTGTTTTCTTCCATTTTTTTATCTTCTTAGTCTTGCTACCGGAATATTAAGTTGAGTACGGTATTTTGCCACAGTGCGTCTCGCAATGGGATAGCCTTTGTCTTTCAACGCATCTGCCAATTCGTCGTCTGTAAGTGGTTTCTCTTTGTTCTCATTGTCAACCAATTCTTTCAGAATTCTCTTTATTTCTCTTACAGACAATTCTTCTCCACTGTCAGTGGTATATCCGTCATTGAAAAAGTATTTCAATGGGAATATTCCGAAATTAGTTTGTACATATTTGCTGTTGCTAACTCTTGATACTGTAGAAATGTCAAGTCTCGCCCTTTCAGCCACATCCTTTAATATCATTGGTCTCAGTAAAGTCTCATCTCCTTCTGTGAAGAATGGCTTTTGCAGGTCAATAATGGCTTGCATTGTACTAAGAAGGGTATTTTGTCTTTGTTTTACTGCATTTATGAAACCCTGGGCAGCATCTACTTTCTGTTTAAGGAACATGAAGGCTTCTTTGCTCTCTTTTGATTGGTTGGCCTTGTTTCGAGTCTGTTCTTCCAGCATGTCTGTAAAAGTACGGCTTAATCTCAGCTCCGGTACGTTTCTGTTATTCAGACTTAGTGTAATGTTACCTTCATCGTCTGTCTCGACAATGAAATCAGGTATGATGTGGTGCAGGTTCTTGCCTATGGCTTCTCCCATGGAGCTTCCAGGACGTGGATTAAGTTTTATCAGTTCGGAAAAGGCTGCATTATATTCCTCTTCCGTAATGTTTAGTTTTTGTATTATCTTGTCTTTATTCTTTTTTGTGAACTCGTCACAGTATTGGTCTATTATTTTATATTCAATTTCTTTTAGTGGTGAATCTTCTTTCCTTTTTATCTGGAGGAGAAGGCATTCCTGCAGACTCCTTGCCCCTATTCCGGCCGGATCGAAATCTTGGATAATTGATATAATATGTTCTAGTTCTTCTTCTGTGGTATATATGCCTTGGTATATGGCCAGTTCATCCATAATGGCCTCGGTTGTTTTTCTTAAGAGTCCGTCATCATCTAATGAACCTATTATATACTCTCCAAGTATTTTCTGTTCTTCTGTGAGTTCCTGCATATCCAGTTGCTCTTTTAATGTCTCGTAGAAAGAAACATTGTCCGATAACGGTATTTCTTCAGGGGTTTCTCCATTTGAACGGTTGTTTTCTTGTAATTTATAGTCCGGAATATCGTCTTCAGTTCGGTAATCCCCTAATGAAACGTCTTCATTATAATTAGTATCAGGGTCTGCATCCGGATCAGTCGGAAAATCGTTAGCCTGTTCTTCTGCTATTTCTGAAGGGTCTTTACCTTCTTCCAAAGCAGGATTATCAAGAAGTTCTGCGTGTACGCGTTCTTCCAATTCTACTGTTGGCAACTCTAAAAGTTTTACAAGCAACACTTGTTGTGGTGAAAGTGTTTGTACTTGCTGTTGGGCCTGTGACTGTATTTGACGTGAGTTTTGTGCCATCTTATAAACTCTGATAATTTATTTATTGGCAAATGTAATAAATTTATCTTGACACAATGTATTTAATAGGTTTTAATTAATGTCTATTATAGTTTATCAATGAAAAAAGCCCCGCAATTCTATTGCGAGGCTTAAAATATGACTTATATACTTTGTTGGATTATCTCATTTCAGTATATTTGATTTCGTCTTTATCGCTGTATTTCAGGTTTTCACCGGCCATACCCCAGATGAAAGTATAGTTACGAGTACCTGCTGCAGCATGTATGCTCCATTCTGGAGAAGTGATAGCCTGTTCGTTGTGAAGCCATACAAGGCGTTCTTCTTTAGGTTCACCCATCAAGTGGCATATTGCGTTACCTTCTTCAACATTGAAGTAGAAGTAAGCTTCCATACGGCGAGTGTGAGTGTGAGCTGGCATTGTGTTCCATACAGAACCTGGAGCCAATTCAGTAAGACCCATCTGTAACTGGTTGGTACCACCGTTCTTAACTCTTTCAAGAACGTCTTTTACGATAAGCTGGTTTACAACACGGTCGTTGCTGTCTTCCATTTTACCATAGTGGTCAGAGATAGCCAAAGCATATTTCTTAGGCTGGGCTTTCTGTGCTTTAACGTCAGTTGTAATCAACTGTGTAACGTATTGTTTGTAAGCAGGAGCAGAGTTGATGTAGAATTTAGCTGGTTTGCTTGCGTCATTACTCTTAAAAGTAACTTCCTTGTTACCGCAACCTACGTACAAAGCTTCTTTATATTTCATTGGGTATTCTTTACCGTCAACAGTTACTACACCGTCACCACCGATGTTTATTACACCAAGTTCGCGACGTTCAAGGAAATAAGTGATTTCCGGACCAAGTTCACGGAATGTTTCAAGTTTCAACACCTTGTTTACAGGCATTACACCACCATAGATCAGACGATCATAAAGTGTATAAGTTAAATTGATTTCATCTGGAGATAAAACTTTTTCCATAACGAAAGCGTTACGCAAACGTTCTGTATCGTAATGCTTAACATCTTGTGGATGGCAAGCTGTTTGCACAGAGTAATTCATTTGTGCGTTTGTTGAGATGGCCGCTAAGCCCATCATCATTGCTAATGCTAATTTTTTCATGTTTTTGTTGTTTTATTTAATTTAGGTTATTACTATTAATTATTGCTGTGAGCTTTTGCTTCCTTGATAATGCGTGTTCTGTTATAGATAGCCATTAAAAGAGCTATAGCTACCAATATTGCGGAACCTACATACTTGAAGTTATATACAAGATGGAAGATGCACCATGAGAAGATACTTGACGCAAAGTCGAGTGCACCACCCTGGAATCCTTCAGGTATCTTAACAGCGGCATCGCCAGTCTTGATAAATACGTCATGGGCAGCTTGGGTAAAGAATGGAGCCAGGTCAGTTACGAAGTACAAACCAACTATAAGGCTAACCAAACCTATAAGGAATGTTTTCAATACGTTACCTTTAGTAATAGGAAGTACAGCAGGGAATAAGTAGAACATTCCGGCAAGTGAAGCCAATGGAAGGAACTGATTTCCCGGAAGTATTACTGAAAGGAACAATGTAACAGGAATAAGAAGAAGTGATACAACCAAAGTTGTAGGATGACCGATAACCAATGCAGGACTCATACCAATGTTTAAGTTAGCACTGTTTTTGAATTTACGTGCTATGAGTTCACGTGTAGCATCTGAAATAGGTCGAAGACCTTCTATAAATAATGAAGTGATACGTGGGATAAGTTCCATTACAGCACCCATTTTTATTCCTAATCCAAGGATAGCTGGTATGTTATCAACCATCTCTTGTCCGTTTTTACATGCAAGCATACCAATACCGCAACCTACTACAATACCTAAGAAAAGAGGCTCACCCATAATACCGAACTTTCTTTTCATACCTTCTGCGTCGATGTATAATTTGTCGAATCCAGGAATCATATCTAAGGCTTTGTTTATTACAAGTGCAAAAGGTACAAATCCTTGGCAGAATGGCTGAGGGATAGAAATACCATCCATTTTGTCATAATACCCTTGGAATTGTTTACAAGTTAAATCAGCCATAACGAGTGTTATGATATAACAGATGATTGCAGCAAAGAATCCCCACCAGATGTTTTCAGTTGCGAAATATACTACAGCACCGATGAAAGCAAAATGCCAATAGTTCCAAAGGTCAATGTTTACTGTCTTTGTTGTTTTTGTGAGAAGCATTACAATGTTTACAGCCAAACATACAGGAATAATAAATGCTCCTACTGAAGTGTTATATGCTACTGAGGCTGCAGCAGGCCAACCCATATCGAAAATCCCCAAACTTAAACCGTAAATTTCGGTTACTTTTTTCAGTGGGTCACCAAGACTGCTTGTCAGCAACGCTGTTACTACAGACAAACCTACGAAACCGACACCTACTAACAGACCGCTCTTGAGAGCTTTACCAAATTTGATACCGATACACAAGCCTAAAATTGTAAAAATGATAGGCATCATCACCGCTGCACCTAGCCCGATGATGTAACTGAAAACTTGTTCCATGCTTTGTTTTTCTACAGATTTTACTCTAATTAAGATTTAGTTATTTATTTTATTTGCCAAAAATAATGTCTTTTATTGTAATTTCCAATCTATTTTCGACTATTTTGGACTATTATTCCAATAAATAACATATTTTTCGTTATCGCACACGAGTTACGTAACTATTATGGAATATAAATAAAAAAATATCGTTTGTACGGAAAACTCTTTACAAACGATATTTTTGTTATATGGACTTATAGTCTTTATATGTGTTAAAGTTTATAGTCCCATTGCTCAAGGGCAAATGACCAGTGCTTTTCAACCAACTCTATTGTTTCAGGTTTGTACTGATATTTATTCTTTTTATAACCTTTTTTCTTGTTTACGTATGCTTCTATTGCACTGCGTGACTCATCGAATCCTGGCAATGACAGTCTTTTGTAAATATCTTCTGTCATATCAAAGGCATTCTGTTCATAGTCCTCAAATTTTACCTCTACCAGATTCCCTTCAGGTATGAATTTCTTGTCTTCTTCATACTTGTGGTATAATTTTGAATATACCTCTAATATATTTGCCTGAAGTTCCTCGTTACTTATATTTTGTAGCATTAGAGGCTGTATTGTATTGGTAAAGAAACTTCTTGTTGACTCAAACACCGTGTATGGATTACGCATCAGATAAATGAATTTGGCATTAGGAAACATTTTTACCAGTTCCTTTACTCGCCCTGTGTGAGGAGGGTTCTTACTTAGGAATTGTGTTCCTTTAGTATTCCAAAGTGAAATTTTGATCAATTTTGTGAAAACCTCTTCAAATGTTTTCAGTTCATCATCTGTTATGTTGTTGAAAAGCAGGTATTTGTCAGCATATTCCATTGTATGCTTAGGAAGAAACCAAAAATTATAATATGTGCATGGCATCATATTTGCCAATGCAAATTCTTCTTCCTGAGGCAGGTCAACTGCCAGCTCCATATTGTCAGTCGGACGTTTGTCCGGCATTAACCAACTCATATTCTTCTTGAAAAAAGGCTGTCCCCACATCATCAGATGAGGAAACACGGTCTGGTAGGTAGTATTATATCCGAAATGCTTGTCACATGAGAACACATTATGCATGAATGTAGTTCCGCTGCGCCAATGTCCTAATATGAATACCGGGTCGTGCTCAAGAGGCTTGTCGGCAAGCAGCTTTTCGTATCTTTTGTCTTGTAATGGCTTGAGTGAAGACAATAAGCGACATACAGATTTTGTAAGTCTGTATTTGTTCTTGAATTTGTCGTCTATGACTCTTCCTTTTGTTATCTGATTGAAGGTTTTCCAGTCAGCTCCTACCAACGGGTTGACAGGTAATTTACTGAATTCTAATAATCCCATTTTATTATTATATCTCTAAAAACTTTATTTGAATGAAGAAGGAAGCGTAAGTATTTGGTACATTATAGTTTTTGCCATACGTTTATGTCCTTCTATATTTGGATGAAGTCTGTCAGTATCTTTATTACTGAAGTATTGTATATGCGAATCATTCATTGGATATAATCCACTCAAACTGTTTAGGTCTATAACTGGAACTGCCCATAAATTACCTGCTTGTTTGACAGTTTGAACATAATCATCTATAAATAATCCTATACTGTTAGAGAAAGCCTCTTCTGGTTGTACATTATTTATACTGAATTGTGCAAAGCCACGGTGCAGTGGAGTCATCAGAATTATTTGTTGCTTTGGGAAATTAGTTTTCAGATAATTCATCAGAATGTTTATTCGTCCACAGAATGTAGTCTCATCCATTACAGTTTTTCTGTATGTTCTTTCTTCTACTTTATTGTTAGGTATAGGTGCATCACGCTTGATTTCTTCAAACCAACTGCCTATAGGAATTCCTGCATTATAGTCATTTGTTCCTGCAAAAACAAATATGGCGTCTATATCATTACCACGATCTTCATGCAATTGTTTTGCTTGATTTAACAGACCATTCATCTGATTTCCGTTAATACCATAGGAATATGCTTCCAGGCCAAGTAGCTCTGATAAGAATTCCCAGTAACACTTTTTTGTTCCTATTCTTTTCTTGTCAGTTATAGAGTCGCCAAGAAATGCTACTTTCTTTCCTTTCCACTGACTGTCAACATTTTCAATGGTGCAAGTCTCAGAAATGCAGGTTGCATGAATAAATGCAGTATATTCTGAATTTATCATTAGTGCTGCCATTAATATGGCGAGTAATCTTTTGCTCATTCCTACAAGTATTAACAATGTTTTTTGTCTTTATTTTCTTATTTCAATATCAATTCCTTGGCGTGAAAGCTCTTTTACAGCTTTTTCTATCGCTTCATAGTGTTCAGGAGCAATACCGAGTTTAGGTAAATCCAGGACAGGCAATTCCATCTGATTGTGCATATCCTTGTCTGCCACCTGGTTGATGATCATACCTACGGCACTTGTATTGTTTGTTATAGGGTCTATAAGTATGAATGCACCTGTAGCCTTGTTGTCAGAATATGAGTCGAAGAACAGTTCCTTTGACGAAGTAAGGACAACCTTGGCTATCTGGTTCAACTGCATTGGCACATCTTCCTTTGCAAGGCGGCCGTTTTCAACACTCAAGTGTTCCATTGTGTTGATATCTACCTTATATTCTATGCTGTCGATGCGTGTACGGCTTGTATTAGTGGTATGTTTCA
>CALUIE010000024.1 GCA_944320605.1 uncultured Phocaeicola sp. | reverse complement strand
CGGATTATCGTATTTGAGTATTCACCGGCAAAGTTTTTTTTCATATCTTTTTATTTGCTGTTTTTATATTCACCATTAATAGGTTCACAGTACTTTTTATTAATATGAATAGTTTTCTCAACAGATATCCGATATTCACGAGATAATCTACGGTTTGGCAAGATACATTTACAGAAAATAATTTGTTCACAGATATATGATTGATTAATTTTGCACCCCGATAACATTTTACATATAACCAACACATGAAGAAACTAAGCAAAAATGCCATTATAGGCTATCCGGCAGGAATTATTACCGGTATAACCTACGGATTAAATCCATTGTTCGCGGTTCCACTGATGAAGAACGGTGCCGCCACTGAATCCATACTTTTCTTCCGCTACTTTTTTGCGGTTCTGCTTTTGGGATTGTTCCTGATGCTACGTAAACAAAGCTTCAAGGTTTCGGGTAAACAGATTGGTGTGTTATTTGTCCTCGGCCTACTCTATACTTCAAGCAGTGTATTCCTTTTCGAGGCTTACGAATATATTGCATCCGGACTGGCTACTACACTCGTATTCCTCTACCCTGTTCTTGTGGCAATCATAATGGTATTCTTGAAGGTCGTTCCGTCATGGCCGGTATGGCTAGCAATTGCAGCCACATTCGGTGGAGTACTCATTATGACGCAAAGTGACGGCACACAAACCATCAACCCTATCGGTGTACTGTTATCAATAGCCTCTGCATTGGTGTACGCACTATTCATAGTAATCATCAACCGCAGTAAGGCAATTGCAGGAATATCCAATACATTACTTACATTCTATGCCCTGACAGTAGGAGCGATTGTATTCGTAGGAAAAATCATCAGTTCCGACACTGCCATAACAGCAGGTATCACAACAGGAGCTGATTGGCTAAATCTGGTAGGTATTGCTCTGTTGCCAACCATAGTTTCAACTGCTACACTTGCCATAGCATCACGAAATATCGGAGCAACAAAGGCTTCTGTTTTAGGTGTATTCGAACCTATAACTGCTATTGTCGTCGGTACTCTTATGTTTGGCGAGCCACTAACAACAAACATTATCGTCGGAATCTCCATCGCTATGGTAGCTGTAACATTTATGATTACTGCTACAAAACGATAAATAACCATGAAGATTGAAGAAGCAATAGTATATGTATTGACCAAGCGAAATGGCGGTACGACCACCGACCAGATAGCAGAAACCATAAACCGTTTGGGACTGCATATACGAAAAGACAACCAACCAGTAACAATCAAACAAGTTTATGCCATTATTTGCCGTTTCCCGGAGATATTCACGAAGGAAGCCGGCAAAATAATGTTAATGATATAAGAAGAAAATTATGAAGGAAGTTATTGTTATTTCTACCAGTCTGCGTGCCGGTTCAAACAGCGACATGCTTGCTGACAAGTTTATCGAAGGAGCACTGAAATCAGGGAACGAAGTAGAAAAGATTTCACTCATCAACAAGGATATCCGATTCTGCCGAGGATGTCTGGCATGTCAGAAATTAGGCAAATGCGTAATCAACGACGACGTAAATGCCATAATGCAGAAAGTTCTTAATGCTGATGTCATAGTATGGGCCACACCTATCTACTACTATGAGATGAGCGGACAGATGAAAGTTCTTATCGACCGTATGAACGCCATGTACACTTTGGATTACAAATTCCGCGACGTATATATGCTTACAACAGCTGCTGAAAACGAGCCGGAAACTCCACAACGTGCTATCAATGGCCTGACAGGATGGATTGACTGTTATCCCGAGAGCCGTCTTGCAGGAACTTTATTCTGTGGAGGTGTTGATGCTCCACGAACTATCGAAGGTAACGACAAGCTTCAGGAAGCATATAATTTAGGAATGAGCATCTAAAAGCTACAAAAATATTTACAAGGAATAATTCTTATCATAGGAGGTCAGTCCCTTTAATCAATAAGAATTATTCCTTATTTCTAATGTAATGTCCATATACGAACGCTTTCCCTCAATATAATCGGCATAAAGCGTTTCCGCATCTCTCCCTTTCAGGATACGGCATTTTCCACACGACTCACAGTCATGCAGACACTCCCATGCGCTTAACACATATTCTCTGCGTTCTTCTTTCGTAGATTGTTCTATTTTCGGAGGTATCATCTCTATATAGAGCTATATTTATATGCAAACATACATAAAAATATTCATTGTTTTTTATGTACCTTTGCATTAGCGAAAAATTTTACATAATAATATGGAAAAAGAACTTATACACTCCTGTCCTGAATTGATAGACTATATCAACGAAATAGGATTTCTCCCACTCCTACCGATGGGTATCACAGGTTGGTCGGCAGATGAGATTGTGGACGAAGATTGCCAATACAACAGTTTGCCTGACGGAGGATGGGAATGGCCGCTTTGGGAGTGGAAAGGTTCTATTTTGCAGGAAAGCGGTTGCGCATACGGCAAATTTTTCAAAAGCAAGGCTGCATTTATCAGTCGTGAATGGTGGCCGGATTTTTGCAATTATAGAAGGAGTATTTATCCATATCCAGAGGAAGGAAGTATAGAAGATACAATACTGGATATTCTGAGAACAGAAGGCAGCCTCATCACACGCGAACTGCGACATGCATGCGGATTTACCGGTCCGAAAATGCGCAGCAAATTTGATGCCTATATCACCAGACTGGAAATGGGCGGATATATAGTAACAGAGGATTTCATTTATCCTCAGGACAAGCATGGCAGAGAATATGGTTGGGGCTGGTCTCTACTCACCACACCTGAAGCTTTGTTTGGAAAATACCATCCGGACAAAACACCACAAGAGTCTTACGACAGAATATTGGAACACTTCAGGAATATATTACCGGAAATATCCGAACTGTCACTTAAAGCCCTGCTCAAATAGTCCTTTTATCACAATGATAGTAATATAGAGTATTTACAGAACATTATGCAAACAATATTAAAGAATTTATTACTTACAAACACACAAAATCATTGCATCCGGAATGAAATCTAAAACGGCATACCGTTTTTAGTTGAATATATCATATATTTACAAGACAAAAGTGTTAAATTCGAGACAATAATTAACCTTTCTCTCCTTCAGAAAATCTATTATTAACAGGAAAAACGACAGTCCATTCAAGATAAAATGTCTTGTCATTACGATTAAAAAGACAAAACGTTTTCACACGAAGAACTGATACTAATAATAATACAAATAATATGCAGTTAACGTTTTAATTCAAAGAAAGAATAAACAAAATCATAAAGTAGAGAAACACAAGCACAAAAACAATATATCAACACAATTAATCCTAATATCACATTAAAAGAAACAGAATTCTATATTTTCAATAGCATTTTACTACTAATAAAACAATCAAAATCTATCAAGATTTTAAAATTCTCATGTCTTCATATATCAATCAGTAATTTTCGCAACCACAACCGTTCAATTTATCAAAATGTCAAATTGACAAAATAACATTCTGTTTCAACATTGATATTCGGACTTAATTCAATAAATTTGTATCTGAATTGCAATATTTGTACAAACATGAAAATAATCCTCGCCATAGATTCATTCAAAGGTTGTCTCACATCGGAAGAAGTTGAAAACACCATCTCCTCTTCTCTAAAATCAAAAGAAGTTGAGATACATAAAATTCCAATGTCTGACGGAGGAGAAGGTATGCTTGAAACATTCATATCTGCCATGAATGGTAAGATATTTGAGACTATAGTTCACGACCCGCTAATGCGCCCAATAACTGCACAATACGGAATAACGACAGATGGTACGGCTGTAATAGAAACAGCAAAGGCATGTGGGCTGACACTTATGTCAAAAGAAGAACGTAATCCGATGATAGCAACTACTTACGGTGTGGGAGAACTGATAATAAATGCCCTACATGCAGGTTGCAGGAATTTCATTATCGGTCTTGGAGGAAGCGGTACAAGCGATGCAGGCAGAGGAATGTTAAAAGCTATTTCAGACAGTCTCCTAAACGGAAGGAATGTAAAAGAGATTATAGACAAAGAGATGAGCGACTGCCGCTTCACACTGGCAAGCGATGTAAGGAACCCTTTATTCGGAGAAAACGGAGCGGCATATATATTTGCACCACAGAAGGGAGCTACAGAGGAAATGGTAATAGAACTTGACAGAAGAGCGAAAGAGTTTGCAGAGGCATCTGCCAGCCTCATCGGAGAAAACAAATCAAACGAGCCAGGAGCCGGTGCGGCAGGAGGACTTGGATATGCTTTCCTGCAATATTTTGATGCCACCTTCAAGTCGGGTGCCGATCTGTTGCTTGAACTCATAGATTTCGATACGCTGCTAAAAGGAACAGATATAGTAATTACAGGCGAAGGACATGCAGACAGTCAAACCTTGATGGGAAAACTGCCGGAGCGGATACTGAGACATTCACAGAAATATAATGTTCCTGTATGGCTGATAGCAGGACGTACTGACGACAGCGAGAAACTGCTTTCCGAAGGATTTGCCAAGGTGTATAGCATCACACCTGACTATATGCCTACAGAAGAGGCAGTGAAGCCGGACAATGCCGTAGTAAACATAAAAAGGTGGACCGAAGCCCACCTTCTACCACTGATATCAAAAAAAATTGATTAGTCTTTCTTCACACGGACTATTTTATATCCCAATGCGGCAACAAGTATGCTCATTATCGGACTTATATAATTGAAAAAAGCGTATGGCAAATACACCAGTGTAGGAACACCAAGAATTGTAGCTTGCGTCATTCCGCACGTATTCCACGGAACCAATACAGATGTTACAGTAACCGCATCTTCTGTTGTACGGCTTAACAAACGACTTTCGTAACCATTATCCTTATATATGTCTCTGAACATATTTCCCACAAGGATGATAGAGATATACTGGTCAGCCGTAGCTAAATTAAGGAATATACCTGAACCTACAGTGGAAGCCACCATACCAGTCAGTTTACGGGTAAATTTCACAAACACTCCTGTTATACTTGCCAACATTCCACATGCAGTCATTGCTCCACCAAGGCACATGGCACATATTATAAGCCATATTGTATTCATCATGCCTCCCATTCCACGAGTTGAAATAAGTTCTGTCAATTGCGAATTACCGGCCTGAAGATTAGAGGATGTAAACAAAGTCTGCAAAACAGTCCGGAATATAGATTGACCATCATTGTTTCCTCCTGCCAGTTCTACGATATTTTCCATTTGGAATATGATCATAAAAATGACAGCCATTGCTGTTGAAATGAATAAAGTAATAATTGAAGGCACTTTCTTGGCTATAAGTATTCCTGTTACGACAGGTACAATCAATAACCAAACTGAGATGTTAAACCTATCGGTTAGCCCATTTGCAAACTCAGCCATTTCCGCAGTATCACCTGCCGCATGATTCAGTCCGGCTATCAAGAATATAATTAACGCAATTACAATTGAGGGAACTGTTGTTATCATCAGATACCGTATATGCGTAAAAAGAGGTGTATCGGTTACAGAAGAAGCAAGTATAGTGGTATCCGACAGCGGAGATACCTTATCTCCAAAATATGCGCCGGAAATAATGGCACCTGCTATCCAGCCTTCTTCAAAGCCCTGTGCCTTCCCTATACCCATAAGCGCAATACCAATAGTAGCGATAGTTGTCCATGAACTACCCGTCATAACAGAAACAATTGCGCATATCACGCAACATGATACAAGAAACAAGTTAGGATGTATTAACTGAACTCCATAATATATCAATGTCGGTACTACTCCACTGAGCATCCACACAGCCGATAATGCTCCTATTATCAGCAGTATTATAATAGCCGAACTTACTCCGGCAATATTATTCACTATGGCATGTTCAATATCTTTCCACTTTATTCCATAGCCCAACATACCTATAGCGGAACATACTGCGGTTGTAATCAACAAACATACCTGACTTGCACCTGACAATGCATCTGAACCAAAACTTTTAATTGTAAAAAACAATAAGACAACCAATAATACTATTGGCAAAATAGACATTAACGGAGACGGATAAGTCTGTAATTTTTTCATCCTAAAACAATCTTTATTTCTAAATCCGTTACAAAGTTCATAATATTTTCTCTTATACTTACAATTTCATCACCTATATTCCGTTTTTTTTGCAAAAATTCTGAAATTACATACGCATTTATACCCGTAATACACACGATATTTGTATTTTTGTACTGATTTAAACAAATGAGAAGGCTCGCAATAATAAAACATACATTAAGAATCGTCATAATATCAATGATGGTTATTTATTTCGGATTGATAGCCATGCTGAACATTCCACAGGTACAGCATGTTATCAGTACGCTAACAGCTCGTGAGCTTACAAAACTACTTGACACAGAGGTAAATATAGGCAATATAGATTTAGGGTTGCTGAACAGGGTTATAATCAATGACCTTGAAATATACGACCAAGATGCAAAACAAATGCTGAAAGTTGCCAGATTTTCCGCTAAATTTAACATAAGGGCACTTTTTAACGGAAAAATCAGGATTAACAGTGTGCAACTTTTCGGTTCTGACATAAACCTATCTCAAAAGGATAAAAATTCCGAACCTAATTTCAAGTTCATTTTAGATTTACTTTCTCCTAAAAACAAGGATAAAAAGAACAAATTTATAGATTTAAGAATCAACTCAATATTAATAAGGCGAGGCAATATTAACTATGATATATTATCCGAATCAGAAACGGCTGAAAGGTTCAATCCGTCTAATATTTCCGTAAAGAATCTGTCTGCAAATATTTCTTTGAAAGCCTTGTCTGTCGATTCGCTTAATGTTGACGTCAAACGTATAAGTTTAAACGAAAAGTCAGGACTGAATTTACGCAAATTATCATTTAAGGCCACCGGGAACAATCAAGGTATAAAAATCAATCAATTCGAACTCCTTTTACCAAATACACGCTTAAAAATTGACAGTCTAATTACTGGATTTGACAGTCTGAAGGAAATAACGAATTTCAGAACAATAAAATACAAAGGTTTAATGTCAGCCGTAATTGTGCCTGCTGATATAAAATCATTTGTTCCGGCTTTAAGTAACTTCAATGACACGATTAATATTAAAGCCGATTTTGCCAATAGCGGTAACAGTCACTATATAAACGAGTTATTGGTCTATTCCAACGATAAAAATGTAAATCTCAATCTCAAAGGGCATATAGTCCCCGGAAATGATTCTATAAAAACTTTATTTGACGCGGATATAAGAAAGGCAGAGATAAAAGGTAATGGTGCAGACTGGTTATTGAAAAATATAAAAGGAGCAGATTTCATAATGCCCGACATAATTTCCAAAATATCTACAGCCAGTCTTTCCGGAAAAATAAAAGGCAATCCGTATTTGATGGAAAACAAACTCACATTAAATACACCACTCGGTAATATACAGTCCAGATTTATTATGAACAGGGATTCCATAAGCAATATCAGGACATATTCCGGACAGTTTGTTTCAGACAATCTTAATCTTGGCGTGCTTACTAAAAAAGAGAACATGTTGGGAAAAGCGTCTTTCAACATCAATCTTAAAGGATTGACATACCGTAACAACAGACCGGCTTCGTATGTGAAAGGAAAAATTAATTCCATAGACATTAAAGGATACACATATCACGACATATTATTGGACGGACAATATACACCCGGAGGTTTTAACGGTCGTATTTCCGTTAACGACAAGAATGCACGCATTAATATTGACGGTAGTTTCTCTACTGCCGAGGAGATACCTGTGTTCAGACTATCTGCCAATCTGAAAGATTTCAGACCGGATGTATTGAATTTATCCGACAAATACGCCGGAAGCACCTTCTCTTTAAATCTTGGTGCTGATTTTTCCGGCAAATCAATAGATGACATACAGGGTAAAATATTGATTGACAGTTTATCTTGCATCTCTAATGACGAAAATAACAATTATTTCCTTCCTTCATTCCAGCTAAATGCCAATAATATCAATGACCAAAAAATCATTGATATAAAATCTAATTTTCTGAATGGACAGATTATAGGCAATTATTCATATAAAACCATAACATCAAGTATTATAAAAGTTGCCCACAGATATATTCCTTCATTTTTCCAGGAAGGTAACAAACTAATCAACCAGAAAACCAACAACAAGTTTTCATTAAAATTCAGTTTGGATAATTCAGATTTTCTCAATAAGTTTCTTAAACTACCTGTTGAAATCAATATGCCGGCCACCCTAAACGGATATATTGATGACAGCAGAACTAAAGTTTACGTAAATGCCAATATTCCTGAACTGAGTTATAATGACAAGAAATATGAATCTGTCACACTTCTGTTCGAGAACCCAAATGAAGAGCTGCACTGTCATGTACGGACAAATATGCTGATGAAAAAAGGAGCTATGGTAAATCTAAGTCTGAACGCCAAGGCTAATAACGACACACTGGCAACCACAGCATATTGGGGCAACAATACAAGCGTTACATACAGTGGCGAAATATCCGCAACCACAGCATTTTCAAAGAATAAGACAAACGGATTGTTACACACTGACATAGAATTACACCCCAGCAAAATAGTTTTGAATGATACAATATGGAATGTACATCCGGCAAGTGTAAGCATCGATAAGGAAAGTATAAATATAAAAGACTTCCTTTTCGAACACGGGAAACAATATGTAGGGATTGACGGTCGATTAGGCGCAACAGACAAGGATTCATGCATAATAAACCTGCAGGGTATAAACCTGTTGTATGTGATGGACATGATACAATTTTATGATGTCAAATTCGAAGGTAACACAAGTGGAAAAGTCTTTGTGTCAAATGTATTCAACAAACCGTTATTGGATGCAAGACTAAAAGTCAATAATTTTTCATTGAACAGTGCACTGCTCGGAGAGGCCGATATTAAAGGAGGATTCGACAATGATAAAGGCAGGATACTTCTCAAAGCTGATATATACAAACATGACGGAGTATATACAGGTGTTGAAGGCTATATATCCCCTAAGGAAAAAGGATTAGACCTGAACATCAATGCCGGAGGAACAGACATGTCCTTCCTGCAATATTTCATCAAAGACATTTTCAGCGATATAAAAGGAAAAGCATACGGTAATGTACGCCTTTTCGGTCCATTCAAAGGACTTGATCTGGAAGGTAGTGCCAAGGCCGAAATCGGAATGAAAGTAAATGTCCTGAACAGCAGATTTGAGGCAAAAGCCGATTCAGTAATAATTAATCCCGGTGAATTCCTGTTCACTAACGTACAATTGACAGACAGTGAAGGAAATTCCGGAATCGCCAACGGGTATTTAAGACATCAAAAACTTAAACACCTAAGTTACATGTTCCAGTTTGACACAAACAATATGATGGTTTTCAGTTCAGACAGCGAGACTCCTGAATTCCCGTTTTACGGAAATATATATGCTTCCGGAAAGACCACAATAAGAGGTAATGAAAATACGGGACTGATAGTTGACGGCAATGTAAGGGCAGAAGACAAGACTTCTTTTGTTTATGTGCTTGGAACCGCTACTGAAGCTATCAGCAAACAATTTATTACATTCGTTGACAAAACACCCAAAAGAAGACAAGAGGAAATACATACTGAACTGTATCATTATCTGAATGAACAAAATACTGCAGATAAAAATACTACTCCACCTGATATAAGAATCAACCTACAGATAGAACCATCTGCACAAGCGGACATGAAAATAATAATGGACCCGGCTTCAGGAGATTACATAGCGGCAAAAGGAACAGGAAACTTGAGAATAAACTTTTTTAATAAAGGGAACTTTCAGATATTCGGCAATTATAACATATCCGAGGGTATTTACAAGCTAAGTATGCAAAACATAATAAGAAAAGATTTTGTACTCAGACAGGGAGGTAGTGTCTCTTTCAACGGTGATCCTAAAGCAGCAAATCTGAATGTACAGGCGGTATATACTGTTCCTTCAGCAT
Organism: uncultured Phocaeicola sp.; assembly: GCA_944320605.1. GTDB lineage: Bacteria > Bacteroidota > Bacteroidia > Bacteroidales > Bacteroidaceae > Phocaeicola. The sequence continues at coordinate 20,953 of CALUIE010000024.1, read as the reverse complement.
CTCTGAACGACCTGATTGCAGACGCGACATCTACACGAGGTAATATTAGAGTAAACTGTATAGTAAATCTTTCCGGACTTCTGACCTCGCCGAACTTAAGTTTCGACATCGAGTTGCCTACTGTTAACGAAGAAGACAGGCAGGTTGTAAAAAGTTTGACAAGTACACCGGAACAGATGACTACACAGATTATATATCTGCTTGGAGTCGGAAAGTTTTATACATACGATTATGCTGCCCAAAGTGGCCAGTCGGATGCTACAAGTTCATTGGCTTTCAGTACCCTTTCAGGACAGCTGAACAATATGCTCTCGCAGGTTATTGACAGCCAAAACTGGAATGTTGGAACAAACCTTACAACAGGACAGAACGGATGGACAGACGTAGAAGCCGAAGCAATACTTAGCGGAAGACTGCTTAATAACAGACTTATAATAAACGGTAATTTCGGATATAGGGAAAATACACTGAGAAATACTAACTTTGTAGGCGATTTCGAAGCTATATGGTTATTGACCAAAAACGGAGATTTCCGCCTTAGAGGATATAACCAAACGAACGACAGGTATTTTACCAAGTCAACACTCACCACGCAAGGTATAGGACTTATTTACAAAAAAGACTTTACGAAATGGAATGAGCTTATTGACTGGGTAAACAATTTCCGTTCATACAGAAAAAAGAAACTATCAGAAAACAAGAAGTAAACAAAACATATAATATGAACAATAATCTTTCACTCCCTTCAGAATGGGACAAACAGAGCTATATACAGTTGACATGGCCACATATTGATACAGACTGGGCATATATGTTGGATGAGGTAGAGGAATGCTTCGTCAACCTGGCAAAAGAAATTGCATCAAGACAACCTCTTTTATTGGTTGCACCGGAGTTTCCTGAAGTACTCAATAACTTTCCATATAAAGATAATGTAACATTCTTCCAGTGTAAGACAAATGACACTTGGGCAAGAGATCACGCTTTCATTACCTTAAAAGACAAACACGGAGATCCACAACTTCTGGATTTCTGTTTTAACGGTTGGGGAATGAAGTTTGCCGCCGACAAAGATAATCTGATTAACAGCAAGCTGTTTGGCCGACATATCCTCAACGGTGATTATATCAACAAACGTAATTTTGTTCTTGAAGGCGGTTCCATAGAAAGCGACGGAAAAGGTACTCTCCTAACTACATCTCTGTGTCTCCTTGCGCCTAACAGAAATGACACCATGTCACGCCATGAAATTGAAGAATATCTGAAAGAAACTTTCAACCTTCAGCAAATTTTGTGGTTGGACTACGGTTATTTGGCTGGAGATGATACAGACAGCCATGTGGACACTCTTGCGAGACTTTGTCCGGACGACACAATAACATACGTAAAATGCAGTAATCCTGAAGACGAACATTTCAGTGCTTTACAGGCTATGGAAAAGCAGTTGGAATCTTTCACTACAATTGACGGTAAGCCATACAGGCTACTACCTCTGCCTATGCCTGAAGCGATTTATGATGAAGACGGCTTCAGATTGCCTGCCACATACGCAAATTTCCTGATAATGAACGATGCCGTGCTCTACCCTACTTACAGTCAGCCAGAAAATGACAAGGAAGCCGCAAGAGTCTTGGCGCAGGCTTTCCCCGGAAGAGAAATTATAGGAGTAAATTGCAGAGCACTAATAAAACAACACGGTTCATTACACTGCGTAACAATGCAATACCCTGAATCAGTATTCAAAGGATAAAAAACAACTATATAATCAAAAAATAGACATGAACAGAATAATAAGAGTAGGTATCGTACAGCAATCTTGTACAGGAGATATCAAATATAATCTTGAGAAACTTCACAGAAATATAGCGTCATTGGCAAAAGCCGGTGCCCAACTCGTTGTATTACAGGAATTACATAATTCCCTATACTTCTGCCAGACAGAAGATACAAGACTTTTCGATCTCGCAGAGCCTATTCCCGGTCCTTCAACCGGCTTTTACAGTGAGATAGCAGCTGCATACGGAATTGTTCTTGTAACATCTTTGTTCGAACGCCGTGCAGCTGGACTGTATCACAACACAGCTGTAGTATTCGAAAAAGACGGTAGCATAGCGGGAAAATACCGAAAGATGCACATTCCTGATGACCCGGCATATTATGAGAAATTTTATTTCACTCCGGGGGATCTCGGTTTTGAGCCTATACAGACTTCGGTAGGAAAACTCGGTGTACAGGTTTGTTGGGACCAGTGGTATCCTGAAGGAGCACGCATGATGGCACTGAAAGGAGCCGAACTTCTTATATATCCTACTGCCATTGGTTGGGAAAGTACAGATACACAGGAAGAAAAACTTCGTCAGTTAGGCGCATGGGTTACTGTGCAGAGAGGTCATGCCGTGGCAAACGGTCTGCCTGTCATTGCAGTAAACCGTGTAGGGCACGAGCCTGATCCATCTGGACAAACCAACGGAATACAATTTTGGGGAAACAGTTTCGTTGCAGGTCCACAAGGAGAAATTATAGCTCAAGCCGACAATATAAAGGAAGAAAACATCATTGTGGATATTGACATGAACAGAAGTGAAAATGTACGCCGCTGGTGGCCATTCCTTAGAGACCGCAGAATTGATGAATTTGGAGAACTTACAAAACGATTCAGAGACTGATAAATCTTAATGACATGGGTAAACTCGCACTTAAAATCTATAAAGCACTATATGGTTTGGACATTGAAGCCCAAAATACAGAATTGATAAGGCTTAGACTTGAAAACAAAAGACTGTCTGAACTTTTAAGAAGTACATCACGGGAATATAACTCCCTTAACGAAAAGTACAAAAAGAAAAAAGAGAGTATTAAAACCGAATATGAGTTGGCTACCGATGAACTTAGGCAACTCAAGGAAAAGTACGAGACCATAGTCATAGAAAAAGAGAATCTTGAAAAAAATATTTCCCTGGCCAATGAAAAAATGGCTGGGGAAATTGAGCAACAGCAAAAGGTTATTGAAGAGCTTAAATCTGAAAAAGAGAACCTTGATAAAGAATTGACTGCTCTTAATGAACTTTATATAAAGGAAAAAGAAGGAAACACACTCCTATCTGAGAAAATCACATCTTTGGAAAACGAAATAGCCAATATAGCATTCAAAGCTGAAGAAGATATATCAGATGAAGAAGAACAGACCATAAAAGGAACCATAACCGAAGAAATCGAAGAAGTTTTACAGAAAGCCCCCAAAATTGAAGATACAATCTCAACAGAAAATACCCCACCTATAGAAGAAACTAAAGAAGATAAAGAGGTTGGGAATAATATTTCTACAGATGAAATATCTGATAATGAAGATATTGCGACTAAAATAGATGATGAGGATACAAGGAAAGAGAATATGCAAAAAGAAATACTTTCCATAACACAGAATTTCGAATATATCCGTATCACAACTACAATAGGTAATCAGTATATTTATCAATCAAAACATTTCAGACTAAGCACAGGACTCTTCGACTGGGGAATAGAAGGAAAGGAAATAATAACAGATGAGAACCTATACCTTGAAAATTCGCTTGTCTCAAAAATGGAAGGACTCAATACACCTTTCATTGGAGATGAATTAGAATGCAATTTCGAAGATGAGGACTCATCATCAGCTATTGCTGATGCATTACTGATAGCAATATGTACATATCAGCCTATACAGGTAAACTATCATGACAAGAACGGACGTACTACACAAAAAAATCTGTTCCACGTAACTTTCAAACCGTTGACAAACAAATTCAAATTGCCTTACAAGGATATTTTCAAAGATATGCTTGAAGAAAAAATCGATCCGGAGCAACTGTCCGCATTATGTCCGCATAATCCGGAGCCACGTAATTTTGCTATTCCTCAGATACAGACACTGCGCAGGTTTAACGCATTCTTCACCACGCAAGAAGGTATTGAGACTCTGAAGGAAGGTATAGAGTTGGCAAAAGAAGCCGATCAGGTAGAACTGGCTGAAGTTCTTATGAGTAAAATTCAAAACTGAATATATTTAGCTCGTGTTAAGAAGACATAGTACTAAAATTGTCCGCTTTCAGCACAAATTTATCATACAAACTTGTACAGCCTTCTAAAAAAAATTATAATTTTGCAGTATGAAAGAGCTATCAAGACATATAGAAGTACTTTTATTGGAGAATGATTGTGTAATAGTACCAGGTTTGGGAGGCTTTATTGCACATAACAAATCTGCAGAATTCAAAGATTCTGCCAATGTATTCTGTCCTCCATCAAAAACAATAGGATTCAATCCTCAACTGACAATAAACGACGGTTTATTGGCACAGTCATACATGCAGGCTTACGACACGGATTTTCCTGACGCAAGCAGGAAAATAGAAAGTGTTGTATCACAAATAAAAGAAACTTTATATAAAAACGGACAGGCAGAACTGGACAATATAGGAACATTGTATTATACAATGGCCGGAATATACGGTTTCGAGCCCTACAGTAACGCTTTTTTCAGTCCTAATCTATATGGTTTGAGCAGTTTCTCCATTTCACCGTTATCCGCATTAAAGAAAAATCCGGAGCCACGTATTATCATTGAAACAGTATCGCCACAGACAAATAATAATGGAAAGAAAAAGCAGTATCATATCATTAAACGCATGACAGAACACGCTGTTGGTATTGCCGCAGCCATTATTTTGTTTTTCATGTTGTCTGTTCCGGTAGAAAATACTTATCTTGATAGCGCAAGTTATGCTTCATTGGGAGCAGAAACAATGTTTGACGCTATAAGAAACAAATCAATGGCTACAAGCCCATTGGAAACGACTGAAACAGAACAAGCAAACAACATAAGCAGACGCAACAACGTAAACACATTACGTCCAGTAGCTGTTAAAAGTGTAAAGATTGAAAAGTCAGAACCAAAAGCCATCAATGAAGCAAAAGTATCTGATGCGGCTCCTAAAAAAGAAATCAAGAGCGCAAAAGAAATACAGAAAAATATCACAAAAGAAAATAAAGGTCTGTTCATTATAGTATCCAGTTTACAGACTATGCAGGATGCTGAAAAAGAACTTGATAAATTCAAAAAAATGGGATATAATGAAGCTACTATCTTAGCTTCGGACAACCGTTATCGTATAGCGTTATATAGTTATACAGACAAGTCTAAAGCATACGAAAAAATAAACGAACTGAGAAAAGAAGAACAGTTCAAGACCGCATGGTTACTGAATAAATCCAAATAATCAAATTTTCCGGAATGAAAAGAGTAAGATGTCCTAAATGCGACAATTACATCCAGTTTGATGAAACCAAGTATGAAGAAGGACAGTCATTGGTTTTCATCTGCCCTGAGTGTAAAAAACAGTTCAGCATACGTTTGGGACGTACCAAACTTAATGCAGCAACACGTCGCGAAGAAATCATAGACGAAAAGGAAGGAACAAAAGACTTTGGTAATGTTGTGGTTATAGAAAACACTTTTGCATACAAGCAGGTATTACCTCTGCATGAAGGCGATAACGTGATAGGACGCAGATGCAAGGGCACTGAAGTTGATATAGCTATAGAAACAAACGATCCGAGCATGGACCGCAGACATTGCATTATCAATGTAAAAAGAAACAAGCAAGGAAAATTAATATATACATTAAGGGATAACGACAGTATTACAGGAACATACCACATGAATGAAATCCTGGGGCCTAAAGAAAGAGTTATAATCGAAGAAGGAAGTATTTTCACTCTAGGCGCTACTACTCTTATTCTGCGCGGTGCAGAAGAGGATAATGAATAATAAACTATATTTTTAACTAACATCACACTACTTTTTTACTTATGGCATTTACCAACAACGTAATGATTGTGAGACACAAACTGCTTGAAAATCTGGTAGCTTTGTGGAAGGAGAAACAGTTAATTGAAAAAATCGACCGTATTCCGTTGGAATTCAGTCCAAGACGTTCTCAGCCTGTAGGACGTTGCTGTATCCACAAGGAACGTGCGGTGACAAAATACAAGTCACTCCCTCTTTTGGGATGGGATATGTCCGACGAGACAGACGAACTTACACCCCTTTCAGAATACGCACGTAAAGCTCTCGAAAGACATGGCAAAATCAAGGAAAACATTCTTTGCGTGATAGACGAAGCATGTTCATCATGCGTTCAGGTAAACTATGAAGTAAGTAACCTGTGTAGAGGTTGTGTGGCAAGAAGTTGTTACATGAACTGCCCTAAAGGTGCCGTACACTTCGACAAGAAAACAGGTCAGGCACGTATTGACCATGACACTTGTATCAGTTGCGGTATCTGTCACAAGAGTTGTCCTTATCATGCTATCGTTTACATACCTGTACCATGTGAAGAAGCATGTCCTGTGAAAGCAATCAGCAAAGACGAACATAACATAGAACATATTGACGAAAGTAAATGTATTTATTGTGGAAAATGTCTTAATGCTTGTCCTTTCGGTGCTATATTCGAAATATCACAGGTATTCGATGTACTTGAAGAAATACGTGCAGGAAAACAGGTAATCGCTATCCCTGCCCCATCTATACTCGGACAATTCGATGCAAAAATAGAAGAAGTTTACGGAGCTTTGAAGCAGATAGGTTTCGCAGACGTTATAGAAGTTGCCGAAGGAGCTATGCAGACTACAAGTAACGAGGCACACGAACTTCTTGAAAAAATAGCTGAAGGGCAGAAGTTTATGACAACCTCATGCTGTCCGTCATACATAGAACTTGTGAATAAGCACATACCTGCAATGAAACCATACGTCTCTACAACAGGTTCGCCAATGTATTACGCATCACGCATTGCAAAAAAGAAATATCCTGACGCTAAAGTGGTATTCATAGGCCCATGTATCGCCAAGAGAAAAGAAGCACAGCGCGACGAATGTGTGGACTATGTTATGACTTTCGAAGAAATAAGCTCTGTTATCAAAGGTATGGGAATCGACCTGAAAGAAGTTTCTCCATATCAAGTTGCAAAAGAGTCTGTATGCGAGGCTCACGGATTTGCTCAGGCAGGCGGTGTGGCAGGAGCTGTTAAGGCTTACTTGGGTGAAAAAGCCAACGGCATTAAGATTATGCAGGTTTCGGACTTCAACAAGAAGAACATCGGAGTTCTCAGAGCATACGCAAAGACAGGCAAAGTTGACGCACAATTCATTGAAATGATGGCTTGTCCTGAAGGATGTATCACTGGTCCAAGTTCACACAACGACCCTCTTTCAGGCAAAAGACAGCTTAATCAGGATTTGATTAAACGTCCTCTGAAATACGAGAACTACAAGGAAGAAGAATAAATAAAGATTTTTCATATCACATATATATGAGAAAACTTATAGAGCGACTTCATCGGGAGAAAACACTTTCTTCCGATGAATTTCGTATATTATTGGATGAGTGTGATGACGACAATCTTGAACTGATAAACAGCATTGCACGCTCCGAAACACAGAAAGTGTTCGGCAACAGGATTTTCGTGCGCGGACTTATAGAGGTAGGAAACTGCTGCCATAACGACTGTCTGTACTGTGGGATACGCCGTAGCAACAGAAACGTGGAGAGATACCGTCTTGACAAGGAAACTATACTGCAATGCTGCGATGAAGGTTACAGATTAGGGTTCCGTACTTTTGTCCTCCAAGGTGGCGAGGACAACTATATGACTGACGAAAGAATAGCCGACATAGTATCGTCCATACGACTGCAATATCCTGACGCAGCCATAAACCTGTCATTGGGAGAAAAATCATACGAGGCATACAAGATGTTCTATGAAGCCGGAGCCAACAGATATCTGCTTCGTCATGAAACCCACAATCCATATCATTATTCATTACTGCATCCTGAAACGATGTCACTGCAAAACAGGCTGCAATGCCTTACTAATCTGAAGGAGATAGGCTATCAGACAGGTACAGGCATAATGGTCGGTAGTCCTGGCCAGACCACAGACAACATCATCGAAGATATTTTGTTTATAGGCGAATTCAAGCCTCAGATGATAGGAATAGGTCCTTTCATACCTCACCGTGACACTCCGTTCGCAGATAAAAGTGCTGGCAGCATACGAACTACCTTACTCCTGTTGTCAATATTCAGACTTATGCATCCCCACGCGCTTATACCGTCAACCACAGCATTGGCTTCACTTACTCCAGACGGACGCGAAAGAGGAATACTGGCAGGCGCAAATGTAGTGATGCCAAATCTCTCTCCTCCACAGGAAAGAAGCAAATATTCGCTGTACAACAATAAGGCATCAATGGGTGCCGAAGCAGCAGAAGGTCTTGTTCTTCTTGAACAAAAGCTTAGTGCCATTGGTTATACTATTGACTACGGTCGAGGAGATTATGTCGAATAAATAATATATAAACCCACAACTATGTACAGAGCCGATTCAAAAAAGGCTGAAGAATTTATCAGCCATGATGAAATTCTTGACACACTGAAATATGCGGAAGAGAATGCTGGAAACAGAGAACTCATATCATCCATTATAGAAAAAGCAAGAGCATGTAAAGGTATCAGTCACCGTGAAGCTGCATTGCTGCTTGAATGTAACGACCCGGAACTGCTGAAAGAGATTTTCAGTCTGGCAAAGGAAATCAAGCAGAAATTCTACGGCAACAGAATAGTGATGTTCGCCCCGCTGTATCTTTCAAACTATTGCGTAAACAGCTGTGTGTATTGCCCTTACCATATCAAAAACAAGACTATAGCCCGCAAGAAGCTCAGTCAGGAAGATATAGAACGCGAAGTCATAGCACTTCAGGACATGGGACACAAACGTCTGGCACTTGAAGCCGGCGAAGATCCGTTGCACAACCCGATAGAATATATCCTTGAATCCATCAAGACAATATACGGAATAAAGCATAAGAACGGAGCCATACGCCGCGTGAACGTGAATATCGCTGCCACAACAGTGGAGAACTACAGAAAGCTTCACGAAGCAGGAATAGGTACATACATACTTTTCCAGGAGACATATCATAAAGAGAACTACGAGAAACTTCATCCGCGTGGTCCTAAGAGTAATTATGCTTATCACACAGAGGCAATGGACAGGGCTATGGAAGGCGGAATAGACGATGTAGGGCTCGGTGTTCTGTTCGGCCTGAATACATATAAGTATGATTTCACCGGACTGCTGATGCACGCGGAACATCTGGAAGCCACTTACGGAGTAGGTCCTCACACTATTAGCGTACCTCGAATATGCTCTGCCGACGACATAAATGCCGCAGACTTCGAAAATGCTATCTCCGACGAGATATTCCAGAAGATTGTAGCCATCATCCGTATAGCTGTGCCATACACGGGAATGATTATCTCTACACGCGAATCGCAAAAATCACGCGAAAAAGTTCTTGAACTCGGTATCTCACAGATAAGCGGAGGCTCACGTACAAGCGTAGGCGGATATGCCGTAGAGGAAACTCCTGAAGAAAACTCCTCACAGTTCGATATCAGCGACAACCGTACATTGGACGAAATAGTGTCATGGTTGCTTAAACTCGATTATATTCCTAGTTTCTGTACCGCTTGCTATCGAGAAGGACGTACAGGCGACCGTTTCATGTCATTGGTAAAAACAGGACAGATAGCCAACTGTTGCTCGCCCAACGCACTTATGACTTTGCAGGAATATTTGGAAGATTATGCCTCACCAGAAACCAAGGCACTCGGAACCAAGATGATAAGGGAACAGATGGAAAAGATTCCAAACCCGGCAATAAAAAAACGCGCAATAGAGAATCTGAAATACATTGGCGAGGGAAAGCGCGACTTCAGATTCTGATAATATAACTACAGTTTAAATACCTATTATGTCATTGCAAGATACTCCAAGATCAAACCGCACACATATAGCACTGTTCGGAAAAAGAAACAGTGGAAAATCGTCATTGATAAATGCCATCACAGGACAGGAAGTTTCAGTAGTTTCGGACGTAGCCGGAACTACTACCGACCCTGTATATAAATCAATGGAAATACACGGCATAGGCCCGTGTGTATTTATTGACACTGCCGGATTCGATGATGAAGGAGAGCTTGGAAATCTGAGAGTCAAACAGACATTAAAGGCTACAGAACGCACTGACATAGCTATTATGGTCTGCACAGACGATAATATCGAAGAAGAACTTCGATGGCAGAAAGTGCTCACCGCTAAAAACACACCGGTGATATGGGTTCTCAACAAGGCAGATATTCTGGATAACAAGACAGAAACAGCCCTTGCCATAGAAAAGAAATGCGGTTCCAAACCTGTCATTGCTAGTACAGTAACAAAAGAAGGAATCGACGAAATAAGAAAAGCACTGATAGAAAACCAGCCGGACAACTCTTCCGACAATAGTATAATAGGAAATCTTGCCGGCGAGAACGATACCGTACTGTTGGTCATGCCACAGGACATTCAGGCTCCGAAAGGCAGACTAATTTTACCTCAGGTTCAGACTATCCGAGAACTTCTCGACAAGAAATGTCTTGTAATGAGCTGTACCACAGACAAACTGAAAGCAATGCTCAAAGCAATGGCAAACCCTCCGAAACTAATCATCACAGACTCGCAGGTATTCAAAACTGTTTTCGAGCTAAAGCCAAAAGAAAGCATACTGACATCATTCTCAGTACTCTTTGCCAAGCACAAAGGTGATATAGACTATTTTGTGGAAAGTGCACGTACGATAGGTAAACTGAATAACAATTCCAAAGTCCTTATAGCAGAAGCATGTACCCATGCCCCACTCACCGAGGATATTGGTCGTGAGAAAATCCCAGCCATGCTCCGAAAAAGGTTTGGCAATGACATACAGATAGATATGGTTTCAGGACACGACTTTCCTGAAAATCTTGAAGGCTACGACCTGGTTATCCATTGCGGAGCCTGTATGTTCAACAGGAAGTTCATGATGAACCGTGTGGCAAAAGCCAAGGAACAGAACATTCCTATGACCAATTATGGAGTGACTATAGCTTATATTCAGGGGATACTTGATTATATTGAGTATTAGACTTTACAATAAATCCTGATTATAAAGAGTATGGATACATCATTTATTTTAGGACATCAAATCTTTTATTTTCACTTTTAGCGTAGTCTTTAAAGAAATCTATAATTTTAGGATAGAAACTCTCAAAGTTTCCATACTTTGACTGTTTCTTTTCGTATTTTCTCAGCAGGGTAACTAACTCAGGCATCCATCTGAAATTACGTTGTATCTGTTCTAACAGTTCATTTCTTGTTTCTTCCGGCTTGTACTCTTTGTCCAGCATATAGCAGATAACAGCCGCACGGACAAGAGATTCGTTTATGACCAGTTACTTTCAGCAGAAAACAGAATGAACCACTACTCTCTAGACTATAATGCTAAGTTGTCATACTACCTATCGGAAACGAGTTCGATAAAACTTTTCGCGTACAATACTTTCGATGAATTCAGATTTCCTCTATATTCTGAAGAAGCAATACCTATAGTAAAATGGAACAACCAAATATACAAAGCTACATATAACGGACAGTGGGGGGAAATTAGGAAATACCACATCAGCATATTATTCATCACATATAAGCCGCGCTAATGCGGATATCTTGGGATTTGGTTCTTATACAGACACAGAGTTCGATGATGAAACATGGGATGATGAGTGGGATTATGACAAAACACAGAACGATACATATATGCAGGAAGATGTAAATAATGAAATCAGAAGCGGAATAAAGACCGCCACATTCAATACAGAATTTAATTATAGTCCGGAAAACATATATTCCACACGATGGGGATTTAAATACTCAAACGAAACGTATGAGATGACAGCTTTGGGTAATGGAAACATGAGAAAACAGAATGAGACTATAAACCAATATTCTTTATACTATGACAACTTTATCAGAGTTACAGACAAAATTACTACCAGAGTTGGTGTACATTTCGTGGCATATAATCCTATAAACTATCGTAATTATTACAGCATACAACCACGCTTTACCCTGAATTTCACTCCAGGCAAAAACAACCTGTTATATATGAACTTCTCAAAAATGGAACAGTTCTACCATTACATCAGTTTCGATGGTTTTACACTACCCACAGATTTCAGAATGCCGAGTATAAAAGGGTTTAAGCCACGAACCTCAGAACATTACGAAATAGGCTGGAAAAGGAACTTCGATGGTGATAAAGGCAAATTGGAAACATCCGCATACTACAAGACAAGACGAAACATAGTAGCTCTGAAACCGGATGCTATTGTAGAAGACGGCAATTGGAATAACTATATAATGGTGGGAAACGGAGACAGTTACGGAATAAAATTCTTCCTATATTATATACTCTCAAAATGGACAATGCAGTTCTCTTATACATATTCACGAAGCCGTGAATGGTTTGATGAATATAAGGACCTCGGTAAAGTACCTTCCTTATATGATATGCCACATTACGCGGCCGGTGCGTTATCCTACAAATTCAATAAAGCATCAAGCATCTCATTGGGGTGCATCATGAAATCGGGAAGAATCAAAGTATCCGACAACTGGTTTGAAAGTGACAAAGATTTAGGCTTCAGAAAAAAGCGCGGTGAATTCAATTACAGAATAGACTTAGGATATACTTTCAAGAAAGATTTTGGAGAAAAACTACTGCTTCTCAGATGCGGACTGTATAATCTGCTCGGAAATCCTCCGGAAGAAGACATAATAGATTTTTATTCAGTACATTTATCCGAGAATTGTCTTCCATACGGAAGTATAAGTTTTAAATTCTGATAAGAATCATTGGTCCGCATAATCCTTATTAACACGAGATAAACAAATGTCTAACGAACAACTAATGAACGGAAAATAAATGGTAAATGAACAGCCAATAAACGACCTTTAAGAAATATTCATTTTGTATTCAGAAATTGTTCACTACCCGTTCATTCTCCGTTCACCCAACAAAAAAGTCCCGACCTTAACAGATCGGGATTTTTTATTATCATATTCGGATATTAATATCCAAGTTCCTTTTCCAGAGCTTCGTATTCAGCTTTGTTAAGTTTCCAATAAATTCTCAACAAATACTGTCCCCACAAAGCCTTATTGTCAGGAGCAAGTTCCTTTGCCTTTTCGTAATAAGGCTGTGCTTTAGAATAAAGTTCTTTGATTTTTGCGTCACCCTCTGTATATTTAGGATCATCCATAGCCAACTTAGAGTTTTCTTCTTCTACATCCTGACCTGGGAAGAAATAACAATCACCCATTTTTGAGTATGCTTCTGCAACAAATCCATCATTCTTATCTACAATTTTCTGCAATGTAACCAATGCTCCTTCGTAGTCTTTGTTTTCATACTGAAGTACACCCTTAACATACAGGAAATATGGTGAAGGATTATTGGCAATGATAGCGTCAATTTCAGTCAAAGCCTCTTTTACCTGTCCTCTTTGGATATAATTGTCCATCAAGTTACCAACGAAGTATTCCTGTGCAGGGAATTTTTCTACACCTTCTTTAATGGTAGCAAGCCATTTTACAGAGTCTTTTGCTTCTTCTGACTTGTAAACTTCAGCCAAACACATTAATGCTCTATAACCTTCTTCCTTATGATTCTTACCTATATTGGCATATTTAATAACTGCTTCATTATTTTTCAATGAATTAGCAGCCAAAGTTGCATAGTTTGCAATAAGAGGTACAAGGGTATCATTTTTTACTTGTTCTTCTTCTGCAAAGAGTGGAACTGTAGCAGCATCACAATATAAACCGAAGAACTTCAACGCACCATTATAATTTCCTGCGTTGTATGCGTCTGATCCTGCATTAGTCAGATTAGGACGTACAGAAACCAAAGTCTTTGCCAATTTCTTTCTTAGTTTTGGCTTCTTAAGTTCTCCACTTGCTACTTTTGCCTGCTCTACCTCATCACATTTCATATAATACTCAAACATCTTAGCCAGACTATTATATAATTTAGATGTGTCAGCCTTTCCACCAGGGAGATATAATTTCATATTCTCGTCATCGTAGATAGCTTTCTGAAAATCACCGGCAAGTTTCCATGTTTCAGGATCATTGGCAGTTGAAGGATCGCTCAATGCCGGTTCAATAATCTTTGCAGCCTTGGCAGGATCACTCTTAGCCGACTTTGCTTCTTTTACAACACTTGTCTGTGCTGATACTGCACAAGTGGCAAATACCACCGCAGCAGTTAGTAATACTTTTTTCATAATGTTTTAAATTTTAGTAAGTCAATTGTTTTGATTATTCTCTTCTTGGGGTTCATTTGTATTATTATCTATTTCACTCTCTTGTGAAGCATCAGCTTGAACTGATTCTTCTTCAGCCTGTGAAGTAACCTTACATACGGAACCGATACTGTCATTACGCTTTTCAAGATCTATAAGTTTTACACCCTGTGTGGCACGTCCCATAATACGGAAATCAGATACCTTTACACGAATTGTAATACCAGACTTGTTGATAATCATCAAGTCATTCTCGTCTGTTACAGATTTGATCGCAACAAGTGAACCGGTTTTTTCAGTAATGTTCAAGGTCTTAACACCCTTACCACCACGGTTTGTCTTACGGTAATCTTCGATATCGGAACGCTTACCATAACCGTTTTCAGAAACCACCATTATAGTTTCCTTTTCTGGATCCTTGATACAAATCATTCCTATTACCTCATCCTTTCCGTCTTCATCAAGTGTAATACCACGTACACCGGTAGCAGTACGTCCCATTTCACGAACGGCACTTTCATGGAAACGTATAGCACGTCCGTTGCGGTTTGCTATAACTATTTCGTTGTTGCCGTTTGTCATACGAACTTCTATCACTCTGTCATCTTCACGGATAGTAATTGCATTCACACCATTCTGACGAGGACGTGAATACTGTTCAAGGAGTGTTTTCTTTATTACACCCTGCTTAGTGCAGAACAATGCATAATGGCTGTTGATGAATTCCTTGTCATTAAGGTTCTTGACACGCAAATAAGCTGTTACAGCATCATCAGCATCTATATTCAAAAGATTCTGGATAGCACGTCCTTTTGATGTCTTGTTGCCCTCAGGTATTTCATAAACCTTTAACCAATAACACTTACCTTTCTGAGTAAAGAACAGCATAGTGTTATGCATTGTTGCAGGATAGATATGTTCTATGAAGTCTTCATCACGTGTTTCACTACCCTTAGAACCTACACCGCCCCTGTTCTGAGCATGGAAATCAGCCAACGGAGTACGCTTGATATATCCCAGATGAGATATAGTGATTACCATCTGCTCATCTGCATAGAAGTCTTCAGGATTGAATTCTTCCGAAGCATAAACTATTTCTGAACGACGTTTGTCACCATATTTCTCCTTAACTTCTATCAGTTCATCCTTGATAACCTTCATACAAAGTTCATCGTTTGAAAGGATTTCCTGATAATAAGCAATCTGCTTCATTATCTCTTCATATTCGGCATGAAGCTGTTCCTGCAAAAGTCCGGTCAACTGACGAAGACGCATTTCTACGATGGCACGTGCCTGAATTTCGCTGAGTTCAAAACGAGTCATCAAGTTTGTTACAGCCTCGTTAGGAGTTTTTGCCGCACGTATTATTCTGATAACCTCATCAATATTGTCCGAAGCGATGATAAGTCCTTCAAGAATATGTGCACGTTCCTGCGCCTTACGCAAATCGTATTGTGTACGACGGATAACCACCTCGTGTCTGTGTTCAACGAACAGTCTGATCAGATCCTTAAGATTGAGCAGACGAGGACGTCCCTTAACCAAAGCGATGTTGTTCACACCGAAAGAAGTCTGCAACGCAGTCATCTTGAACAGTTTGTTCAGAACTACACTTGCATTGGCATCACGCTTCACGTCTATAACGATACGCATACCTTCACGGTCGGACTCATCGTTCACGTATGAGATACCTTCAATCTTCTTCTCGTTTACAAGCGAAGCGATATGCTCGATAAGTTCTTTCTTGTTTACGTTATAAGGGATTTCGTTTACGATAATCTTGTCATGATTGGTGTGAGTTTCGATTTCGGTCTTCGCACGCATAACCACACGTCCGCGGCCTGTCTGATAAGCATCTCTTACTCCACTTACACCATATATATATCCGCCTGTAGGGAAATCAGGAGCCTTGATATATTGCATCAGTCCATCGACATCTATATCATTATTGTCGATATATGCCACACAGCCGTCAATAACCTCGGCCAGGTTGTGTGTCGGCATATTAGTTGCCATACCTACGGCAATACCTGAAGCACCGTTCACGAGCAAGTTCGGAATGCGTGTAGGCATAACGGTAGGTTCCTGAAGAGTGTCATCGAAGTTGTTCTGGAAATCTACAGTCTCCTTGTACAAATCCTGCATCATCTCCTCGCCTATTTTCTTCAGTCTGGCCTCAGTATAACGCATTGCTGCAGGGCTGTCACCATCGACAGATCCGAAGTTACCCTGTCCGTCAACCAAAGGATAACGCATAGCCCAATCCTGTGCCATACGTACCAATGCACCATACACTGAAGAGTCGCCATGAGGATGGTATTTACCAAGTACCTCACCAACTATTCTGGCAGATTTCTTATAAGGTTTGTCCGAAGTATTTCCCAGTTCCATCATTCCGTAGAGAATACGGCGATGTACAGGTTTGAAACCATCTCTTACATCAGGGAGGGCGCGCGCCACGATTACAGACATGGAGTAATCGATGTACGACGACTTCATTTCCTCTTCGATGTTAATTTTTATAATTCTGTCTTGTTCTTGCATTTAAACAAATATTAATTATACATCTCTTTCGGTTTACGAAAAACCATGCTAAAGTACTACTTTTAGACGATATACGAAACTTTTTACGAGAAAATGTGTTCACGATTAAAGTTTTTTACTCAAATGCGGACAAAACGAGACAATATTTCATAACATAAATAATGGCATAAAATTTGTTGTGAACTTAAAATATAATATATTTGCCCAGAATATATTTATAAGGTATCAGGGCTTAACATAAAAGAGAAACATAAGTTATAAAAAAGATGAGTGGAATATCATATACTAAAGAAGCTACAGATGTTATAAGATACGGCAAGGAAGAAGCCGCCAGAACAAATGCAGCAAGCATAGAACCCGCACACCTCATGTTAGGCATTATAAGAAACAACGAAAGTAATGCAGCACAAATACTAAAAAGTTTATATGCCGACTTTAAAAAAATTAGAGAGGAACTTGAACATTTACTTGAGGACGAGCAACAAAGTTCCAATTCAAAAGTCGAAATCAAAGATTTGTATTTCAATGAAGAAACAACAAGAATCTTAAGACTCTGTTTTCTTGAATCAAAATTGGATGATAAAGAATCTATAGGTTCTGAATATTTTTTATTGGGAATTATGAAAGAAGAAAAAAATAAAGCAGCGCAAGTGTTATTGCAGAACAATATCACATATGATAAAATAAAGAGCAAAATATCAGGAAAAGAAACCCCGGTTCCATCAGCAGGTTTGAATTTCGACGAAAGTGAAGAAGATGATGGTATAGAACGTCACGGAATGCAAAGGTCTGGAGACAGTGGAATGCCTTATAAGGGTAATTCAGGTCATACTTCGCAAAGTTCCAGAAACAGAAGTGAAAACACAGACAACAATCTCACCTTACTTAACAAATACGGTACAGATCTGACCAGAGCCGCAGCAGAGGGTAAATTAGATAAAGTTATAGGGCGTGATAAAGAAATAGAACGCGTAGCACAAATATTGTGCAGACGTAAAAAAAACAATCCTGTTCTTATAGGAGAACCCGGAGTGGGAAAATCTGCCATAGTGGAAGGACTGGCTACAAGAATATCAGAAAAGAAAGTTCCAAGGACACTGTTTGATAAAATAATAATTATGCTCGACCTGACATCTCTTGTGGCAGGAACCAAATTTCGTGGAGAATTCGAAGAAAGAATAGTGGGAGTAATAAAAGAGGCTAAAAGCAATCCTAATGTCATTCTATTCATTGACGAGATACACACCATAATTGGCGCAGGGTCTGCAGCCGGTTCAATGGACGCTGCCAATATATTAAAACCATCATTGGCAAGAGGAGAAATGCAATGTATCGGGGCAACAACTTTAGATGAATACAGAAAATCAATAGAAAAGGACGGAGCATTGGAAAGAAGATTCCAAAAAGTAACAGTAGAACCAACTACAAAAGAAGAAACATTGCAAATCCTCCTTAACATAAAGGAGCAATACGAAGACTTTCACAATGTAATATTCACGGATGAAGCCATAAAAGCCTGTGTGGAACTTACAGACAGATACATTACCGACAGATTTTTCCCTGATAAAGCCATAGATGTAATAGATGAGGCAGGATCAAGAATACATCTTATGAATGTATCCGTACCGAAAGAAATCGAGGAACAAGAAAGGCTGATTGAGGAAACCAAGGAACATAAAAATGAAGCTATCAAGTTACAGAATTTCGAAATGGCTGCGGGACTTAGGGATAAAGAAAAGGCTCTTCAAAACGAGTTGGAGAGGATGAAAGAGGAATGGACCGACAGGGTGAAACTAAACCGGGAGACGGTAAACAAGGAAAACATTGAAGAAGTAGTTTCGTTAATGTCAGGCATACCTTTAAAAAAAGTAGGCAGTTCAGAAGCTAATAAACTTAAATCAATGCGTGATACCTTAGTATCAAAAGTCATTGGACAGGATGAGGCTGTTGAAAAATTAGTAAAAGCCATAAAACGTAATCGTGTTGGTTTAAAAGACCCGAACAAACCAATTGGAACATTCTTATTTACCGGTCCAACTGGAGTAGGTAAAACACATTTGGCAAAAAGTCTGGCAGAAGAACTTTTCGGAACCAAGGATTCACTCATACGAATTGACATGAGTGAATACATGGAAAAGTATGCCGTTTCAAGAATGGTTGGAGCCCCTCCAGGATATATAGGTTATGACGAGGGCGGACAACTTACGGAAAAAGTAAGACGTAAACCATATTCAATAGTTTTGCTTGATGAAATAGAAAAAGCCCACCACGATGTATTTAACTTCCTGCTGCAGATAATGGACGAAGGACGACTCACAGACAGTACAGGAAGAACTGTCGATTTCAAAAATACAGTAATAATAATGACTTCCAATGTGGGTAGCCGCCAATTAAAAGATTTTGGTAAAGGTATAGGCTTCAACGCTATTTCAAAAAAAGATGACGAGGAATATTCCAACGGAATTATAAGAAAAGCGTTGGAAAAGACATTCGCCCCTGAATTTATAAACAGATTGGACGATATAATACCTTTCAGGCAGCTTAATTCGGAAGATTTAATCAAGATTACTGACTTTGAGTTGAAAGGACTTTTCAGCAGGATTGAGAATATGGGATTTCATGTTTCAATAACGGATGAAGCCAAAAAGTTCATCGCACAAAAAGGCGAGGACATACAATATGGAGCACGTCCGATAAAAAGGGCCATACAAAATAACATAGAAGACAAATTGGCCGATTTCCTTGTTGAAACAGAACTTGAAGAAGGAAGTAACATACAGATTGGAACAGATTCTGAATGTAAGGAAATAATAATAAAGGCTCTTTAAAAAAACGCTTTGTCGTTTTAATCAAAACGCTTTGTCATTTCAATTGAAACGACAAAGCGTTTTTTTTAACATATATTCAAGTCTCAAAAAGTCATACAATATGACATAATGTCAGCATAAAATAGTTGGCATTTATTTTGCAGATGAAATTCCGGTTGACGCTTTATAGATCAACATAAAAAATGACTAATTATAAAAACATAAACAATATGCAAAAAGGTAATATTGGGGTAACAACAGAAAACATATTCCCCATCATCAAGAAATTCTTATACAGCGACCATGAAATTTTCTTACGCGAACTTGTATCTAATGCGGTAGATGCGACTCAGAAACTTAAGACTCTTGCCTCTAAAGGTGAGTTTAAGGGAGAATTAGGTGATTTGACAATCAGGGTTAAAGCAGAAAATGACACTATAGTAATTTCCGACCGCGGTCTTGGTCTTACAGCTGAAGAGATAGACAAATACATCAATCAAATTGCATTCTCGGGAGCAAACGACTTCCTTGCCAAATACAAAGACGATGCAAACGCAATCATAGGTCATTTCGGTTTGGGATTCTATTCTGCTTTCATGGTTGCAAAGAAAGTGGAAATAGTTACCAAATCATATCAGGAAGGTGCACAGGCTGTAAAATGGACTTGCGACGGAAGCCCTGAGTTCACTCTTGAGGAAACAGAAAAAGCCGATCGTGGTACTGATATAATCCTTTATATAGACGATGACTGCAAGGAATTCCTTGAAGAAAACCGTCTGAAAGGATTGTTGAACAAGTATTGTCGTTTCCTTGCTGTACCTGTAGCATTCGGAAAGAAAAAAGAATGGAAAGACGGAAAGCAGGTTGAGACAGACGAGGACAACATAATTAACGATACTTGCCCTATTTGGACCAAAAAGCCAAGTGAACTTAAGGACGAGGACTATAAAAAATTCTATCGTGACCTCTACCCTATGTCGGACGAGCCTCTGTTCTGGATACATCTGAACGTTGACTATCCGTTCAACCTGACCGGTGTACTTTACTTCCCGAAAATAAAGAGCAACATCGACTTGCAGAAGAACAAGATTCAGTTGTACTGCAACCAGGTTTACGTGACTGATTCTGTAGAAGGTATCGTTCCTGACTTCCTGACACTGCTTCACGGTGTAATCGACTCTCCGGATATTCCTCTTAACGTGTCACGTTCATACTTGCAGAGCGACTCTAACGTAAAGAAAATCTCTACATACATTACTAAGAAAGTAGCAGACAGACTTCAGTCAATCTTCAAGAACGACCGTAAAGAATTTGAAAACAAATGGGATGACCTGAA